>JAUCGB010000055.1 GCA_030377895.1 Anaerolineales bacterium HSG24
TTTTCTGTACAACGAAGTTTTATGATTTTTATGGCGATAGCATTAATTGCTGTCATAGTAGGTCTTACTGGGGCGAATGTTGTCGCTAGTGGTGAGGAATGGGCTAACACAGCCAACACCTATAACCCAGGTGCCCGCAAGGATGGTCTAGATATAAGTAGTTCTTATAGTGATCCTCAAACAGTAGTTGGCGAAGCGGAGGGGCTTGAGTTTGGGGATGGTAGTTATGGTGACTATTGGGCTATTTCTAGTAGTAATCAGCCTAAAACATGGAGTATGTCAGCCGCATTAGGGTTTGGTGGAGATATTATTTTAAGTTTTCGGCACCAAATTGTAAATGGTGAAGGGGCAGATATTGAGGTTATCGAAGCCTCACTCGGCGAAACGTTAGAATCAGCTGATGTTTATGTCGGTATGGAATTAGCTGGCCCATACATAAAGGCTGGCAGTTTGACAGGTGATGGCACGATTGATTTACCGGCTGAAGTTCCAACCGCCTGTTACATCAAAATTGTTGACACCAGTAATGTGGATGATTTCAACAAGGGTAGTTCCGATGGATATGATGTAAACGGGGTTCGAGCCTTTAATACTAACGACCAAGAATGTAACGTGGCGAGACTGCTTATGCGTGATAATTCGGAAGATATAGGGATTGAACCAAACCCTAGCGAGAGGGGCTTATGGAAAACTCCTGATGTATGGCTACGTTATGAACTTGATGGGTATGAACAAAGTCAAAATCCTATTCCCGGGCAAACCGTTTATTTCTACACCCGAGTTCAAAACAACAGCAGTGTTCCTCAAACCGATGTAGAGATAGACCTTAAATGGTCTCGCAGTAACCTCTTCCCCGAATGGGAAAATGCCAGTCGCATCGGTGTTCTTGACGTTGGCAATTTAGCACCTTATGAAAGTAAAATTGTCACTATTCCATGGAACGTACCTTTCTTTGCCAATGCTTCACCGCACATGTGTTTTAAGGCTGTCGCAACCAGCAATGAAAAACAGTATTATGTCAATAAAATTCCTGATGCGAGTAATGTCGTACAACGTAACTCCAATATTGTAGCTCCATGCGATAACACTCAAGCAATGCCTGTACAAGATTCCGTAACTTTCGATGTCTCTATTCCCAACGAGGTTGACGGGTCAACTCAGATTGACACGGTTGATATTGTTGTCTCACAGTGGTATGTCAGTCAGCGCACCCAGCATGTTAAACTTTATTTAGGCGACCTGTTTGATACATGGACAGTACAGGTTGTGAGGAGTGACAAAAACAGTTCAGAGGGTGAACCTTACGACATGTCGATTGAGACAAATGATGATGGTGAACGTTTTATTACCATTCCCGCCGAGTACGGAAAACTGTTTTACCTCAAAAACTTGCCGTTAGAGGCGAATAATAATGTTCAGATAGATATGGATGTTGTCTCTATTCCCGATAGTGATAAGGCAAAATCCTCGGACGTAACGCTTTCGCTCGTTGTCAATGATACTTGGGTTGGTAGTAACTACTATAGCATCGGCTGTACAGAGGGCGAAGAGCCAGAATTACCTTATGGTTCTATTGGTGATACCGTATGGCGAGACCTAGAGAAAGATGGCGGAGATGGTGTTCAAGATGAAGGCGAGCCGGGCATTGATGGTGTGTTGGTCAACCTTTATGAAGATATGAACTCAAAAGATGGTGCCTTCAACCCTGCGGTCGACCAGTTTGTTACCTCGGTTACGACTGATGCTAATGGCAACTATCTCTTCGCACCGATTAACTATGGTCGTTACTTTGTTCAGTTAGATGCCAGTAATTTTGCAGAAGGTGGTAAGTTAGCCGATTTTGAAAGAAGCCCTACTGATGTGGGCGGTAGCTCGCAAGATGCGGTTGATAGTGATGCCTTGGATGATAACAATGCCACCGTTCGCATTTCTATCTGGTCAACCAGTCGTCATCAATTAACATGGGACTTTGGCTTCTATGAAAATGGAACTACCGAGATCACTTTAGACCAATTTGTGGCCGAAGATCAGGGTAATCAGGTAAAACTGCTTTGGATTACCGCAACCGAAATTGACAATGCCGGTTTCAACCTTTATCGAGCCGATAGTGAGGATGGCCCTCGAACTAAGGTAAACGGTGATATGATTGGGGCCTCAGCCGAAAATGGCACTGGAGCAATCTATCGTTTGATGGATACGGACCCCAGTCAATTCTATTGGCTAGAAGATGTTGATTATAATGGTACCATAACTCTACACGGGCCTTTCCCTATTGAAGTTATAGACCCTATTGAGTAAGTTCAGGCCATAGACCCTAAAGGTTTTAGAAACCTTTAGGGTCTCACTTAGTTGTCAATCAATTTTTTTCCTCTATAATCATGGTCATCAATACAAATGACGATGTAAAGATTGACAAAAAGAGGAGTAAACAAGATAGATGTATATAACTGAGAGAACTTAAAGTTAAATTAAGTTCTCTCTTTTTGTTTACCCAATAATAAATCACATTAAAAACGATAGTCCTGCACAAGTACAGTCTTTCAGAAAATAATTTTCAATTCAAGACCAACCTTCCCGCAAGTTCAAAACTTGCGGGAAGGGGCTATCAACTTAACGTGCGACAGATAATATCGTAACACAGTCTTTAGACTGTGCGGCACAGGCTGAAGCATGTGCTACATATCTCGGCTTACGTTGATAGCCCGGGAAGGTAACGACTGAAAATGTTTATCTGAACAACTATAGTGATGGCAGAATCTGGAGTGCAAGGCTTGCAGGCAAAGCGAGCTTTGCACTCCTTATCACTACCTAAAAAACTAAGGAGATGGAAAAACGATGAAGTTCCAACAGTTTATCAGTATTAGTTTAGTTATCTTGTTGTTTGCAATAAGTGGTTCAACCATAGCCGCCCAAGAAGAAGAAGCAGTTGAGGCTGGTTTACAAGTTCTTTCAATGGATGAACAATCCATGATTGTAGCGTTAACTGTCTCAGATTTTGAGATAAAAACAATAACCCATGCTGGGCAAACCTATCAACAACTCGTGATTCCCGACATGGTTCAAAGCAGTATTACCGGGAATCCTCAAACGCCTATCAGAGGGAGTTGGCTAGGAGTTCCGACAACCAAAGGGGTTTCGGTTAAAGTCATCGAGCAAGAGTCTGAAACCTTACCCGAATCTTATCTGCTCTACCCTGCGCCTGAAGTGGTGGTGTTAGGCGAGGTGGTGTTAGGCGAGGATGAGAATCGAGTAGTTACAGAACAGTTTAGTCTCAATAAAAATGTTTATCAAACCAACAAGTTTTTTCCAAATAAACTGGCTACCATTGGCGACACCGGCTATATTCGCGACCAAGCCGTCGCCCAATTACAGTTTTATCCCGTACAGTACAATCCAAAAACGGGCGAGGTACAACTCTATCATCGGATTGTCGCCGAGGTTCGGTGGGCTAGATCAGGTCGTTCAAGCGATGGGCCAAGCATCAGCCCCATGTATGAATCGGTTTATCAAGATACCCTGCTGAATTATGAATGGCTTAATCGCCCGACCATGCCCAAACAAGCTAAACAGGGTGACATAACGATTAAACCAAGCCAAGTCGAAGGCAAAGATCGGCTAAAGATTTTTGTAGAGCAGGATGGGTTATACAAATTGACCTACGATAATATCATCGCCGCGGGGTTAGATATAACCAATGTCTCCCCCACTGCTCTCAGCTTATTTAATGGCGACCAAGAGATTCCAATCCATGTTAATACCGCCGCAGACGGTCTATTTGCATCCGGTGATTTTTTCTTGTTTTATGGGACAGGGCTTAAAAGCAGTATGTACAGCGAAAAAAATGTGTATGTTCTACGCACTGATAGTGACAACGGGTTACGCATGAAGCTAGTTGACGGTACACTTGCCGATGGGACAACTGTAACTACAATTCATGAAAATATAATTTCTGCTGAGGAAGATGTCAAATACTGGAGAAGTATGCCGAATCCTAAAGCCAACGAAGACCATTGGTTTTGGGAAGACCGACTTAGTCCCAATACCAGTGGATTAGACAAAAGTCGAGATTATACCATTATGCTCCCTAATGCCGTCACCAACTCCTCAACAGAGGTGACAATACGAATATATTTTAAGGGGTTTACTGATGATCAAGCCACCTCACCCAATCATCATGCGAAAGTGTATGTTAATGAACAGGATGTTGATTCTGAGGGGATTACCTGGGATGGACGAGATGTCGAAATTTACACCCTGACCCTCAATGACCACTCGGCCTTGGTTGATGGTGCTAACACCTTCCGTATCGAAGCCCCCGGCGGTACAGGGGCTAATCTTGACCAGTTTTTTGTCAACTGGATTGAAGTAATATACAAAGCGTCTTACAAAGCGGTTGATAACAATCTGATTTTTACGCCCATATCGTATGGTAAAACACAGTTTGAGATTCCTGGATTTAGCACTGCTGACATCATGGTGTTTAATACAACCCTTGCTCGCTCCGTGTCACTCATCACCAATACCGTTGTTGAAGCAGATGGAGCTAATTTTAAGGTGAAATTTGATAGTAATAGTAGTCCAGAACAGCTTTATGTTGCCACCTCTTCTCCTTTAACTTTCACCCAAGATAGTCTCAAAGTCGACACCCCGTCCGACTGGAAATCGACAATCCATCAAGCCGATTACATCATGATTACACATGGCGATTTTTATTCTCAAACTTTGGCCTTAGCCACCCATCGTCAATCAACCTCAGAGCTAGACATTGTGGTGGTTGATGTTGAGGATATTTATGATGAGTTTAGTGCTGGTGTCTTTACTCCGCAGGCTATTCAGGATTTTCTGGCCTATACCTATAACAGTTGGCAAGCCCCCCAACCAGAGGCTGTTTTATTGGTCGGTGATGCCAACTTAGATTATCGGTACAAGAGGGGAAATAACCCGAAAAATTATGTTCCCACGCAACTCGTAGAGACCTTAAAATTAGGTCAAACCATATCAGACAACTGGTTTGTTTTGGTCAGCGGTGATGACATTTTACCGGATATGATGCTAGGGCGACTACCAGCCCAAACCCCCGCAGAAGCAGAAATCATGGTTAATAAAATTATTGACTATGATACGAACCAAAAACAACAGGATTGGAGTAATGAAATTTTGCTCATTGCGGATGAGGGGATAAATGGTGAACCTGATAGTTCGTTTGACAATTTGTCGGATAAAATAATCGACATTGTGCCAGCCTCTTACAAAAGTAATAAAGTTTATATCAGTGATTATGATGACGAAAATGCTACTCCTCCGACCACTGATATTATTAAGTTCATTGATGACGGGGTGCTTATGGCTAATTATGCGGGGCATGGCGCGGTTAATTTATGGGGTAAGTGGGATTTAACGAACGATACGATATTCTCCGTGTCTCACGTAGAAAGCCTTAATAACGGGGAGCAACTTCCAATTGTAACCGTAGCTAACTGCCTTAGTGGTGATTTTGCTCAACCAAGTAAAGTAGATCGCCCGATATCAATGGCTGAGGAGTTTTTACGGAAAGAAGGCAAAGGCTCAGTGGCCGTGTGGGCTCCCAGTGGGCTTGATTTTCCATCAGGGCATCTTGTTTTAATGGAGGAATTCTACAGCAATATCTTCCAGAAAGACATGTATAGCTTAGGAGAAGCCACCAATCAAGCTAAATTGGATGCTTATGGTCAAAATGAATTTTGGAAAGAGTTAGTAGAAACCTTCATCCTGTTTGGCGACCCAACCATGACCATCGGTTTGCCAACGAACAACCCTTACCTGACCGAAACGTATCCGGCTGATGGGGCAACTCAAGTCTCAAATACCAGTCCCATCACTGTATCGTTTTACAAGCCAGTTGTTACAAGTTCGGTCAAATTACTCGAAAAAGGTGTCGAGCTTAATATTCCAGTCACATGGAACGAGGATGGAAATGTTGTCACCTTCCATAGTGACCAACCTTTTGAGTACGGTCAAACCGTACAACTCACTGTGGAAGCAAAAGATAGCATCGGTAATAGTTTAGCTAATAATCTTGTGCCTAATCCGTGGTCGTTTACGGTGGAAAACCAAACCCCCATCGAGAGTGTCGCCATCAACGGAGCGACCACTGCTTTTGTCAAACAAGCGACAACCTTTACCGCTACCGTTTCTCCCGCAGAGGCAAACCAGCCCATATCATACAGATGGCAAGCAACCGACCAAGAAACTGTAGAATCATCGGTTAATGCGACCACCAATCAAGTTAATTTCACATGGCAAACACCGGGTGAAAAGGTGGTTACGGTAACGACCACCAACGCCAATGGCTCGGTTAATCAGGTTCATCAAATAGCGATTCCGGGCAAAATGAGTAATCTTACCCCGCAAACCGGAGGCGTTGTCACCTACAGCCAAGCCGGACAGCCGATGGTTGTCGTCAATATGCCTGCTGAGGCAACCAGCACTGCGTTTGATCGCTTGACCATAGCTTTGACTCAGGTACCAACCAACATGAGCCAGCATTATAACTATGCCGGACGGGCATTTTATATTGATGCATGGAATAACAACATGCCCTTAGAGCAGGTTTCTTTTGACAAGTCAGTTCCGATTACCGTTCATTATAATCAGGCTGACATTACAGGTGATATGGATGAAAACAACTTGGCTCTCTTCTTTTATGATGAAGATAAACAGGAGTGGCTTCCAGCCAATCAAACATGTAGTCCAGCCTCAACCCCACAATTAGATACCACAAACAAGACCATAACAGTTCCGGTATGCCACTTCACCCAATTTGCTTTGTTTGATGCGAATTTACAGGCGTTGGAAACGGTTGTCGTGGAAGGGTTCTCTTTTGGTAATGTTGAGGGCGCGTATGAGTTTACGGCCAAAGTTACGCCGGATACTGCTGGTTTACCCATCACCTATCTGTGGGAAACAACCGACCAATCTAACAAATCAACAACAGTTAGTAACGTCGAATATATTTGGACTACCACGGGCACGAAAACGATTAAAGTTACGGCTTCAAATGAACAAAACAATGTTGTCAGTGAGGAGTTTCTTTTTACGGTAAATACTTTACCAGAGGGCCATTTAGGGCGAGTAACAATTACCGGCGACAGTACGGGTAACCTCGGTCAAGCCTATATTTTCGTAGCAAATGCCGCCCCTCTAAACGCAACCACGCCCATTACCTACCTTTGGGAAGTAACTGATAAAAAGGATGTCACCCGCTCTGGCTCGTTTACCGATTCGATCAGTTTGACATGGGATAGTGTTGGTACGAAACGGGTTAATGTGTATGCCGATAATGATAATAGCTCCGTCAATGGTGAGTTCATCTTTGTGGTTAAAGGTAACGATAATGTTTACTTACCCGTTGTGGTTAAGTAACATAATAGGATACGAGCAACAGATTTCTCTTTCGCTCGTATTTGGGTAAGGAGACCTACAGAGTCACTTCGGTTGACCTTGTAAGTCTCCTACCCATGACCTAAGTACCGGACAAAACAGTTAGGACACGGATAAACGCGGATAAACACGGATTTTTTAGGCTTATCTGTGTGTATCCGTGTTAATCCGTGTCCCTTTTTTCTTCTGTAACAAGTTCAATTTTTTTTTGTCCTGTACTCAGACCCATGACCGTCAACTTAAGAAGTTCGTAGTAGGCACTTCAGTGCCTTTGAGGGCGATAAATCGCCTACTACAAACGTAAAGTTGATACTTATGGTCTTCGTTTTTCGTTCTTCATTCCTCATTCTTCATTCCTCGTTCTTCATTTTTCATTCAGCGATAGCATCTGTTTCAACCTAAAGTATGTCAAAAATTCGTACCAACTCATCAACGCACACAACTGTAGACCGTGCCAGCCATCTTTATACCCATGTAGTTTGATATACCGACGATGGAACTCACGTAGGGGCATGGTGATATAACGCCAAGGTTTGGGGGTTATACCTTTCTCGTAGAGTATGTTAGCCGCTAAATTGGTATATTTATACTGTTTTTCTCGAAAATGGGCCAAAGAGTTATAGTTGTAGTGGAGAAGATGCTCTTTCAGATAATCTGCGGGGCCGGTTAGTTCAGCCAACTCATGCACCTGCCGATTCGGATCGTACTGCACGGCATCAACCTTGAGCAGACGCAATTGATGGTCAGGATACCAGCCCCCACCTCGCATGGTATGCCCCCACATGATATTATAGCGGGGAATCCACCAGCCCACTGCCTGACTGCCTGATTGGGACAAGTGATTCAGGATTTCGGTGGCAAGTTGGGGCGGAACTCGTTCATCTGCATCCACAAATAATACCCATGTAGCTCCCATACTCGCCGCGTTAGCGAGGGCGCTGTTACGGGTCATGGAAAAATTGACGAATTTCTCTTGGAACACTGTTGCTCCTAGTGCCTCAGCTACCTCAACGGTGCCATCATCACTGAATGAATCTTGTAGCATCGCCCCGTCAGTCCATTGTAAGGTTGCCAGACATTCGCCAATATGATCTACTTCATTTTTTGTGAGTATCACCGCTAACAATTTACTCATACTGCCATTCCCTCCCAAGTTTTGAGAACTTTTTGATAAGCGATCATGCGTTTAACAAACTCATCTTGCTTGATCTGTTGTTGCTTAAATTCAGTCAACGCTTGTTTTTGTTGACGTTTCATGCCTGTCCGCACTAACCATGTAGCGATGTTTCGTTTTAGCCAGCCGTAATGTTTTTGATAAAACAGATACCGACTCCGCCACAAATTGATAAAACTATCCATTTTGATTTGTCCTGTGCTTTGCCCGCCAAAATGAGTCACCGTTGCGGTGGGAACACAATAGGCCCGCCAACCTGCCGCAGTGATTCGTTTACTCCAGTCCACTTCTTCAACGTACATGTGATACCGCTCATCCAACAATCCAATCTGCTGAATTGCCTCGCCGCGCACCAACATGACTGCGCCGAGCGGATGCCCAATCAGAAAAGGCTGTTGACCGTCATACCAGTGCCGAGGATAACGTCCATTGAGCCGAGATTCTAAGATGCGATAGGGAAGGGGAAGCCAATTAGGTAAGGGCGATAACTCAATCGTTAGTTGCCACAAACCCGGCAGATCAAACGCTCCATGTTGAAAAGATCCATCCCCATAAACCAGTTTGGATCCAACAATACCAGATTGAGGCGTATCTTTAAGAAAATGCCATAACTGCGTTAGTGAGTTGGGATGTAGTTCTGTATCTGGATTGAGCAGAAGTACGCCTTGGGGCAGATTCTCAGCAGTCAATATCCTAGAAACCTGTCCGGAAGTTGGATTATCAAACCCGATGGCTCGTAAAGCGGCATTGTTACCTCCGGCAAAACCAAGATTTTTTTGACTGGCAATGAGTTTGACTAAGGGAAAGTTTTGGCGCAACTTCGATACGGTATCATCGTTTGAGGCATTATCAACGACCCATATTTTGGTCGGTATCTCGCTCCGTTTTATCTCCGTTTCGACACTCCGTAGACAGTTTGTCAGCAGTTCCTGCACGTTCCAACTGACAATCACGATGGCTAACCAAGGGGCTGATTGTGGTATTGAATTGGTCATGGACTAAAATCCAATCGCAATCGGTTGAGGATCAACATGGTCGTTGAACACATCAATCCGTACATTTTCATGAATCAGTCCGGCCCAGAAATTAACTCGATCCCGTTGGGCTGGAACATCCAAAATTTCAATCGAGCCAATCACCATAGCCCGCTCACCGGGCATGAGATAGTAGAATGTTTCGCCATAAATCTCTCTTTGTTCTAACTCATCGAGGTTGCCGACGGCCCACCGATAGGGGTAGGGGTAACTAGGATTGCCTTCGTAGTCGATGCCGACGCGCCATGCCCCCGACGATTCGTAAAATTCTTTGGTGTTAAAATTTTCATGGCTGAGATAATGTTCGCCCGAACTTGGCCCGGTGGTTCGGATTGGCACGGATCCGAAATTCTCGACCGTTAGGGTAAAGGCCAAGGTTTGCCCCAAGGGGACTACTTTGGTGTTGGTTTTGGGGTTGTAAAAATCGACGTTGGCCGAGACAATATCAGCCCGCGGTACACCACCTTCAACAATCGTTAGCGTGTCGGTAATAATGGTTCGGTTGCCAACGTTATCAACCGCTTCCGCATGAACCGTATAGTCACCATCGGGAGGCGGATCTGCGCCAAAATCAACCCCGCCCTCGTAGTCGTAGGTGTGGAAACCGGGCTGTCCCGGCTCAACCTCTCGTTCAACCTCAGCAATCGGGTAGCGAGTTTCATTATCAGTTTCATTATCAGGCGCAATGAGGTAAATTTGTACCTCCGCTTCTTTGGTTAACGAGTAGTTAATCGTCACGCGGTCGTCAATTCCGTCTTGATTAGGGGTAAACCGTTTGGGGTAGACACTAAATCCTTGCAATTCGGGTTTCTGGGTGTCCGCGTTTTCGATAATCAGGCTTCCCTGCTCCTGATCCGTTTCTCCAGTGAGACTCTCCCCATCGTCTGTAACCGTCACCGCTACTGCTTCAACGACCCATTGATAATTATCGTCCGGAAGCATGGAGCCGTTAATCACGCCGCTAAAATCAACCTGATAGGCTCCTGCGGAGCGACGGCGGTTTTGGCGAAAATAGTACCGTTGTCCCGCATTATCAACCAAATAGATGGATAAGTTGGCCGAGCGAGATAGGTTGTAGCTGATACGGGTGACATCGGTGATACCATCAGCATTGGGCGTAATACTCTCTGGCGCAATCGTTACCCTAGAGAGTAGCGGTTGCCAAGAAAAACAGCCCGTGAGCAAAATCAACAGTTCTAACATAACTATAAGCGTTGTTAATCGTTTCATAAGAGGAGTAGTATAAACATGGATGTTTAGTTTGCAAGAATCGGGAATCGATCTATCTGGCGAAGTTTGTCGAAGCCAGTCACCCTTCGGCAGGCTCAGGGAGCGTTGTTATCTGTTGGAATCTACTTGGCAAAAATCGGGCAATTGTAGTAAACTCCACGCCATGTTCTCAAACCCTAAAGTTGTTATTTCGATTGCGATGGTCGTGCTGTTGTTCTGTGTGGCTGGTCTGTTAATCACCACCGGATCCGGCTTGACCTTATGGTATGTATGGCAAGATGATCCGGCGCGCCTGACCCCGATTCCACCGCCGACGCGAAATAGCGCGGCGGTGATGGTTCCGACCTTCACTCCGACGACCACGCCGACAGCGACCGCGACTCCAACCGCGACTCCAACCACCACACCGACGAATACTGCCACGCCGACAGCCACCTCTGTTCCGCCAACTGTTACACCGACGGATACACCCATTCCACCGACCGACACACCTGTTCCTACCGACACGCCGATTCCGACTAATACGTCCTTGCCGACCGATACCCCTGAGCCAACGGCAACTCCGGCTCCGGTTTATCAGTTCACCGTCCCTGAGCAGAACGACTTTCCCACCAATCACCCTGACTTTGATGTGTTTGTGGCGATTACGGATGATGGCAATAATCCATTAGGGGGTTATAAGGTGATTGGGACGCATAGTAGCGGTATTCAACAGGAGAGCGCGGTCAGTGTTGATCGTTGGACAGAAAACAGTGGGGCCATGTGGTACAAAGCCGGTAATATTAAATACCAGTTTAAGAACTCACCGACCGGAGTATGGACTATCCAACTGGTTGATGAGAGAAATCAATCAGTCGCTCCTCCGGTGCAATTTAACTTTGATGCCGGTAATCCGTCATGGCATTTTATCCTCTATAGGAAGCTTTATTAAAGACGAATTATAAATGGTAAATGGTGAATTATAAATGGTAAATGAGTGTAAGCGGCATTATGAATGAATGTGACCAACTCTATCGTGTTTTCAGGGCCAGTATCCAAATATATCAGTACTCGACAGAAAAGTTAGCCAAAACTAATTAACACAGAGTTTCACAGAGGAACACAGAGTTTCACAGAGAAAAAGCGAATTATTCTTTCCTCTGTGTTCCTCTGTGCGTCTCTGTGAAACTCTGTGTTCCTGTTTTAGCCTTCCTTAAACCACTTTGTCGGGTAGCAAGTCCAAATATCCAAACCGCTCTTGGCGACAAAACGTAATTTACCATTCACCGTTCACCATTTACCATTTATAATTTCATTTCATCCTGCATCATTCTTATGGCGCACTTTGGAGGCAAAAAATCATTTATGAAGCACCTTTGTTCTCTTGAATAACTTATTGTCAACTTGTCATAATGTTAGAAGGGTGTTATAATTTACATAATCTATCCATCTCGACAGGCAAACCACCAATACCCACCAACTTAATAATTCATCAAAAAATAACAAGTTCTAAATACATAGGCCGGTTAAGGCTCGATGATTGAGTTGTTTTTTGAGTGTTGCACAAAATAGGTATCACGACAGCGGGGGTGGTATATGTACTAATCGCAATTAAAGCGAAAGGGACGCTGGGAAGCCTCCCCGCTGTCTTGCTTTATTCCTCTCCCACCAATAATTTAGGTGGATTATCAATCCGCTCATGAATGGCTTAAAAAAAGAGATTGCCGCGATTACCAATGCTCAATGGATGGTGTTGATTTTGTTGTCTCTCTCCATCAACCTGATAGTCGTCGTTGGCGTGGTTATGCTTCTTGCCCCCTCTAAATTGCCACAGCTATTGGCCCAAGGGCCATTACCAACTCGGACATCTTTTCCAACATTTACTCCTACCCCTACCAGTACCTCGTTTGCGACCGCCGAAAGTACAAAAGTTCCAACGTGGACTCCGACCATTACACCGACTCCACGTCCCACCGAAACCCCAACAAACGTACCAACGAGAGTTTTTGTTCAACCCGCGGCTATTGCTTTACCCACGGCCACCCATACTCCCACGCCTCAGTATGATTATATTGGAACTATGCGCCAACTGACGGCTTGTGAGAATCAAGGCAAGCATCATATCTTTGCCTACGTGCGCGACCGAGCCGGAAACGGTATTCCGGGTATGACTATGCGGGTCTCTTGGCCGGGGGGAGAAGCCTCATTAATCACCGGCACCAAGATGGAAGACCCCGGTTTGAGTGATTTCGCCATGTTCAAAGGCAGTTACTATATTGAAGTGCTTAACGGATTAAGCCAAGTTGTTGGCCCTATCAGCCCCGACATTCCCCTTAATGAAGTGTGCAAGGAAAACGGTAACACCCAAGCGAACTCCTTATATCACTACTCATTTGAAGTTGTGTTCACTAAAGTGAGATAGAAACGCAAAAGTGAGACTTAGTACCCGACAGAAAATTTAGCCTGAACTAATTAACACGGAGTTTCACAGAGGAACACAGAGTTTCACAGAGAAAAAGCGAATTATTTTTCCTTTGTATTACTCTGTGAAACTCTGTGCATCTCCGTGTTCCTCTGTGTTCCTGTTTTAGCTTTTCCTAAACTACTTTGTCGGGTAGCAAGAAGTGAGATAGAAACGCACAATCGTGGAATAAATATTCGCCACTAATTATACGAATTTTTCATCTTAATTCATCTTGATTTATATTAATTTGTGTAATTCGTAGCAAATCATCTTGTAGTTGTCACTTCATGGCTTGATGCAGTCCTACCCACGCCTTAACTCGCTTGCATTTATCCGATAGGTCGAGTACAATCCAAGCTCTGATTGACAGCCTAAAGGGCTGTTTTGGGGAGGCGAGTAGTATAATATGCTTCAAGAAATTGCAGATGATGTTTTTGTTGATTTAGATTACGAGGGAGCCAATGTCGGCTGTATTTTAACAGACGCGGGGGCAGTTGTGATTGATACACCTATGATTCCGGCAGAAGCCAAACATTGGGCCAAGACCGTTTTTAGCCTGACTGATAAAGTTTTGTATGTGTTTAACACCGACCATCATCGAACTCGGATCATGGGGAATCAATATTTTGATACTCGGATTATAGCCCATGAACTAGCTTGGAGAGAGGTCGCAAGCTATAAAGACACCTTTATTGAACGAACCAAGAATCTGTTCAAAAAATATCCTGAAATTCAACATCAGTTTGATGAGATAGAAATAATCAGACCAGAACTTTGCTTTACAGGCCGGATGGTTATGGAGCGGGGCGGTCGGGAACAAGTATTTGTTCATTTAGGCGGGCATACTCCTGCCACGAGCGGGTTGTATCTGCCCGACGAGAAGATTCTTTTCACTGGAGATCTATTGGTTGTTGACGAGCATCCCTCTTTGGGACAGTGCAACAGCGAGATTTGGCTGAAGAAATTGCGTTGGTTACGGAAGCAAAAATATTCCATGCTTGTACCGGGGCACGGCCCAATCTGTAATGTTGATGCCAGTGAGCCGCTATCTGAATATATTCGTACCATGCGAGCCAAAGTGCGTAATCAGTATAAATCGGGTCGAACCAAAGCCGAGGCGGCGGTTGTGATTAGCCAAATGTTAGACTTTTTCTACTATCAATCAGGCCGAAAATCACTGATTGAAAAACGAATCCGAGCGGGTGTCAGTCGTGTCTACGATGAGATGAAAGTTATTTATGGTAAACATGATATTCCGAGACGCGCCCCCAAAGGAAAAGGGAAAAGGAGAGCTAGAGCGGCTTAAATTATGTTAACTGGTTTTTGACAGATAAAAAACTTTTTGGTATAATGCCTTCTTGTTGTCAGGGATAATTTCCCTCGGGATGTAGCGCAGTCCGGTAGCGTGCTTCGTTCGGGACGAAGAGGTCGGCGGTTCAAATCCGCCCATCCCGACTGCCTTTCTTAACAATAATTAACGGAGCGTGGCGCAGTCCGGTAGCGTGCTTGAATGGGGTTCAAGAGGTCGGCGGTTCAAATCCGCCCGCTCCGATTTATTCAATTTGTTCTTGCCCCGCCCACGTAGCTCAGAGGTAGAGCAACGCCTTGGTAAGGCGTAGGTCGGCGGTTCAATTCCGCCCGTGGGCTTGTTTTTAATCAAAAAGCTCTCCAATATTGGAGAGCTTTTTGATTCTGTGTTCAGGCGAAAGGGAAGCTATCAACTTAACGTGAGACAGGTAATATCGTAGCACAGTCTTTAGACTGTGTGCGGCACAGGCTGAAGCATGTGCTACATATCTCGGCTTACGTTGATAGCCGAAAGGGATACTTGGATGGGAAATTCGATGGAAATTTCAGACAGTACCCTAGTCTAACAAATTATCCTCTTGAGTACCGAACTTCTGCTCCAAAAAGCGACCATGCACCAGCATCTTTTCGGCCTTGCGATGATGATAGTCATTCGCCAAACTCGTCATTTCGTGCGAAAGCAGATCAAGCTGTTGCAACAGGATTTGCCGAGCCGTTTTACCGTCCTTAAGCGGTTGCTGGGTGGCAAATTTAGGTGGCAAATTCATGTAGTTTTGCAGGGCTTCGGGCAGATATTGCAGAACCGTCTCGCGGAGCATGTAAACATTCGGGTCACTGCTGTTGATGTCGCTGATGTAGGGCAACGCATCCTGCATCGCACCCTGAATATCCTCCACCTTAGCCAACACATCTCGAGACAACTCCCCTTTAACCGATGCTATCAAGTTGCGAAAGGCGTTGCTGACATCAGCGGGTGTAATGCTGTCCTGCATAAGCAACTGTTGATTTTTGCTCATCAGGTCAACAACGTGACGCTTGTCCCGTTTGGTTTGACCTCTTTTTTTGATTGGATCATCCGCTTTGCGCCACGGCAAGCGAGTCGAACCGCGCACTGTTTTAATCATCTGGCCCAACACAGAATCTTGGATATTGTAGCCTACGGTGTAACTTCGGCCCGAGATCAACTGTCGAGTGGAGATGGTAAAGCTGATACTGGAGTCCGACACCTCATCCGGCTCGGCGATAATGGTGAAAATATCGGTCTCATCGACTTGCTCCAACAAAACCGGTGTACTAGTCGTTGACCCAGCCTGTTCGATGTTACTGCGGTCAAAACGCAATGTCACCTCGCCGCTGTTATCCTCCTTATCGGTCAGGTCAAAAAACCAAACTCGCTTCCAACGCTCGGCAACCTTATCATCCATGTTGACGGTTGTTTTTTCATTCGTCGGGGATTTATGCCCAACTAACAGGTAGTCCCCTCGGTCTTTCAAAAAAGAGCGGTCGATGACGGCCAATTCAGCCGATTGAGCGATGGAGTGGCGGCCATCAGCTTCGTACCCGATTCCGGCCACGTCGAGGGTGTAGCCCCCATGTTGAGGGAAGTTACCAGAGTAGATATCCTTACTGGTGCGAGTCCGAGGAATCGGAGCGATGCCATATTTCGCGCTCAGGTAGTTCTCGACGATAATTCGCTGGGCAGTGTTGATGGTATTTTGATAGATAATCAGTTCGGCCAAGTCGCCATTAAACCAGTCACCGGACAGCCCATTTCGTTGGTGTAAACCTATTTTTAAGGAGCGCCGATTCGGTAGAAGCTGGAATCGATTTTTGAAGTAACCAATTAAATTACCATTCAGTCCAAAGACACCCACTCGATTGCGAGTATCAAAGGAAAAACTTAAAATTGACGGCGCGGTTGAAAGGGGGTTGGAGCTAGAGAAGTGCCACCATTTGCGATCATAATGCTCAAATTGTAGCCGTTTTTGTTGCGATTTAATCGTTAGGGCATAGTTGCCCGCGTCTTTATTGGTCGGGCCTTTGGAGAGCAGGCCGCTGTTGGTATGGAGGTTATGCGGCTTAAAGACCATAAACACGGTCAACCCCTGTTTCATATCAAGGCTGGCACTATGAGCAACACGTAAAAAATGGTTGTAACCATTAAAATGTACCGTCGGCATGCCATTAAATTCAGGATTACTGGCAATGTAGGTTGGTTGGTGTGATTGGTTCGATTGGCGGCCGTGGTTGCCACAGCCCGACTGGTCAGCCCACCAGACGACGCGTCCATTGTTGGTGGTCATGTCAATATCACCGCGAAGCCAAAGTTTTAAGGCCGATGTACCGCTTTTATTACCGATGCCGCCTGGGCCAGTGCCTTGTCCGTTAAATGTTGAGGTCATGATTATAATTCCAATTTTTTTGCTGGGTACTCTAATAATTCGCTTTTTTTCGGTGAAACATTGTTAGGAATAGGCATTAATTAACATGTGCATTTGCATCGGAGATTATGGTAGGGGCTAGGCAGGGCGGTCTAGACTTGGAATGTGCGACCATCTCCGCTCCGCCCCTGCCTCGCCCTGAATCCACGGAATGACGGGCGAGGCAAGGCGGATTGGAGTTCTGATTTCAAACCAACGCTACACCGCCTTGCCTAGCCCCTACGATTGCCAAACGCGCAACTTATTTAGGACTCATTCCTAAGTTGGCTTCGACAGGCTCAGCCAACGATATTTGGAAGCATTTAAAAATTGGAAATTGGAACTGCCTAAGACAGGTCAACCTGTCCGGCTAACTCTGCCCAATCTGCCTCGGTTAAACGGGGTGGGGCGGAGCTTCGATAGATCATAATCTCTCCAAATAACCCCGTTTGTTTTACCTCAATTAGTTGACGTTTAACCAACTCTAAAGTGGCTAATAAGGTTACAATCATCTCCACCCGACCGAACTGCTCATGGAGCAGAGCCTCAAATTTAAGCGAACTCTCCTCATCAAGCCGATACCGGATTTGGGTCATCTGCTGACCGATGGTCACGATTTGACGAGATACCACCTCATCAACATTCGGTTCTGACGGCTTAATCGCCAAGGCCTGACGAGCCGCATTTAACAAATCATTTACGCTGACCTGTAAGGCCGTTACTTGTGGTTTGATTTTCGGTGGCGGCGCGGTACGGACAAAGTTACGGCGCTCTTGCTGTTCAATCTTCCGCAACCGACCAGCCATCTCCTTGAACTGTTTGTAGACAAACAGTTGCCGAGTCAATGCCTCGCCCACATCCTCCTCCTCTTCTTTGGCGAGCATTGGCGGCGGTTTGGGCAGTAACACCTGCGACTTAATCAAGATTAACCGAGCGGCAATGACCAGAAAATCAGTCAATTCGGTTGGATTAAATTCTTTGATGATCTCCAAATAGGCCAGATATTGATCTGTCACATGGGCCAAGGAGATGGTGGTGATGTCTAGCGATTTATCCTGAATCAAGCCCAGTAACAGGTCGAGCGGGCCTTGAAAATGGGGCAAATCAACATGGTAATCCCCATTCGAAGGCAGAGTGGCAGTCGAATCTTGTTTTGTCATATCGCCCTAACGCCACGACCAGACCGCCATCGTGCCTTCGGCAATCTGCTTGGGATCTTTCTCGAAGGTAGAATCAACCAGCCAGATAATACCCTGACTGGCATCGTCGGGGTCGGCTTCCGAAATCAAAAAGTAGCGGCTATCTGGTGACCAGAAAGTCAACGAATGGTGATATTGGTCAAAATTAGGGATTGTAGCCGAAAAATCATCTGAGGCGTTGAAAGATTTGAGAACATCCAACTCATTCCGTTCTAAATCATAAACCCACCAGCGATGCACCGTCTCTTGGGGGAGTTGCGCGGCCAACCCGCCTGCCAACTTTCGGCTGACCCGTTGATCGTTGCTAGTCAGCACGCCCATAGTCAACATAGCCACCTTCCGACCATCCGGCGACCAGTAGGCTGAGGAGACGGGCGTATCGGTCAACACGCGCTCCGCCTCCCCGTCAGTGGTGATGAGGTAGGCCATGCCAAAGGGTGGCTCGTTGCGACGCTCGGTCTGCACATAGACCATATTTTGCCCGTCGGGTGACATGATAACATGGGCTGGCCCTTTGAGGCGGGCAATTTCTACCGGCTCCGGCGCGCCTATTTTTTGTTTATAGAGAATACTTTTCCGTTTCCCATCAGCAACGGCATAAAAAATATGTCTTCCATCGGGCGACCAAACTGGCGATTGAAACCGCCCGGGATCAATATCCTCAATCGCTTCCAACTTCGCGTTTCGCTCGTTTCGCCAAAAAGAGATGTGTGATTCTTTAGTATCGCCTCCGACATGCATCAACATCTTATCCCCGCTAGGCGACCAAGTCCAATAAAACGGCGCGCCGTTTCCAATTTTTTTGGCTCGATATGGGCGATTTAGGTAAACTTGTTGTAGAATCATATCAGTATTCTCTTGCGTCAAAAATGTCACTGATTGACTGTCGGGCGACCAATACGGGTAAAATGGAGGCGAGATGGCATCGCTATAGAGTACGGTTGGCTCGCCATGCAATACAGGTGCGCTAAACAGGGCCGTTTCACCTGTTTCTGCATTGGTGCCGATAAAAGTAATATTTTGATTGTCTGGCGACCAAGTGGGTAGACGATACGATTGTCCATCGTCGGTCAATTTGCGTTTGCGAGTTTCGTTGGGAGCCATGACCCACAGGTTATCATCATTGCCAATAAAGGCGATTTGGTTATACGGCTCGGCGGTTGGAATCGGGGGCGGAACGGTTTCGGTGATGTTGATTCCCGTCCCAATTCCTAACAAAACAGCTATGCTGACAGTGGAAACAGTTAAGGTGGTCGCGCAGATCAGCAGTATCAAACCAGCAATAATTATTTTCCAAAACAGGCGGCGACTGGATTTATTATTTTGAGAATTATTGACGATAGGGGTATTGTTCATGGGTTTATACCTCGTTTAATCTACAAATTTTTGATTTGTTGTCCATTCGTAAAAACAGAGTCGGGTACTACCGTATTGCCGCTCATCATACAGGGTTAAGTTTTTGAGGGGCAACGGCTCATACTCTACCGGGTGAATCTGCACGATTACCGCCCCGTCAGGCAGTAGCCACTCATCAAGCTGGCTGTCTACGGTTTGCAGGGTACGAATCCACAGGTTTTCATATTGTGGCGGGGCGATATAAATCAAATCGTACAACTCGGTGGGTGGGTTCAGTAGAAACTTGAACGCATCCATTTTTTTGACCAAGGCTTGTTTGGCAAATCCGGTCAGTTGTAAATTGCGACCAATCGTGCGAGTCGCAAGATGGCTCTTGTCGATAAAGGTCACATGCCCGGCCTCGCGACTTAGGGCTTCAATGCCGACCGCTCCACTTCCAGCGAACAGGTCTAATATCCGAGCGGTGACAATCCAGTCCCCCAAGATGTTAAACAGCGACTCTTTGGTGCGGTCGGTAATCGGGCGAGTACCAGCACCCGGTACAGGTTTTAATTTTCGGCCTTTGGCCAATCCAGAAATTACTCGCATAAGTGTGAATATGTGAAACGTGAAGTAGCAGAGATAGATTGGCCCTAAGTGTAAAGGATTTAGCCAATTTTGCAAGACGGGCCAGCCAAAATCGTTTTCTTGAACCTGAACCCGTCGATTTGTAATAAACAACGATTCTCTCTATCATGGGTGAGCTGGAATCAGCGATTTTGGAAAAGCTAATTCGTTGTTCCCTGAATTCACTGTCCTTGTTTGCTTGAATCAAAAGAGCGTCCGGCTAATTAGTCGGATACTCTTTCTATCTTTCTGTCTTTTTATTATGTTCTGCGTCTCATCAGCCATGATAATCATAGGGAATCGGAATTAAACAAGTTGTGCGTTTCGACATCGCCTTCGACAAGCCTCGCTGCCTGAGCGTTCGACTGAGCTTATGCCCAATGCCGGTGAATGAAGATATTTAGCAGGTTGAGTATTTGCAAATATGGGTAAAATGTAGTACTATCAAGTATTGCTCAGGGGTAAATTTGGGGGATATAAGATTTTTAGGTACAATACGGGCAGGTAAAGTATGATTTTAGCTAAACAAACTAAGTAGGATTAAAAGGCAAACTAATATGACGATATTATTGGAAACCATTCGTCCTCCAGAAAGTGGTCTCTTAGATATAAACATAAAATTAACAGCAAGTATCAAAATCCCTCCCCTAGAAGCACGTCGTCAGGTGAGTATTTTTGTCACGCATAATATTGCAGATTTACTCCATGGTGATATTCCTAATCTTGTTTGGCGAGAGGAGGGGGTCTATTGGCGCGTACCGGTCATCCTTTCCTCGCCATCAAAAGGACGCATTGGTCTAATTGGTACAATTGATGTGGATGTGGAAACAGGAAAACTGCTCATCACAAACACAAATATTGGTAAAATTGAACAGGAGGCCCAACGCCTTGCTGAATATGTCTCACTTTGAACAATCAAAAGATGGAATATGTTAAGCTAAAAAACATTAAAACGATTTTTTAGCAGGCGTGTTAGCTCACGATTATTACGGATTTTGGATAGGTTTTGACCTCAAGCCGTAAAAATTCGGGAGCTATTTTTTTGTAGACGTACCGGCCCAGATAAGGTATAATAGCGTCAAACGCAGGAGCCACAAGCAGGGGAGGTCGCCAAGGTTACGGCTCGCTATTGTGATCACGACCTCTGTACCGGACAAAAACAAAACTGACTTTTTCTCTTGCTACCCGACAAACTGGTTTAGGAAAAGCTAAAACAGGAACCTAAGTACAGGACAAAAAGTTTGATACCCAAAACCGCCCCGAAATGAATTTCAGGGCTACAAAACAGCGCCCGATAAATCGGGCTGGAATGGCGTATTAAGCCCCATTTATGGGGCGCTGTTCTGTAGCACGGGGATTTATCCCCGTGTGAGGGCGGCTATTGAAGTTTTGTCCTGTACAGAGAACAGGAACACAGAGTTTCACAGAGACGCACAGAGGAACACAGAGGAAAGAATAATTCGCTTTTTCTCTGTGAAACTCTGTGTTCCTCTGTGTTCCTCTGTGCTAATTAGTTTTGGCTAACGTTTCTGTCGGGTACTGAGTGTTCCCGCCAAAGATTCCGTTAGCGTCAGAAAAAATCCGTGTTTATCCGCGTTTATCCATGTCCTGAATTGTTTTTGTTGAGAAACGATAAACTTCTGATGTTAATTAATGCTCATTCCTAGGCGATGATGTCATAATAAAACCATGTTAAAAAACGATAAATCTCTATCCCTATATGCCCTACTCGGCTACCTACTGGTCGCGCTCATCGCCACATGGCCGCTCGTAACGCACTTAGACGGCTATGTACCCGGCATTGGCGATTGGGGACAGAACATGTGGGCCTTGTGGTGGACTCGGCACAGCCTGCTCACCTTGGGGCAAAGCCCATTCTATACCCACCACCTCTTCTATCCAGAAGGCATCACCCTGCTGTTTCATCCGCTTGATGTGGCTGATGGATTGTTGAGTATCCCCTTATACGGTTTGTTAGGCAGTGACATCAGCTACAACCTGATGGTTTTGCTCTCCTTTGTCTTGAGCGGTTACGGACTCTATCTGCTGGCCTTCTATCTGACCGGACATCGTCTGGCTAGTTGGGTAGCTGGTCTGGTCTTCACCCTAGCCCCATACCATTTTTTACGGCTCGATATTGGGCATCTCAACCTCTCGACCATGCAATGGATTCCATTTTATGTTCTGTTCTGCCTCAAAACGATACAGAGTCATCAACGGCATAAACGGGGGCAATATGGCTTGTTGACTATATTTTTCTTGACCAGCATGGCCCTTCATTCATGGTACTATGTCATTTACTGTGGACTATTCACCATCGCCTTAATATTTTATCCGACCCCGTACCCGACTCTGACCGAACTACGCCATCGCCTACCAACTATCATCCTGATTCCGAGCCTGACCATCCTGCTCCTCTCCCCCTTGATTATGCCCATGTTCCAACTGCTCGACTCTACCACTCTCATCGGAGAACATAACCCGCTTCGCCACTCGGTTGATTTGCTCAGTTTCTGGATTCCCGGCCCCCCTTCGACATGGGCGAACTGGTTTGAATCGTCATGGCTTCCCTACGCGGCCCAACATCGAGAGCCGGGCGCGTCGGCTTATCTTGGCTACACCGTCTTAGTCGTCAGCCTGATAGGACTGTTAGGCAAACTATACCGTCGCCTCGCCGTATGGTGGGCTGTCGTGGCCTTGGTCTTTACCAGCTTGGCCTTGGGGCCGCAACTACAGTTGAATGGTCAGGTGCTAGATATTCCTATGCCCTACCAATTTTTGTCCAATCTGATCCCTGCCTTCTCAATTACTGGCATCCCCGGACGCTTTATCATCATGACCAGTTTATGCCTGTCCGTGTTGACCGCTTACGGCCTGAGTACAATTCAAACAAACCTTACCCGCCGCGTATCCTGCATTCTCCATCCTGCCTCCTCCATCTTTCTGATTGCCCTGTTCATCATGCTTGAATATTCTGCCGTGCCGCTTCCCCTCAGTTCGACGGCATTGCCCGATATATATCATCAACTAGCCACCGAGCCAGAATCATACAGCATCCTCGACATCCGCTGGGATGCGAACTATCTGCTCCACGCTCAAACCATACACCTGAAACCGCTCATCGGGGGCTGGTTGGCTCGTTTGCCCGCCGAGCAAGCGGCCTATCTGGATGAGCCGAGCCTCGACAAAATCTTTTTACACCTGTTACTTGGCCCCGACGGCCCGACGATGACCGACCCGCAGGCCATCCAAACTGCTCTCGACCAGCGACAGGTACGTTACATTATCGACCATAATGGCACGGCCACTCCCTTTTTAGAACCACTTCTTGATTGGCCGATTATCTATCAAAATGAACGCATGATTGTCTATGAAAACCTACCTTAACACTCAGCGTATACCCCTTGGGATATTGTGGCTGGCCTTTGCCCTCCAACTGAGCTACCTGAACGAACTACGGCATGCTTTCCCAAATCGGTTGGGAGTCGTTCCTTTTTGCGGGGTCGATTCCTTGGCCCATCTTGACCGCGCCCACGGCCTGCTCAACGGCTCGATTCCCGGCCCGGAGGTGTTCTACTTCATTCCCCTGTATCCGCTCTATCTCGCCATTTTCCAGCAACTTTTCGACAACCCGTTATTTATGCCCATCTACACGCAAATCCTATTTCAGATGATGGGCTTGGCCGCGCTCTACAAACTCGGTCAACAGCTATACTCACCCCTAACCGGTATCCTAGCCATGTTCAGTCTCGCCACTTATAGCTACTACCTGCTCTACGTGCCATGTTTCGACCAGACCATGCTGACCATGCCCGCCCTGACCATCGGCCTGACGCTCCTGCTGACTGAGCAACATCGCCCTAATCGTCTGAGTCTATTCATTGCTGGAATCAGCTTCGCCGTCGCCATCCTCAGTCGCCCGACGGTATTGATGACCCTACCGTTGGTATTGTTGTGGATTTTGTGGCTAAAATTAGCTCCGTTCCAATTAACCATTTCGGGCATTACCAGTTTAGGCAGTTCCAGAAAAATAAATCTCCCCTCCCCTCCCTTCTCCTCCCTTTTTCTCTCGTCTCTCCTGTTCCTCCTACCGATTACCTGCGCCATTGCTCCGCTGACATGGCACAACTATCAAGTCAGTGGCCGATTTGTCCTCATCTCAGACAACTTCGGTGTCAACCTGTTTACTGGCAACAACCCCGACGCGTATGGGCTAGACAGTCTGGCCCATGTCCAATCTCAACCAGCGGTGTTGCGTTTCGAGGAGACGATTGGCCGCATCTATCAAGGGCAAACTAGCTACGAGCAAGAGGTGCTGACCTATTGGCAGACCGACCCGCGAGACGCTATCGAACTGACCCTGCTCAAAACATGGTACTGGTTGGGCGAGGCGGAAGAGCCGCTGGTCGAACCGTTTTTTCCCAGTACAGTCAACCAGTCGGCCATGTTAGCGATTCTACCGCTAACATGGTCAGCCGTCGTCGTGATGGCTTTGTTAGGCATACTCCTCGTTCCGACTTGTAATAAACCAGCCTTACGATTTATTTGGATCGTTTATACGGTCTTTAGCCTGTTTACTATCTTGTTTTTTATCCAACTCCGCTTCCGTATTCCGCTCATGCCTTTTGTTATGCTATCCAGCGCGGCCCTGTTGAGCATGGCTCCGAGTTGGCTGACCCAACGCCATTGGAAATTTGCCTTTTGCCTCGCGGTCATGTTGATTTTTGCTCCTCTCATCCCGGGATTGGTTCTATTTATCATCTTGTTTGTCGGATTAGGGTTGTTTGGCCTTATCAGCATCTCTCACCCGATAGGCAAACAAAGTTATGGGTTATTAGCCGTCCTAACGCTCTATTTAGCCCTTATCATGCTGATGACTCTAACCCGCCGCGCCCATCAAGATGTCAGTCAAACTATCGGCCATTACCTTGGCCCGCCGTTGATTGGGCAAGGTATTCTCGGCCAATCATTTCGCATGGATTGCGATAATCTGCACCAAATCGAGGTCACACTTGGAACCTTCAACGACCGCCCCGATCAACCGATTATCTTCACCCTGACCGACAATCTAAATAGCCCGGAGCCACTCTATACCGAAACCTTCGTTGGGCAGAGTGTGACCGACTATCAGCGTCGCACATTCCAGTTTCCCCCCATTTCCGATTCTACCGGAGGGGAGTTCTTCTTCTATTTTATCTCGCCCACTGCCACTGCGTTCACCACTATCACCGCTCGTGGCTACGGGGACATCCCCATCGACCAGTACTCGGATGGACAAGCCTTCGCTGGGCCGCTTGGTCAATTGCAACCGATTCAGGCTGATGTGGCTTTTACGGCTACCTGTGAGCAGTCATGGCTGGAGCAGATTCAGGCTGTTTTTGAGGGATGGTCTTGTTACCCGACAAAGTGATTTAGGGAAGGCTAAAACAGGAACACAGAGGAACACGGAGATGCACAGAGTTTCACAGAGTAATACAAAGGAAAAATAATTCGCTTTTTCTCTGTGAAACTCTGTGTTCCTCTGTGAAACTCTGTGT
>JAUCGB010000056.1 GCA_030377895.1 Anaerolineales bacterium HSG24
AACGGCGTAACGATTTGCTAGAATTGACAGTTAATGACATTTTAGTACTCTATCGGGCGATTCATGCCGCCACCTACCGGCCCTCCGCTGAGATTGCGGCTCAACTTGAGGCCCTGTTAGCTGATCGCCAAACGAAACCGGCGGCGCAAGCGGCGCGAGAAGCAATCAACCAAATCCAAGATACCAATCCGGCCATCGTCATTCCAGTCGATGCCAGTTTGCGTGCCCCGCGTGACCGCTTGCACCCCATGACCTTTGAAGTGCCGCTCCAAGAGCTTGATTTGCTCAACCTGCATCAGCGAGTTATCACCGCCTTGGATGGCTACAAAGAGGGAGCGGGAGACCGAACAACCCTCTATGGCGAGTTCGATAAATATCAACGCACTTATCTGGCCTCGTTAGCAGGGTTTGGCATGGTGTTAAGCAAGTCGCACGATATTGCTAACTCTGGTGAGGCCTCTGCCACAAAACTGTTGGCAAAAATGCCCTTACCTTTGCAAAGAATGTTTGATAATATGCCTAGTCGATTTGACGTGCTGAACGATGTTATTCGAGGCCGCGAACTGTTCGCAAATATCGGCTTGGCCCCACCCCGCAGTAGTCTCAAGCGGTTTATGAGCGCGAAAGATGATAGCGACAAAAAATTACTCACTTGGGGAGTCATCACCGGCACAGACAAAGTGATGCGTCTGACTCTGCGTGATGCTCGTCCTCATGTGGCAATGTTACAGGCCGTTGAGCAGGGTGATTTGGCAACGGCCATTACTCAAGATTATCTCGATGGCTATGCTGATGGACTAAACCAGTATATTAAAGATTTATGGCGCATCACTGAAAGTAGCCGTGAAACTCGCATGGCAACCCAAATGGAGACTCAAATGATAAAAGAACTAGAACGTCGTAAACTAGAAGGAAAACTTAAACCCTAAAGGTTTTAAAAATCTGGTAGTGGTGCAAAGGTAGTGATTAAGGAGTGCAAAGCTCGCTTTGCAGGCAAGGCAAGCCTTGCACTCCGGATTCTGCCATCACTACTTGTGCAGGACTACCCCAAATCTGGTAGTGGTGCAAAGGTAGTGATAAGGAGTGCAAAGCTCGCTTTGCAGGCAAGGCAAGCCTTGCACTCCGGATTCTATCACTACTTGTGCAGGACTACCAAAAACCTTTAGGGTCGTAAACTGGAGGCAGGACAATGAGTCAAGATGAATTGATTGGTAAACAGTTAGATGAATATCGACTAGACAGTCTGTTAGGTCAAGGAGGCATGGCCCGCGTCTATCGGGCGATGGATATCCGTTTGAAGCGGTGGGTGGCTATCAAGGTGATTGATCCACCATTTCGGAAAGATGGTAGTTATCTGATGCGGTTTGAGCGAGAAGCCCAAGCGATTGCCCAGCTACAACATCCCAACATCGTCAGCATTTACAGATATGGCGACGTGGATGATCTGCTTTATATGGCGATGCAGTTTGTCGAAGGCTCGGCTCTCGATGCTGTGTTAAGTAGCTATCATGATGAGGGGGAGTTAATACCCCTTGAAGAGGCCCGCCGAGTGATTCGGGAGAGTTGTTTGGCCCTCGATTATGCCCATCAACGGGGAGTTATCCATCGAGATATCAAACCAGCCAACATCATGCTCGACAAACAAGGTACGGTAATTCTGGCTGATTTTGGCTTGGTTTTGCTAGAGGATGTCGGCACACAGGGCGAGATATTCGGTACGCCCCACTATATTGCCCCTGAGCAGGCCATCTCCTCTGCCGGAGCGGTGCCGCAAAGCGACCTGTACGCTATCGGGGTGATGATGTATGAGATGTTTACCGGCGTGGTTCCGTTTGATGGGTCTGACCCCTTAGATGTGGCCATGAAACACATGACCGACGAGGTTCCGCCTCCACGTGAGACCAATCCCGACCTCAGCTCGGCCTTAGAGCAGGTTATCCTGAAGGCACTCGCCAAAGAGCCGGATGATCGATATCCAACCGGCGCGGCCTTGAACGATGCGTTGGACAAGGCACTGAAAACAAAACGTAAATCACCTGATCACATGCTCGACTCCCGTCTGTCCGTTGTCCATCGGGTATCGCTTGGTTTGGAAGATAACCCTCTGCCTCCGTTACCCTCAACCAGCGCATTGCCAGTGGTCGAGCAAGACTCGACCTTGCCCCCGTTACCCCCCTCAACTGGTGCATTGCCAGTGGTCGAGCAAGACTCGACCTTGCCCCCGTTACCTCCCTCAACCGGTGCCATGCCGGTGGTCGAGCCAGACACGGCAAAATCAACCGATGGGTTCCCATCACAACCCTCTGAGCCAGCCCAACCTTCTGAACCTGTAACACCTGAAGCAAAATCGGAGCCGAAGAAACCTGAACCAGCATCCCAAACGGCGATGCGTCAAACTACCGAGATGTTGAACAATGTGCCGGAGGACAAAAAACCGCTTCTCTATGCCGGAATTGGAGCGGGCGTGGTGGCGTTAATCTTCATTTTTGCTATTATGTGCGGCACAATCGTGATGTTGATGGGTGGTTCAGACGAGGTAGCAACGACACCAGACGCGGCTGATAATACCACCGCCAGCGCACTTGAAACGCCTCTGCCCGACCAAGAGATTGTACCCACCGAAGCAGAGGTAGAATCTAGTCTATCCGATACCCAACCGGAACAACCTGCCACCGATGAGCAAAACCCAACAACGGAAACTGAATCCGCCGTCGTCGAAGAATCCACCCCCGAACCTGCCGTCGTTGAAGAACCTACCCCCGAACCCACCGTCGTCGAAGAGCCGACTCCAACCCCTGAGCCAGAAATTGTGTTAGAGGTATTGGCTGACAGTTACAACGATTTTAATGAAGCGAAGGATGGCCAATGGCGGTATATTTGGCGAAAAGATGCAACAAAAGGGAAGTGGGAAGATTTAAACCGATATAGCAATGATCATTATGGCGATACCTGTTTCTATGATAAGAAGAAAAAACATATTCGGGTATGTGATAACTCAGTTCATCCCGGCAGAAAGGAAATTGTAGCCTTTGTGTGGAAAAGTAATGTTAACGGCCTAGTTCAGATTGAACTGGTCATGGCCAAGATTGACCGAGGCGGGAACGGAGTCGATATTACGGCACATCATATTTTTTCAACTGGGGATAAAAATAAAACCGACTCGACGGTGATACTTGAATATAGTTTGGGAGGCAGAGCCACTGACCCAATCAATCAGCGAATTCTCCTCGATAATCTTGCTAGTGGTGATCAGTTGTTCTTTGTTATCTCTGGCGATGGGAACTCTGATGCCGACCATACCGCATTTCGGGCTAGAGTTTGTCGGCCCACTTGCCCCACCGAAGATGAAGAAGGTTCAAACTTCACTATAGAATGATCATAAGTGTCGGTAGTCCTGCACAAGTAGTGATGGGGAAATCCGGAGTCTTGCAGGCAAAGCGAGCTTTGCACTCCTTATCACTACCTTTGCACCACTACCGATTAATTTAATAAGAAACCCTAAAGGTAGACAACAACTATGGAAAATGACTCTCTAATTGGCCGTCAGTTAGCAAATTATAAGGTAGAACGCCCCCTTAGACGGGGGGGCATGGCTCAGGTGTATTACGGAATCGATGTCAAGTTGAAGCGGCCCGTCGCCATCAAAGTGATTGATGCTCGTTATCGAGATCAGCCGGATTATGCCAAACGGTTTGTCCGCGAGGCTCAAACCATTGCCGTATGGCGACATGAAAACATCATCCATATCCATTATGCTGATGATGAAGATGGTTTTTACTACTATGTCATGGAGTATATTGATGGTGGCGATTTGAGCGACCTGATAGCCCAGTATGTTGACCAAGGCAAAGAAATACCTCAAACCGAAATACTCCGTATGGGCAAAGCGATTGCGTCGGCCTTGGACTATGCCCATCAGCGGGGGGTGATTCATCGGGATGTGAAACCAGCCAATGTCATGATCGCCAGTGATGGTCGGGTGGTTGTCACCGATTTTGGCTTGGCGATGGATGTCGATATCGGCTCGACGGGCGAGGTGTTTGGTAGCGCGCGCTACGTCGCCCCTGAGCAGGCCCGCAACTCCTCCCAAGCCGTGCCACAATCTGATGTTTACGCCTTAGGAATAGTATTGTATGAGATGTTAACCGGAACAGTCCCGTTTGATGACCCCTCATCCGCAGCCGTGGCCTTGCAACATCTGACCATGCCACCTCCGCCACCGCGAACGCTCAATCCCAAGCTGAATGAGGCCACCGAAACGGTTTTGCTGACCGCGCTCAACAAATCACCGCAACATCGCTATCAAACCGGACAATCGCTCATGGAAGCATTGGAAGCGGCCTTAAAGCATAACAGCACCGTTGCCGCCGTACCTAGTGCAACCCCACCCTCGCCGGAAGAGTTTGCTCCCACCGTGCCGTCCAAACCGCCTGCGCCGGCCAACACCGGAGCGGTTACGATACCGCCGCCTCCGGCTAACACTGGTACCATACCCGTTCCGCCACCCGCGTCAACGGAGATTTCCCCCCCGCAACTAGCCCCAACCAGTGAATCAGCCCCTCCGATAGGCGGTATCAATCCCATGCTGGCCGCCGGAGGTGGTGCAGTGGTGGCCGTCTTACTCCTAATCTGTACCTCGCTGATGATATTCTACTTTATGGGGAATGGTTCAGAAGTAGAAACCGCCGTAGAAACCGCCGCTGTTGCTAACTCAACAGAAGTCACATCAGAAAAAGAGGAAACAGCATCAACAGAAGTGGAGGGCACATCGGAAGAAGAAGCCGCATCAACAGAGGTAGAAGCCACATCAGAAGAAGTGGAGGCTACACCAGAAGAGGCGGAAGTTACATCAACCGAAGCGGTCACTCCTGCTGAAGAACCAACGGACACACCAGTTGCCGAAGTAGAGGAACTAGCCCCCACAGATACACCTCCGGCTGATACCCCAACTCCTGAACCTGCGACACCCACTCCCGAACCCAAACCGCAGGTAGTGGCCGATAGTAAGGCAGATTTTTCTGCGACGTTAACTGATTGGGCATATTTCTGGGGGCCGCCGGGGTCTAATAACTGGACGGCCATGCAATGGTATAGTGCCAATCATTATGGTAAACCATGTTGGTACACGAACCCCAATCATGTCCGGACTTGTAACAACTTCGGCAACCCCGGCAATAGTGATGATATTGCTTGGCGCTGGCGTAGCACCGTCAGCGGTACTTTAGAGATACAGCTACAAGCCAGTAAAGCCTCCAACAGTGGCGACGGGGTGATTATTTCGGTTTATCAGGGCGGAACCGACACTGGCCCGGTTATGCAACAAGCTACCCAATACGGGCTAATTAATCAGACTATTATCCTTGATGAAGTGAGCGAGGGGGAGTTTATCTTTTTTGTGATGAATAAAAATGGTTATGAAACGCTAGATGATACGAATTTCCAGGCTAAGATTTGTCATTATGAGTGTCCGTAGAAATAAGCCGTAAATAACTTGGGCATTTGAATCTTTGAAGCGCCGTAGGCAACGAGGTAAACCATGATCCCACAAACAATAGCACGTTATAAAATTAAATCAGAGCTTGGTCGAGGCGGCATGGCCGTTGTCTATCTGGCCCATGATCCCAATATTGACCGCGAGGTAGCCCTCAAGCTACTGCCCCGCGAGTTTTCCAACAACCCCGATTTCCTGAGTCGTTTTCAGCGCGAAGCGAGAACCATCGGCAAGTTGGAAAACCCAGCCGTGGTGCCGATATATGATACAGGCGAAGCCAATGGACAGCCGTTCCTCGTCATGCGGCTGATGCAAGGCGGTTCACTCCAAGACCGCCTTAAGCGAGGAGCGTTGTCGCTCCGTGAGGCAACTGACCTATTCAACCACCTTGCTCCGGCATTGGATGAAGCCCATGCCAAGGGTATCATTCACCGTGACCTCAAACCGGGCAATATTTTGCTCGATGGACAGGGCAACCCCTACCTGTCCGATTTTGGCATCGTCAAGCTGATGGAAGCGACCTCACTGACTACTCGCGGAGCCATCGGTACGCCAGCCTTCATGAGTCCAGAGCATTACGAAGGCAAGATCAGTCCGCAGAGCGACATCTACGCGATGGGGGTGATTTTGTTCCACATGTTGACCGGGCAATACCCCTTCCGAGCCAAAACTCCCCCCGAATGGCTCAAAGCCCACCTGATGCAACCCGTTCCCAATATCTGCCATGTTCTGCCCGACCTGCCGCCAGCCTTAACCAGTATCATCGAAACGGCTATGGCCAAAGAAGCGACAGACAGGTATGGCTCTGTTGGTGAGATGGCCCGGATGTTAAAAGAAGCAGGGAGGACGGTGTTTGGTGAGGAACCGACTGTTGTGGAGGTTCAAGAAGGACCGTTGTGGCTGACCGATTCGGCGGATGGGCGTTATGAATTGAAACAGGGTAGCCTAACCCTGGGGCGAAGCAGTCGATGTGATATTCAGGTAAATGACCGCTTGGCTTCGCGGGAACATGTTACGCTGGAGTTTGATGGGCAAAGTTGCACCGCTTATGATGAGGGGAGCGCAAACGGAACCTTCATTAATGAGCAGAGGGTTGGTCAGCGGGGCATGGCTTTCTGGTTGGGTGATACCTTGCGGATTGGGGAGATGAGGTTTAAGTTGCGACGTGAGACTCAAGGTGTAGAACGGGACGAGCCTTATGCAGGTCGGACGGCGATACAGGTGGATACACGGGCCGAGACCGATTATCGAGAGACGGTCATGGAGACAGAATTGAGTAGTCAGCAGAAGATTGACAGTCTTCTGACGGGAAAAGAGACTGAGATTGAGGAAGCGGAAGTGGCCCGTGTGGTCAGGCCTGCCATACCAAAATCGCCAGAAAAAGTGCAAACTTCTCCCCCTGATGACATACGTAAACATCCACCTAGATCAAAACCAGATGGGGCAAAACAACTATGGATTAGTCACCCGATGACGAAAGATAAGCAAACTGATGTACCTGTAGATTCGGCTAAATCTAGCACAAAGCCTGTTCGTAACTTGCAAGCTTCATCACAGAAGCAAGGTATATGGGTTGTTGGTTTCTTTTTCTTGATAAGTACTATAGTTTCTTATTATTATGTTAACCCTACGAAATTCCCGACATGCTATGTCAGCAGTATCTCCATGGCTGAATGTGAGGTTTTGATAAAGTTATCCAACAGCACGGACGGTCGGGTATTTAATGGTTTAAGCTTATGTAATTCTCCAGGAGTAGGTTGTAATTACGGTCATGTAACATTTCTTAACCTTTCCGGTGACTTGAGTGGGTCAATTCCACCTGAGTTGAGTAAGCTCACTAATTTGGAACATCTTAACCTAGACGGTAATGACTTGAGTGGGTCAATTCCACCTGAGTTGAGTAAGCTCACTAATTTGGAACATCTTAACCTAGACGGTAATGACTTGAGTGGGTCAATTCCACCTGAGTTGAGTAAGCTCACTAATTTGCGATACCTTTACCTAGACGATAATGACCTGAGTGGGTCAATCCCACCTGAGTTGAGTAAGCTCACTAATTTGGAACGTCTTTACCTAAATGGAAATCAACTGAATGGGTCAATCCCACCTGAGTTGAGTAAGCTCACTAATTTGGAACGTCTTTACCTAAATGGAAATCAACTGAGTGGGTCAATTCCACCTAAGTTGAGTAAGCTCACTAATTTGGAACATCTTTACCTAAATGGAAATCAACTGAGTGGGTCAATTCCACCTGAGTTGAGTAAGCTCACTAATTTGGAACATCTTTACCTAGACGATAATGACCTGAGTGGGTCAATCCCGTCAGAGTTGAGCCAACTCAATCTGAACAGTTTTCATTTTGATCTCTGCGCACCATCTGATGCGTCTTTTCAGGAATGGTTGGATGGAATTAAGAATCTGGATCGTACTAATGTATTGTGTGAATGAATGAGTAGATGACGCTTGTAGAGCAAAACCTTTTCTTATTGAACAGCTTAGACGCGGTAAATTATAATCTCAGAACAGATACGGAATCGAGTGCATAGATTTAAGGGGGCTAACTATGACCGTTAATCCAGTTTAACGCGAATGAGTTGTTTGAGAACAGGATTGCCGGAATCTTCGGCGAATTTTAATCTGCGAATTCCGGCAATCCTGTTCTACAGTTTTTCGCAACGATATGGATAAAAAGGAGCGTAAACGTTATGGTAAAGGAAAGTAGTATCTCAAAAGCACAGAGTTATGAAGAAATGGCTAAATTTTGGAATACCCACAGCACCGCCGATTTTGAAGATGATACTTATGAAGTTGAGCTAACTTTCGACCCTTCTGCTCGGCAAACTTGGGTGATGATAGAACCGGATCTATTCACAGAACTGCGTCAGATTGCCCAAACACGGCGGGTAAGCCTACAAACATTAGTCAATGTGTGGCTCAGTCAGCGAGTATCAGAAGCAAAAATACAATTATCTTAGAAGAAGGATAGAGGATTCGTCTTATTTCACCTGTTACAACTTGCCATTGATGATGAGCATCAATGTCATTAAGTTTGATCGTTGCAATGATGTCATCGCAACGGGTATTAGGCGGATATGTACCCTATTTCGCCTTAGTAAATTAAGTCTGGAGGTACACGATGTCAATAGTGACACAACAGTTAGAACCAAAAGTATCTATGATTCCATTCAGGAAAAGAGACTCTTTGCCAGAAGTAAGCCATAAGGACCTGCCAACGATGTATGACTTGCCCAGCGAGAATAAAACGGAGGAGCCAGCTTTGGACGAATTTCATGATTTACAAGCAGACCTTTTGACAGAGAGTTGTTTTTTGCCGGATTATCCGAAGGATCAGGTGTTTACTGCGGCGGACATGTATCTGTACTATGACCCAAAACATCCAACATGGTATAAACGAGCAGATTGGTTTGCAGTTGTAGGCGTATCTCGGCGATACACAGGTAGAGGCAGAGGTAAAGGTAGGGATGATGGGATGAGGTCTAGTTATGTGATTTGGGAAGAGAGAGTATCACCGTACATCGTGGCAGAATTTCTATCACCGAGTACAAAGAATGAGGATTTGGGGCGTATATCCGAGGTAACAGGGAATCCTCCCCCCAAATGGAAGGTTTATGAGCAGATATTGAAGATACCATATTATCTATTATTTGATAAGCGAACCGAACAGTTACAAGCCTTTAGGTTGGTCAATAATAGATATAGCAAGCTAGATGTAGCCAATAACAGACTATGGATACCTGAGCAGAAGGTCGGTTTAGGGTTATGGGATGGTGTTTATCAAGGAATAACTAGGAACTGGTTGCGGTGGTATGATACTAATGGTGAGTGGATACCGACACTACTTGAGCGGGCCGAACTACGTGCTGAGCAGGCTCAACAGCAACTCGAGCGAGAACGGCAAGCCAAAGAACAACAGATGATAAATGTAGCCCGAAATCTATTGTCCACGATGGATAATGAGACTATCCGCCAAATCACGGGCCTAGAGTTGGCATTTATTCAGGAATTGCGGTAATGGTCGTCAACTTAGCAAATCTTGCTCACTTTTAATTTAATCGCATGAGTAATCCACTTCGCACACCCGAAGATTATGAACTCTTTTTGTACACCATTACTGAGCAATTTCCAGCAGTAAAACGTTCAAGTTTGATGAAGAAGGAGTTATGATAAAAACAGTTACCGAACAAACAAGCGAGGATTACGAAAAAATGGGGTCTTTTAACCATAGTTATGTGCAGGTCAAACTTGGGGCGTTGCTCGTCACCCAAACCAACTATACGGTTTGCAGTGAACTGAGTTTGGATGTTAGCCAAATTGATTGGAGTAACCTGAATATGAAGGCTAGAGACGAGATGATTCCCGATTTATGCCTTTATCCGAAGCGGGGCCTAAGTCTGCCCAGAGACATTTTACGCATGTCTGAACCCCCATTGTCGGCGATTGAGATTATTTCACCCCGCCAAGGTACGGATGACATTCTGCTCAAGTTTCAGATTTATTTTGAGATGGGAGTAAAAACCTGCTGGCTGGTTGATCCAACGTTGGGAATTATCGCTCTGTATCAATCACCCACGAAGCATGCCATTTTTAGCTCTGGTGATTTATTTGACCAAACACTTAATATTCACCTACCTGTTGCTGAAATTTTTGCCTAACCGAGATTGGCGGTTGGAGGTTGTAAAGCGGGAACGTACCTATCTGCGAGGAGAAAAACACACCTCGCAGGAAATAAGCCTGCAACCTCCAACCGCCAATCTTCAACAGAACCCTATGAAACCACCACCATTTAAGTACCATGCCCCCACCACGCTCGACGAAGCATTGAGTTACTTTGCCGAGTACGGGGACGAAGCCAAACCCCTCGCCGGAGGGCAGAGTTTGATTCCGGCCATGAACTTTCGACTGGCTCAACCGGAACTGTTGATCGACTTGAACAACATCCCGGCCTTGGCCTACATTCGAGCCACCGACAATGGCGGACTATCCATCGGAGCTATGACCCGTCAACGACAGGTTGAACGAAGCGACCTCGTGGCCAAACATGCCCCGCTTATCTCAAGCACCATGCCCTATATCGCCCATATTCAAATCCGCAATCGAGGCACGTTTGGTGGCAGTCTGGCTCATGCCGACCCCTCCTCTGAACTACCGGCGGTGGCTTTAGTCTTGGACGCGTCATTCCATGTGCAGAGTCAGCGGGGCCGTCGCACCATTCCGGCAAAGCAGTTTTTCACTGACCTGTTTGAAACCGCTCTCGCCCCCGATGAACTGCTAATCGACATCACCATCCCGGCCAAACCTGCTCGCACTGGTTACGCTTTTGATGAGGTGGCTCGTCGGCATGGCGATTATGCCCTTGTCGGAGCAACGGCCGTGGTCACGCTTGACCAAGCGGGCGCGTGTCAGCAGGCCCAACTGGTCTTCCTGAGCGTCGGGCCAAGGCCGGTGGCTATCACTCAAGCCACGTCCATGTTGCACGGACAGACCATCACTCCCAACCTGATTGACACGGTGGCCGAGGCGGTCAATCAAGAACTTGACCCACCGGGCGACATCCATGCCTCGGTCGATTACCGCCGTCATCTAGCCAAGGTGCTGGCCCGGCGAGTTCTCACGGTTGCGGTGAACGAGGCTAGAGACTACAAACGTTAAATTTATAATCACATGGTGTGCAGGACTTGCCTTGCCAATAAAAGGCGACATATAGCCTTGTGCTAGCAAAGCAAACTCTGCATTCCTTTTCTTACAATGACCGAAAAATATCCTATTACGATAACAATTAACGGTACCGAATATCAACGCGAGGTTGAGCCGCGCCTCCTCCTGTCTGATTTCATCCGGCATGAGGTTGGCTTGACTGGCACGCATGTCGGCTGTGAGCATGGCGTGTGTGGGACTTGCACTATTCTGTTTGATGGTGAGGCGGTGCGCTCATGCATTATACTTGCCATCCAAGCCAATGGACATGAGCTAAAGACCGTCGAAGGGTTGACTCCCAACCCGACACTGGAGAATCTACATCCGCTTCAGGCCAGTTTTCGGGAGGCGCATGGCCTACAATGTGGTTTTTGTACGTCGGGATTTTTGATGACTTTGGAGCCATTTTTGGCAGAAAATCCCAACCCCACAGAAATGGAAATCCGGGAGATACTCTCCGGAAATATCTGTCGTTGTACGGGGTATCAGCATATTGTAGAGGCGGTCAAACTCGCCGCTGAAAAGATGAGGTGAAAGGTGAAACGTGAATATGTAAAACGTGAGTACGTGCATGCTGATAGTTCGCCTTCGACAAGACTTCGGCGTGCTTAGGAATGGGCATTAATTAACATGTGCATTTGCGTCGGAGATTATGGTAGGGGCTACCCGTAGGGGGGCGGTCTAGACTTGGAATGTGCGACCATCTCCGCTCCGCCCCCCCTACGGGTCGCCCGTCATTCCGTGGATTCAGGGCTAGGCAAGGCGGATTGGAGTTCTGATTTCAAACCAACGCTACACCGCCTTGCCTAGCCCCTACGATGTCGAAACGCGCAACTTATTTAATTCCGATTCCTGAAGGAGATTAAAAAACGTGAGAAGATTAATAATCAACCAAGGTAAGTCGATGAGCAAAACACACCTCAAATCACTATTTAGTTTCATATTAGGCCAGTTTTATAAGTCATTACTGACGATTATCAGCCTTATTATGTTGAGTTATTTCCTCACTGGTGTGGGTCAGGCTCAAACCGACGGTGAACTGTTGGTCATTGACGTTGAAGGCCCAGTCACGCCGGTTATGTTAGGTTTCATTGAACGCTCCCTCGAAGAGGCTGATGTCCGAGATGCCGAGGCTTTGATTATCCGGCTCGATACGCCGGGCGGACAGGTTGAGCTAACCAAAGATATTATCCGAGCCATCATCGCCTCTGATGTGCCAGTGGTGGTCTATGTCTCCCCGCCTGGGGCGCATGCCGCCTCAGCCGGAACGTTTATCACCCTAGCCGCGCATGTGGCCGCGATGGCTCCCAACACCAGTATTGGCGCAGCCAGTCCGGTTGGCGGTAGTGGAGAAGATATTGAAGAGACCATGAAATCCAAGGTTGAAAATATCTTAACGGCTGATATTCGGGGTTTGGCTGACCGACGGGGTGAAGCAGCGATTAAATGGGCTGAAGAAACAGTCACCGAGTCGAAAGCGGCCAGCGCCGAGGAGGCCCTAGAGTTGGGCGTGATTGACATGGTCGCCACCGATTTGGATGACCTGATTGACCAGCTTGATGGCTTTACCGTTGAAGTAAATAGGCAAGAGGTTACGTTAAAAACCAGCGTTGCGACAATATCTTATATCAAACGCACTCTCATTGAAGATATATTAAGCGTGATTGTCAATCCGAGCATCGCCCTGCTCCTGATTTCAATGGGCAGTTTAGCCCTAACCTACGAGTTCATCAATCCGGGTGGTTATATTGGTGGAGTCATCGGTCTAATCTGCTTATTGATTGGATTTTACGCGATTGGACAGTTGCCAGTTAATTATGCCGGATTAGCCCTGATTATATTAGCCTTTATCCTATTTGCCGCCGAGTTGTTCACCCCAGTTTATGGAGCTTTAACGGCGACGGGGGTGGTGGCCTTCATCATTGGGGGCTTGATTCTCTTTAACACCGATGAGTTTACCTACCGCATGCCCCTGCCCTCCATTATCGGCATCCCGTTGGTCATGGCGATGATTATGACCTTTGGTTTGGCGAAAATCGTGCAAAGTGGTTCCCATATACCTGTTATTGGTCAACGAGCCATGATTGGTGCGACCGGAACCGTCAAAGTCACGCTCATCCCCCAAGGAACGGTGTTTGTGTGTGGCGAGCGATGGAACGCGGTCAGTGTCGAGGGTGAATTTATTGAAGTTGGGGCAACGGTAGAAGTGGTTAAATCGAAAGGTTTGCAATTAATGGTCAAACAGGTTGAAGCGGAGTAGGGAGTCCCGCCCTTGAGGAAGGTTCTTCCCCTTCCTTGAAGGTTAATATCGATATTGAAGAAGGTGTCAACTTAAGAAGTTCACCCTCCCTCGTTCCCAATCTCCAGCTTGGAAACGTATTTGCCAGATGAACTCTGTTTCGTTTCTGACATGTTGCAAGTCGCAAACAGAGTTTGCTTGAGCAATTGTGTTTCCAAACCCAGTTTGGAAACAAGGGGGCTGAATGATTACCAATAATGTGTAATGTGTTTGCCATTATTGAGAACAAAAAGCTGATTGCTTTGGGTGAATTAAGCACCAACGCGGTCTTAGCACGCTAAAAACCAACATCTTTTATTAAGTGGCATAACCTGCTTGACAGAACGCTTAATTGGTGTTATAAGTGTATGTGCTTATCATTGGCTGATAACACAATAAAAAAATAACCATTAAAAAATTAGGAGTATAAAACAATGAATAAAGGTGAATTAATTACTGCAATTGCTAAAAGCTCTGGTTTAACCAAATCTGATGCAGAACGTGCCTTAAATGCCACAACTAATGTCATTAAAGATACATTAGCAAGTGGCGAACAAGTTACATTAATCGGTTTCGGTACGTTCAAAGTGAACGAACGTGTTGCTCGAAAAGGCCGCAACCCACAAACAGGCGATGAAATTGATATTCCAGCGGCCAAAGTACCTGCTTTTAAAGCTGGCAAAAATTTAAAAGATGCTGTCAACAGCTAGTTGATAAATCAAAGTACCAAAAAATTAAACAAATTCCTGACATAGTCAGGAATTTGTTGTTTTGGGTTGGTATTGTGGTTTAATAGCAGCCTAATATTTATCCTTGCTTCAAAAACCACCGTTTTGACTGAATGTGCTAAAAACTAGACATAATTCTTGTACTGTATTTTCTTCTCAGATAGGGGAAATTCGCTATTTCATTAAGTGAAGTGAGAAATTGACAGGCGGATGCCCCTGTTGTAAAATGGGGCGGGTGTTTAACATTCAATACCTTTGTAGCTTAATAATTTAACAGTGTCTGATTTTTTTCAGAGTTAAATCACTCGCTCTACAAAAAGGATTCGTGCTAATGAATTTCCATGTAGAGAGACTTCGTTGAAAAATAGACATCGGTTTTGTCCTCATCGTTATATTTTCCCTCTCGACCGAACAATCAAATTATGAAGAAAGGAGGATTGCCTATTTAGATATTTAAGGTTAAGCCTATAGAAAGTTATAGGTAACGATGTATGTTGTACATAAAACACAATCCACTATAAAGCTGTCAAAAAGGAGAGGTAAACAATTATGGATACGTTTATGGGTGAAATGATTGGCACCATGATGCTAATCTTGCTTGGTAACGGTGTTGTTGCCAATGTTGTATTAAATGAAACCAAAGGAAGTGGCGGTGGTGGTGGTGGTGCTTGGATTACCATAACCGCAGGCTGGGGTTTTGCTGTACTTGTTGGGGTATTTACGGTGGCTCATTTAAGTGGGGCGCATATTAACCCCGCCGTAACGATTGGGTTAGCTGTTGCAGGTAATTTCCCATGGGCTTCGGTGGTACCTTATATCATAGCTCAAATGATTGGTGCATTTATTGGAACGACCCTTGTGTGGTTAGCTTATTTCGACCATTGGGGTAAAACGGATGATGCTGGAGCAAAACTGGCTTGTTTCTCTACCGGCCCAGCTATTCGTAACCTTCCTATGAATGTCCTCACTGAAGCCATTGGTACATTCGTCTTGGTATTTGGGGTATTCCTCATTAAAGGTGCTTCGTTTGATGATAGTGGCTCTGTTGTTCCGGTCAGTTTAGGTGCGTTGGGAGCTATTCCAGTAGCGTTATTGGTGTTTGGAATTGGTTTATCATTAGGTGGGCCAACTGGATATGCCATTAATCCAGCTCGTGATTTAGCGCCACGTATCGCTCACTTCTTATTGCCCATTCCGGGTAAAGGAGATAGTGATTGGGAATACTCTTGGGTGCCGGTTGTTGGACCGATTATTGGCGCAGTAGTTGCCGCCGTTGTTTACATGGCACTTAAACCATTCGGCTTTTAATTTCAAAAAGCTAACTTGGGTAATAAAACGATGTGGATGTCTTATCCTCGGCCTTGAAAGGAAAGAGATGAAGTTGGCTAAATAGGGTCGAGTCAGCATGACAGAAGTAGTCCGATAGTTAGAGTCACTTGCATCTTGTGGGTATGTAGCAGGATACATGCGCTCCAACTACCGAAAAAATTTACGCTTTCAATTACTAATTATCTGGACGAGCGTAGTGTCGGACAGAAAGTACCCAAAACTACCTCATCCTTACTATTAAAAACCACCACGAAAACGTGGGGTAATCAATCACAAATCAAAGGAGATATAAATGGCTGATTATGTTGCCGCAATTGACCAAGGTACAACTAGTACCCGTTGTATGATTTTTAACCACTCAGGTGAAACAGTATCGATTGACCAAGTGGAACATGAACAAATTATGCCCAACCCGGGTTGGGTTGAGCATGATCCAATGGAAGTTTGGGAAAACACCAAAAAAGTTATTCGGGGTGCGATGCAAAAAGCTAGTTTAACGGCTACTGATATTGCCGCCGTTGGCATCACCAACCAACGAGAAACTACCGTTGTGTGGGATAAAAATACTGGTAAACCCTATCATAATGCGGTTGTATGGATGGATACTCGTAATAAAGATAGTGTGGCTGAACTCGCTAAGGATGGTGGACAAGACCGTTTTCGTCCGCAAGTTGGCTTGCCCTTAGCAACCTACTTCTCAGGTTTAAAAATTAAGTGGTTGCTCGATAATGTTCCTGAAATTCGCGAAGCCGCCGATAAGGGTGATGCGATTTTTGGTAATATGGATACATGGGTGATTTGGAACTTAACCGGTGGGCCAAATGGGGGCGCGCATGTGACTGATGTCACCAATGCTTCCCGTACCATGTTGATGAATCTTGAAACCCTCGATTGGAACGCTGACATTGCTGAAACGATGGGTGTTCCCCTCTCAATGTTGCCTGAGATTAAATCCTCCTCCGAAGTTTATGGCAACACCCTCGCTGATGGTTCGTTTGGAGGCGAAATCCCCGTTGCCGGTGATTTGGGCGACCAACAAGCCGCTACCGTTGGACAAACCTGCTTTAGCCCCGGTGAAGCCAAAAACACCTACGGCACAGGCTGTTTCATGATTATGAATACAGGCGAAGAAATTGTCCCCTCTGAAAATGGTTTGCTGACCACCCTCTGTTACAAATTTGGCGACCAACCCGCCGTCTACGCCCTTGAAGGTTCGATTGCCATTACTGGTGCGTTAGTCCAATGGTTGCGCGATAACCTCCGCCTCATCAACACTGCCCCTGATGTTGAAAATCTTGCCAAAACGGTTGATGACAATGGTGGTATCTACTTTGTGCCAGCCTTCTCTGGGTTGTATGCTCCCTATTGGAAAGACACCGCTCGTGGCGCGATTGTTGGAATGACTCGCTTCATTAATCGCGGTCACTTTGCTCGAGCCACCTTAGAAGCCTCTGCCTATCAAACCCGCGAAGTATTGGATGCCATGAACGCTGATTCTGGTGTGAATTTGACAGCCCTTAAGGTTGATGGCGGCATGGTCTACAATGATATGCTGATGCAGTTCCAAGCGGATGTGTTAGGTGTGCCGGTTGTCCGCCCGAAAGTGGCTGAAACCACCGCCCTTGGTGCGGCATACGCGGCCGGATTAGCTGTTGGATTCTGGAAAGACACCGATGAAATGCGCTCCAACTGGGGCATTGATCAAACATGGGATCCCTCAGAAGATGACACCGCCCGCACGAGTATGTATGCTATGTGGAAGAAAGCCGTCACTCGTACTTTTGACTGGCTTGATTGATGTAAGTCAAGACCTGACGATGTAAGCCAAGACCTGACAGGTTTTTTTAAACCTGTCAGGTCTGTAGTAGGAGGTTTATATGGAGGAGTTGTTAGAGTTACGAGGTTATATTGAACAACGACATTATACGAAAGCCCTTGATTTAGTTGGAGAGATGGAAGAGATGAGCCGATCCGATAAAGTCAACAAAATTCGTAGTTTCATGGAGATTTTGCTGATTCATCTAATTAAACAAGCGGCAGAAAAACGGTCAACCCGTTCATGGGAACTCTCCATTAAAAATGCGTTACGCCAGATTTATCGGATTAATCAACGACGTAAAGCACGAGGACGATATGTAGAGCATGAAGAATTACAAGAACTTATCAAAAAATCTTATCAACCTGCTTTAGAATACGCTTCTCTTGAGGCATTTGGTGGGGCTTATGAGTCACATCAAGTCAGCCAGATGATAGACCGGATGGTTATTGAACAGAAGGGATTTGAATTGATTCAAAATTATCAAGAGGAATAGTTGTTAAATTAACCATGCAAAAAAAATCAACAGAAGTATTAGTTATCGGTGGTGGCGTAACAGGCTGTGGGGTGCTGTTTGATTTAGCCCAACGCGGCTTTAAAGCCACCTTATTGGAACGAGGCGCGCTCTCGATGGGGACATCGGGGCGGTTTCATGGCTTGTTGCATAGTGGCGGACGATACGCGGTCAACGATCCTGATGCGGCTCATGAATGTATCGTGGAAAATCAAATACTGCGTAAGGTTATGCCTCACTGCATTGAGGATACTGGCGGCATGTTCGTCTCCACCCCGGATGACCCGCCCGAATTTGCCGATGAGTTTTATCAAGCCTGTCACAAGGTAAGTATCCCAGCAACCGAAATCTCCATTGAGGAGATGTTACGCCGAGAACCGTTACTTAACCCCAAAATTCGGCGAGTTTTTACCGTGCCAGATGCCAGTGTAGAGACATGGGATGCCTGTCGCTCTTTGGTCGTCTCGGCGGCAGAGCATGGGGCCGAAACATTAGAGTTCCATGAAGTGACGGAACTGCTCAAAGAAGGCAACAAGGTTGTGGGAGCAGTTGCCATCAACAAGGTAACGGGTGAAACCGTGACCATTACCGCTGACCTAATCGTCAGTGCTGTGGGGGCGTGGGGGGGACGCTTGGCGGCGATGGCTGATTGTGATGTCACGGTGCATGCGGGCAAAGGCACCATGATTGCCATGAATTATCGCATGGTGAATACGGTGGTTAATCGGTGTGTTCATCCAAGTGGTAGTGATGGTGACATTATTGTGCCGATTGGCACGGTGGCGGTCATCGGCACAACCTCGGTGCGGGTGGATGATCCAGATAATTACCCCATTGAAGAATGGGAAGTGAAACTGATGATGGAAGAGGGCGAGAAAATGGTGCCATCTTTCAGAAAATTCCGTGCCCTGCGAGCATGGGCGGGAGTACGTCCCTTGTATCAAGAAAAAGGTGCGGCTAGTGATTTGCGAGCTGTAACCCGTAAATACGCCCTGCTTGACCACTCTCCGCGTGATGGGGTGGATAATTTCGTGACCATTACTGGGGGTAAATGGACGACTTATCGTATGATGGCAGAGGATACGGTTGATTTGGTGTGCAAAAAACTTGACACAACACGAGCCTGTCGTACCGCCGAAACCACCTTACATAACCCTCATGGTGAATCTAAATACCACACTCTCGGTAGCCGATTGCAGAAGTTGGAAACAGGCGAGTTTGATGGACAACTGATTTGTGAATGTGAAATCGTTACTCGTAACCAAATTGAGGCCAACCTTGCCACCAATGATCGTCATATCATCAACGATTTACGTCGTGATTTACGGGTCGGCATGGGGCCATGTCAGGGTGGGTTCTGTACCTACCGCGTCGCGGGCCTTATGCACAAGAACAAGCAACTAACGACTCAACAAACCAACAAAGCCCTCGTTGATTTTCTGCAAGAGCGATGGAAAGGTATGAATACCGTTTTGTGGGGGCAACATCTGCGACAAATGCAGTTGGATGAAGGCATCTATATGGGCGTGTTAGGGTTGGATAAACTGCCGCCCGGCCTAAGTGGGATTGATGAAAAACGAGTAGCAGAAGTGGAAACTGAAGGTTATTACGAAGTGAGTTGATAATAGACAATATCGGAAATAATTTTTCGACAGGATTAACATGATTTTTGGTGGTTTATCATCCTGTAAATCTTGTTAATCCTATCAGATTTATTATTTCCAATAACCTCTTATGAGTTTATATGATACTGTAGTAATTGGGGCTGGATTAGCCGGATTAACCACAGCATGTCATCTGCAAAATAAGGGCCAGCGAGTGATGTTAATCGGGCACGGCGTTGGTGCGTTGGTGCTTGGCTCTGGCTGTATTGATGTGTTAGGCTATCAACCTGTTGAATCGGTTGAACCCGTGCGAGCTTGGCCTGATAAGTTGTCTAGTTTTATGGCTGACCATCCTCAACATCCTTATAGCCTGTTGGGTGAAACCAAAATCAACGAGGCATTGCATGCCTTTCAGGGTTTAACCGAAACAGAATATCAACAAAATGGATCTGAAAATTGGCTGGTTCCTAGCGCAGTGGGGGCAATTCACCCCACTTGTTTAGCCCCGCCAAGCATCGCCAAAGGTCATTTGGGTGACACAGCCTCCATGTTGATTGTGGGTTTTGAAGAGTTACGAGATTTCTATCCCGCGCTCATCAGCCAGAATATTAGTGCCCAAAATTTAGGCATTGAAACCGAGTCCCTTACCCTTAATTTGCCAGAACCGGGGGCAAGCAAATTGAACATAACCCCAATCGAGTTAGCCACGTTGTTTGAACAAGCTGATTTTCGGCAACAGTTGGTTAGCGTTATAAAAGCGCGTTGCCAAGATTATGACCGGATTGGCTTCCCGGCGGTGTTGGGGTTAGGTCGTCATGCTAAAGTGGTAGTGGATTTGGAGAAACAACTAGGTCGTCCTGTATTTGAGGTCGGCACTCTGCCCCCCTCTGTGCCGGGGCGACGATTGTTTGAGGCTTTAAAGCATACATTTGTCCAGGCTAAAGGTCGCATGAACATCGGCACAAAGGTTGTGGCCGGTGAGGTTAAGGATGGTCGCGTTACCCAAGTTCAAATTGAAACCACCAATCGGCTTAAACCGATTATTGCCGAAAACTATGTGTTGGCAACGGGGGGTATCTTGGGCGGTGGCATCCAAACTGATGACCAAGGCCGGGTGTGGGAGCCAGTTTTCAATCTGCCAATTGACCATAATTCTAACCGTCAAACTTGGTTTACTCCCAAATTTTTATCTCCCGTCGGACAACCTGTCTCTAGTTATGGGGTGGTGGTGAATGACCGTCTCAACCCGATTGAGGATACGCGCCCCATTGCTGACAATCTCTATATTGTTGGCTCATTGTTAGCCCATGCTGATTGGACACAAGGGCGCACCGGATATGGTGTTGCCTTGACGACGGCTAAACATGTTGCTGATTTGTTAGGATAATAGAATTTGCCAGACCTGTCAGGTTTTTGAAACCTGACAGGTCTGTAATGGATAGAATTTATGACCACATCACACGATTTAGATGAGATAACGCTCTCGATTTGGGAGCAAGTACAGCATTCAGCTGATTTATGTGTTAAGTGCAATATATGTACCTCTTTTTGTCCAGTTGCCAATGTCACCGATATGTTTCCCGGCCCGAAATTTGTCGGCCCACAGGCGCAACGTTTTCGCAATCCGCACGAAATTTCGGTGGATGATAGCCTTGATTATTGTAGCGGTTGTGGTGTTTGCTCAATGGTTTGCCCGCATGGGGTAAAAGTGATGGAGATGAACGCCAAAGCGCGTTATAAACTTTACAAGACCAAAAAGTGGATTCCATTGCGAAACCGTATCTTGGGTCGCTCGGAGTTATTGGGCTGGTTGGGTAGCCCCTTTGCCCCAATTGCCAACGTCACCCTCAAACTAAAACCCTTAAGAATTTTGATTGAAGGGATCATGGGTGTACATCGAGATGCCCCTATGCCTGCATTTTCGTGGGAAACATTCCGAGGTTGGTATCAGACCGTTCACAAAAAATCACCGCAACGGGTGATTTCTGATAAAAAGGTGGTCTTTTATCATGCCTGTAGTGTCAACTATTATGAGGCATTTATTGGTAAAGCAGCCATAGCAGTGTTGGAACATAACGGCTACGAGGTGATTGTACCGAAGGATCAGGTCTGTTGTGGCTTGCCTATGCTCTCCAATGCTGAGTTTGATGCGGCGAGACAGAACGCTCGTACCAACATCAATTCGCTGGTGCGATATGCGCGGGCCGGCCACAAAATTGTGGGGACATCGAGTAGTTGTACCCTGTCACTTAAATCCGATTATCGCCATATTTTGGATATGGATGATGCTGATGCACGGTTAGTTTCACAACAGACTTATGATATTTGTGAGTTTTTGCTGGAGTTGGCCCAAGCAGGTGAGTTAAAAACCGATTTTCAACCGATTAACGCTTCCATCCCGTATCATTCACCGTGTCAATTGCGAGCGCACAACATGGGCTTGCCCGCGATTGAATTGATGGAACTGATTCCGGGTATCCAAATCAAACATATACAGGCTGATTGTTGCGGCATTGCTGGAACCTATGGCTACAAAAAAGAAAAGCACGACATCAGCATGGCCGTCGGTAAATCATTATTTGAGCAGGTGAAAGCGACCGAGTCAGATGTGGCAATTTGTGACAGTGAAACCTGTCGCTGGCAGATTGAGCATGCCACCGGAACGAAGATGATTCACCCTGTGCAACTGTTGGCTCAGGCGTATGGGTTAACCTAGGCGACAAGTCGCACTGACTACCGACTCGAACTCGCGCACGGTTTCTATCAGTTCATCAACCGTATCGGGAGTAAATGAGAATTCTCCATCAATTTGAGGGGCCTCTATGTCATACATGGAGGCCCTTTTGCGTTCCCTCATCTTAATTCGATCACTCGTCCCAGAAAAAATACCGCCGTGTATGGCACATTCGTCGGCTTTCTCCTGCCCAAAATCACGGCGGACGGGCCATCTTCAACATGTACAACCCGCGTATGCGGGAGCAGTTGTCTTATCTATTTGATTGGCGCGCTTTGTAAGGAGTAAGTAACTCATGGAGACACAAACGATTAACAAACAACCCTAACCAAAGAACTCGGGCGCGGCGGAGAAGCAACCGTCTACAACATCGCCGACCAAACCGACATGGTCGCCAAGATATACCATCAACCAACGCCTGCGCGTGAGGCCAAACTACGGGCCATGCTCCTCAAGGCCCCCTATAGAATCGAAAGATTCCTCATTCGCTACATTTCGGAATGACATGAGGACTTATCAGTCAACAGGTCAACACTACCCGAATTTTGAAGGATAAGGACAAACAACTCTGTAAAAACCAAAGAAACGTTAGAGACAACACCATAAACAAACAATATATCAAATAACCCTAATATCGTTGAAGGATTTTTGTCTGATTAAATCAGTTACCCCTTTATAACACCGGATTCCGGTAATATGCTTATTTGACACATTAACAAAGGTCAGCTATCATGCTGATATATTTTCTTATAAAAGCCATTCAAACACGTGTTTTAGCTTAGGCGATTTGGCGTATAACTCTCTTAGGAAAAAGATATGCAACAATCACTTACTAAAAAAACAATCATTGGTACTCCATCATTTAATAACCATGCTCAGTCACCCCCTCATCCGCAAAGGATAATTAGTAATAGTCCGCAAGGTGCGGTTATACCACTCCCTGAGCATCCGACAATATGGGACGGGTTAGCTTCGCTTCAAAAGCGTCTCCAAACCCTTAGCCAAGATGAAGCGCTGATGAGCCGTTATTCGGCACATGTGGTTGTCCTCTTTTTGACAGTGCTGGTTTTGACGGTTAGTCAATTTGAGCTACCACAACGAACCTTAGGAACGATACAGCCGTATAACCCAACTGTTTCAGAATCGCCACGGGTTATCAGTTCTGAACCTGAACCTGTTGAAGCCTTAACCTTACCCTCGCAGTTAGCCCCATCAAGCAACGGTATTTTTTCTCGCCGTGCAGTACCTCACATTATAGCACCCAGTATACCTCGTGAAGAGATAGCCCAGTACGTTATTGGAGCGGGTGATACCGTTTACGGCATCGCCTATAAATTTAATCTAGCTCCTGAAACAGTGCTATGGGCTAACCCAGTATTAGAGGATAACCCTCACTGGTTACAGGTTGGGCAGTCGATTAATATCTTGCCATTTGACGGAATCTATCATCAAGTTGGAGGCAGTGATACCATTGAGGGAATTGCTGCCGCTTATAAAGCCGATCCAGAAGCGATTATCAGCTCACCCCTAAATGAGATTGACGCAGAAAACCCCATTGTTCAAATTGGGCAATGGGTGGTCGTCCCCGGTGGAAGCAAACCCTTTGTACCGCCTCCGGTTCTCTCGGTGGTGAACTATGGCATTAGCGCAGCACCGGACGGCGCTCCCATTGGTACTGGTAATATAAGCTGGCCGGTTTCTGGACGGATTAGCCAAGGTTATTTTGGCTATCACCCCGCGTTAGATATTGAAGGCCCGATTGGAACTCCCGTCTTGGCGATTGATTCTGGCTTTGTGGCCGCCGCCGGATGGGATGATACTGGCTATGGCTATCACGTCGTGATTGACCATGGAAATGGTCTGCAATCGTTATATGCTCACCTACAAAGCTACTATTTAAATCCCGGTGACACGCTTAGTAAAGGTCAAGCCATCGGCGAAATCGGTATGACTGGGCGTACAAATGGCCCGCACCTCCATTTGGAGATTCGCCAAGGAACCATTCAGTTGAATCCGACTAATTATTTGCCGTAGCGTAAAGTCTCTTTAAAATTCAAAGCCTCTCGTCGAATGAAGTTGACGAGAGGCTTTTTTGTCTTGCGCCTAAGTACCGGACAAAAATTGATCACACGGGGATAAATCCCCGTGCTACAGAACAGCGCCCGATAAATCGGGCTTTCTATGCTACAGTAGCCTGATTTATCAGGCGCTGTTTGATAGCCCCTGAAATTCATTTCGGGGCGGTTTCGGCAGAAAAACTTTTTGTCCTGTACAAAGGTCTTGCGCTCAAAAAGCAGTCAATCACTTGAGCCGCTAGAGTGGCGGTTTGGGCGAGTTTTGCCTGTTTGTCAGCCTCCGATTCCAAAGTCTCCCCTGCAAAAATGGACTGCCAACTGTGTCGCCGCGAAGAGACTTCAACAACATCAAAGCCCACCACTTTGGTTTGTTGCGTAATACCGCGCACAATAGTCAATAATTGCTCTACGGTTAGCCCCACTTGAGCCACCGCACTCACCCCCGGCGCGGCAGAGGCTTCGACTGCATCAATATCAACGCTTAGGTAGATTCCATCTGTACCTGTTGAGGCCAAAGCGACGGCTTCAGCGATAATGCCAGACAACCTGTCTAACTTACATTGATAGTCATAGATAATTGTAGCTCCCTGTTGGTAGGCAAATTGGCTTAATTGCCGAAATAACTCGCTTGATGTTGGATAAATTCCAATGGCGACCATGTTTTGTCCATCAATGATATTGGTTTTTATCAGTTGCCGAAAAGAGTTACCACTGCTGATTACCCCATTAACCGAACCATACCGCTCTAATGGGCGCATGTCCAAATGGGCATCAATATAAATCATTCCTAACCGTTGCTTCGGATGAGCCTGATGCACGCCTCGACAAAGGGGATACGTGAGTGAATGGTCACCCCCAATCGAGATGGGCAGATGTCCCTGCTGGCATATCGCTTGCAGAGAGGTGCTAATCATTTGTTGAGCCATCTCGGTAGCCTGCTGTTGTTGGCGTAGAACTCCCTCCTCATCTTTATTGGTCGCAGTGGTGGCGATATTATATTCTTTGAGAGGGAGCATGGTTTGGGAGAGGCTATATTTTGCGGCAAAATATTGATTAAACGCTTTTAAAATGGCTTTGGGTGCATCTGCGGCCCCAGTGATGCCTCGCCTAAAGCGTAACATGGTTTGAATACCATTATCAAACGGACAACCGATAAGAATAGGAGTCATGCAATACCTCACTGTATTAGAATATTACTCATGATAGCGACAAATCCGTGATTTACCGCTATTAACCAATGGAAAGACCTTAGGAATCGGGATTAAATAAGGAATGAGTCCTAAATAAGTTGCGCGTTTGG
>JAUCGB010000057.1 GCA_030377895.1 Anaerolineales bacterium HSG24
TAGCTTGGATTGCTAACCGTATTTCCATAGTTGTTAATGAAGATAATGAGGAGGGGCAAACCATTACTAAACGGCGCAAACAACCATGAATTTTAATGGTAACTGGCCGAAACGAAGACCATAGCCTGTGCAGGACTACCGACAATTCTACATCAGTGATGATTTTGAGGTCGCCATCTTGAGTATGTTCCAGGCCCGTACAATCCAAAATCAATCTAAATTTGTCGTAATAAAAACATCTCCCTAGAATTGTAAACAACCGATTGTAATGATATAATCTCTTTATATTTTAGAAAACTACCAACTTGAATAATATCGTGGAGTATGCCGTACTAAAGAGTGAGGTGTCCGTCCAGATTTCTGTTTTGGATACAGGATTCTAAGTAAGAGACCCTTCGCAAAAAACACTCAGGTTGCATGTCTCAACTTAAGTTGATAGAATTCTAAAACTTATATCAACGAGGTGAGTGATGTCAACCAATAGTTTAGAGGCTGTTTTGAAGCAGTTCATTACCACAACCGGTGATGCTCTGACCCGTTTAGAACAACAAGCCGAGAGGGATAGAAAAGAATGGAATCGCTATAAACGTGAAGAAGCAAAAAAGCGTGAAGAAGAAACTAAAAAGCATGAAGAAGAAACTAGAAAGCGTGAAGAAGAAACTAGAAAGCGTGAGGAAGAAACTAGAAAGCGTGAGGAAAAACGTGAAGAAGAAGCAAAAAGGCGTGGAGAAAAACGTGAAGAAGAAGCTAAAAAACATGAGATAGAACGCAAGAAGGAGAGAAAAGCATGGAACAAACGTTGGGGTGACCTCGCCAACCGTCTAGGCCGAGTGGTCGAGGATATTGTGGCTCCTAATATATCTCGTATCGGTAGAGACTATTTCGGCTACACGGATCCTCCAAGCGATTTTTCGATCAGACGAAAAGTGTACTATCAGGGCAAACGAGACAAACAACGTGAATTTGATACTATCGCCGTCTATCCTGATATCGTTATTTTCAATGAGACCAAAGAGGCAGTGCGACAAAAAGATTTAGAACAATTTGTTGATTTTATCAATAGTGGCGAGTTTTTTGATTACTTTCCAGAATATCAGGGGCGTAAATTAATACCGATATTCTCGTCATTATACCTCGATGAATCCGTCATAAACTATCTGACCAAAAAAGGTGTCTATGCCTTGGCAATGAATGATGAAACGATGGACTTGTTGAATTTTGATCAACTTAAGCATAAAAGGCACTAGGGTCGTTGAATGAAGTGCCCGTTTTTAGAGCATTCTGGTGTCTTTCTAAAATCCCCTCCAATGCCAATTCGACCCAACACCTTCTGTAAAATTCAAGTAACTAATACACCCTCAAGCGAGTTTCTCAGGCATGGAAAGTTTCATTAACAATCGTTATCGGGTAATAAAACAACTAGGAACCGGCGGTATGGGCGCGGTCTATCTAGTTGAAGATGTATTGCACGATAACACCCCAATAGCCCTCAAAACTATTCGAGCCGATTTATTACTTGAACGAAATTTAACCCAGTTTAAGTATGAATTTGCCGCCCTCGGTCAGCTTTATCACCCAAATTTAGTACGTGTTTATGATTTTGGAGTCATTGCTGACGGGAATGAGTATTTTTTCACCATGGAGTATGTCCCCGGTGAAGATTTGCCGACTTTGGCCCGCAAACGTCTCGAAACCACCCCCGGTAACTATAGCTGGCTCTATGAAATCACCGTTCAAGTCTGCCGCGTGCTTCAATATATTCATGCTCGTGGCTTCATTCATTACGATGTCAAACCCCACAACATTCGCCTCACTGAAAACGGAATCGTCAAACTGATGGATTTTGGCCTCGTTGGCGAGGTGCGTGGCGAAGGGCAACTGAAAATCAGAGGCACGCCCGAATATATCGCCCCAGAATTGATTCGGGGCGGACGAGTTGACCATCGAGTTGACCTCTACTCGCTCGGTATCTCCTTGTATGAGCTAGTGACCGGACAACCCCCCTTTACCGGAGTCAGTAGCCTCATTATTCTGCGGCAACATGTCGAAAATATGCCTGATCCACCTCGCCACTATGTCGATGATTTACCCGACGTGTTGCAAACTCTTATTCTCAAACTCATGGCCAAGGAGCCGATTAATCGCTACAGTAGCGCAGAAGCGGTCATTCAAGCTATCAACCAACTGATTGGCTCTAACTATCCGGTTGAAACCAAAGAGACCAAACGGGGCTACATCCAAAGTGGTGATTTTATTGGTCGGGCCTTTGAGTTAGCTCGTTTGCAAGGGTTGCTCATGCGGATGATGCAGGGCCAAGGGCGGCTGATTCTGATCACCGGCCCAACCGGAGTCGGCAAAACTCGCCTCGTCCGCGAGTTGCGGTTACGCGCCCAGATGCAACGCGTCCTCGTTTGCGAAGGAGTATGTCAACAGCATGGCGGCGCGCCCTATCACCCTTGGATTCCGATTTTAAGCCAAGTTATCTCCTATCAACAGGCCACCAAATCAGAATTGCTACAAAAACATGCCGGGGTGCTGGTCAATTTAATGCCGGAGTTGGCCGAGCTAATCAGTAGCGTCATCCCCATCAACACTGCTATTGTGGCTGAACCAGATGACTGGCAGGGCTTGATGGAAGCGGTCTTGGCCTTTTTATTAGCCAGTGAACGCCCATTGATGATTGTGCTGGAAGATTTGCACCATGCTGATGTAGAGACAATTGAGTTACTGACCTATTTAAGCCGGAACAGCTTCCGCGGTCGCCTCCTATTTTGTGGCGTATATCGCGAAAATGAGGTTGAGGATAGCCATGCCCTTAACATGCTGATTCAACAAGCTCATCACATCAATCGTCAACCAGATAGCGAACTCCAACCGTTTGCCACATCTCAGGCCGCCATGCGCCAAGCAACCACTAGTCAATTTCCAATCGGCGATAGAAACCTGCCCGCCTACGATTTGATGCAGTTGAGAGTCCTTTCCGAAATCGATTGCACCGAGTTAGTTCGTTCCATGTTGGGCGTACACACCTTGCCCCCTCGACTGTTATCTCGATTGATGACCGAAACTGGTGGAAATCCGCTCTTCATCGAAAATCTTATGCAAAGCCTCATCGAAGAGGATTTGCTTAAATATGACGGCGAAAAATGGCATACCGATGTCGCCAATTTGAGCCAAGTTCCTATCACCATTCAAGAGGCCGCTCAACGACGCTTAGATCGCCTAGACGAAAGTAGTCTTGATCTATTGCAATGGGCTTCGGTGATGGGCCATTGGCTCAACCTGAACGTATTGGCCGAAGTGTGCGACATGACCCCTGACCAAGTTTTTCAAGTCGTAGCCGAGATGGCCCATCAACATGTGTTGACGATTAACAATCAGCATGGACAGGTGGCCTACCATTTTTTAACCGACCAAATGCGCGAAGTCATTTATAATACCCTTCTGCCAGAAGTAAAGGCGGCTCGTCATTGGCGAGTAGGACAGGCACTTCGCAAACTATACGATGAAAATGAGGCGGCAGAGAAATTAACATGGCACTTTGAACAGGCCAATGACCTGAAACTAGCCTTACATTATGCCAAATTAACGGCGGATAAAGCCCGTCAAATTTACGCCAACGATACCGGAATTTTATACTATACCAAAGCCTTAGAGTTATTAACCCAACATCCAGAATTGGCTGATTTAGCCCTAAAATATCAGATTTTATCGGGGCGCGCCCGCTGTTATAGTTTGTTAGGTAATCGTGAAGCGCAACGGATTGATTTAGAGACGATGGTGCAAGTAGGTCGCACAATGAAAGACCCTGCGCTCCAAATCCATGCCTTAACTAGTTTGGTTGATTTAGCGAATTTGCTCGGAGATTATAAGGAAGCCAAACGAGCCGCGGCCACGGCCATGACCCTCACCTATAAACTGAACAATCATCGTTTAGAGGCAGAAACCCTGAATTCATTAGGAGCGGCCTGTTTACGATTAGGTGAGTATGAACGGGCGCAGGTCTCCCATGAACTTGCGCTCCAGTTGTATCGAGAAGCAACTCCTGTCAAAAAACAAGACCGTTTAGGCGAGGCACTCAGTTTATGGCATTTAGGCAATGTTGTCCTCAGAGAAAACAATATCAATCAAGCCCAGAATTATTTTTCTACCGCCTTAACGATTTATCAACAGCTAAAGAACAAACAGGGCGAAGCGACCATTCTTAATGCTTTTGCCAAACTGAATGATGACCTCGTTGAACGGATTCGTTACCATGAGGAAGCGTTAAAAGTACTGCTAACCATCGGAGACCGTGATGCCTGTGTACATACCTATAACGATTTAGGCATTATCTATAGCAGGCTCGGTATCTATGACAAGGCGCGCCATTATTTAGAACAATCGGTAAATATTGCCCGTGGTTTAACCGAAAAGTTGCGACTCATTGAATATTTAGAACATTTGGGACTAATATATTTAGCCACAGAAGATTACAACAACGCCAAAAAAGTCCTAGAAGAAGGGTATCGACTAGCTCGCAAGTATGACAGTCTACTCCGGCTGACCAATTTTCAAGTTCTACTTGGTCGTTTAGCCCTGAGCCAAAAACAGCTTAATCGAGCCGCGGAGCTTTTGCAAAAAGCCTGTGCCGCTCTCCGAGAATCAGACCGCCCCTTACCCTTAGCCCTTGCCTTAGCTTGGCTTGGCGCAACTCGGTTGGCGCTTGAAGATACCGAATCGGCCAAACGAGCCACCGAAGAAGCGATTAATTGTTTGGATAATGATGTCTCTGCTCCGACCAACGTCGTTGACATGCTCAGATATCCGATACAAGTCGTTTGGTGGTGGCACTATCGAGTTTTGCAAACGACATACGATTGGCAAGAAGGTGAATCGCTAACCGATGAGGCGTGGCTGTATCTACATAAGGCGCATGACTTGGTGATGGCTCCGCTCGTTAACCTCAGTGATAAAGCTATGCAACATAACTATATGACAGCGATCATAGTCAATCGGGAAATTATTACCGAATGGGTCGCTCGCTCAAGTCGATGGTTGCAAGCAGACGAGGATTTGCCGGAAGGGGTCAAACCGAAAGACGATAACCGAGTTGAGCAGGCCGAGGATAAATTACGACGAATTTTGGAGATGAGTGTCCACATGGGCGAGACCCATGACATCGAGTTGTTGCTGAACTATGTGGTTGAGCAGATGATGGAGTTGACTGAAGCCGAGCGCAGTTTTTTGGCCTTGGTCGATAAAGTCGGTCAGATGGAATTTAAGGTGGCTCGTAATCAAGCCGACATGAATTCTGACGACCTCTCGTTTTTGGGGCGCGCCCTTGAGTTCTCTTCTCGGTCGGTGTATGAGCATCCCCCAACAGAGTATAAAGTCCCCACAACGACGGCTAGTTCGATTGACTCAATCAATTCGATTAAAGCAGAGTTGAGTTACACCATTATCGGCACGGTGGCCCAATCTCGGACTTCGATTCTACTGTCCGATGCCCTAGCCGATGAGCGATTTGGGCGGCAAGAGAGCGTTCTCGACTTACAACTACGCTCAGTATTGACGATTCCGTTAATCGCTCGCTCCAATTTAGTGGGCTTAATTTATGCTGACAGTCGTACTCAGGCTGATTGTTTCTCGCAAGACGATCTGGATACGCTGACAATTTTTGCCACTCAAGCCGCGATAGCCATTGAAAATGCCCAACTATATCAACAGACCGTCAGCGCCAATAAAGCCCTAGAAGCATGGACACGCACGCTAGAGCAACGGGTTGAGGCTCGCACCACCGAGCTTCAACAGGCCAATGTATCCCTCTTGAATCGAGCCTTACAACTGCAAATCAGCAGTCAAGTGTCCCAACAGATTATCTCGATTCTTGATTTGGATGACCTATTAAATGAAGTGGTTGACGCGATTCAAACTACCGCCGGATATTATTTTGTCGGTATATGGCTGCCTGTCAATCATAAAAAAATATTATATTTACGGGCCGGTACAGGACAACTGGGCACAAGAATACATGCTCATCAAGTCGAACTACCTTTTCATAGTCGCAGTCCTGTTTCGGAAGCTTACCGTACTGGGCGAGATCGTCTTGTCAGCAATATCAAACAAGAAATCGGCTACATCACCATAGCCGAACTGCCCGACACGTATGCCCAGTACTCCTTGCCGCTACACATCAGCCATTCAACCGACCCGCTAGAGCGCATCATCGGAGTGCTTGACATCCACAGTAACCATGCTGGCGCGTTTGGCTCAGATGAGGAGATGGTCTTACAACTCCTCGCCAACCAGATTGTCACCGCCATTCGCAACGCCCAACTTTATGAAGCCGAGTTACGTCGGCGACAGTTGGCCGAATCGCTAGAAAAAGCCGGACGTACCCTGTCTAGCAACCTTGATTTTGCAGATGTACCGGGTCGAATTCTGGCAGAATTAGCGATGGTTGTGCCTTATGAACGAGGTATAGTGTTACTTCAAGAAGGGAATGAGTTACGCAGTAGTGCCAAACATGGCTTTCCCGACCATGAGGAGACGGAACGGTTACGCATCTCGATTAGTCAAGGAGATATTTATGCACAACTGGTCTCCTCCCGAAAACCGCTTATGCTCGACGATGTGGTAAAAGAATCGACATGGCGACAACTCCCATGGCTACCCGTCAACCATTCGTGGATGGGCGTACCACTCATTTCTAAAGGAGACGTGATTGGGATGTTGTCCTTAACTCGGCCTCAAGTCTCTGCCTTTACCACAGATGAGGTCTCGATAGTCTCCTCGTTTGCCGCTCAAGCCGCAATTTCATTAGAGAATGCCAGCCTATATGCCGAAATCACTCAACTTAATGAAGCACTCGAACAACGGGTTCAAAAGCGTACTGATGAGCTTAACAATGCTTATCTCAGCTTGGAGCAATTAAACAAAACAAAAACCGACTTTATCAAAGTCAGCGCCCATGAACTCCGCACCCCGTTGACGGTGATTAGTGGCTACACCCAACTACTCAAAACAAATCCAGTTATTATGGAAGATGTAGTTTTATCCATGGCCATCGATGGTGTTCTGTCTGGCTTTGAACGGCTACATGAAGTTGTAAATAGCATGTTAGATGTCGCTAAAATAGATAGCCAAACCCTGCAAATGCACCGCGAAAAGACAATATTGAGTATTGCCATCAATCAAACTTGCACTCGATTTGGTGATGCCTTAATCGAACGGAATTTGACTCTAACCGTCAACAATATCAGTGGCATTCCGCCTATTAAAGCCGACGCGCAACTCCTAACAAAAGTATTCGACAACCTCCTCAATAATGCCATCAAATACACTCCAGACGGCGGAAAGATCAACATCTCATGCAACACCTTGGCTGATGAAGATCCGCCTCAAGTTGAAGTGGTGATTAGTGACACCGGCATTGGGATTGATGCGGAACACATAGAGGTTATTTTTGAGAAGTTTTTCCAAACAGGTGAGATGGAACTTCACTCCTCTAGCAAAATCCGATTTAAGGGTGGTGGGCCGGGTTTAGGGCTTGCCATTGTTAAGGGGATTATCAAGGCGCATAATGGCAAAATATGGGCCGAAAGTGCTGGCTATGATGATCAACTGTGCCCCGGTAGTCAGTTCCATGTCTGCCTGCCGATAGAATGAGTGAATTTGCGAATAAAACATGAATAATCCTACGTCATCATACCTCACGCCTCACGTTTCACGTTTCACACCTCACACCTCACACCTCGCGTTTGTTTGTATCGCGTTACTCTGTTTAATCGGTTGCCAAACGGTACCACCGACGGTTAAAATCGGGCTAATGGCTCCTTTTGAGGGAACAGATCGCGCTCTTGGTTACGAGGCATTATTTGCCACAAAGTTAGCCATCCAAGAGCGAAACGAGTTGGGGGGCATCAACGGTTATCAAATTGAACTAATTGCCTTGAATGACTTTAATCATCCCGAAAAAGCAGTTCAGCAGGCCAAAGCTTTATTAGCCGACCCTGATGTGTTGGGGGTTGTGGGGCATTTTTCCACTGACTGTACAATTAGCGCATTACCGATTTATCAACAGGCTGATTTAGCGGTCGTGATACCGTGGAGTATCAGCCGCACGGCATATCAGGGCAATTGGTCGGGTACTGTCGCCCTCGCGGCCACAAAAACTGAAACCGAGTCTCAATTGAGGGAAACTCAACAACGATTAGGGATTGAAAAAACGGTGGTGCTAACCGCTTCGGTATTGTTGGGAACCCAGTTACCCAATTTGTCTAAGGGTCAAGCAATTCAAATTCAAGCTAATGCCATTCAAACTGGAAAACTCATCGACATGTTGACCCGAACTGGCTATAAAAAGCCCGTTTTTGGCGGCGTGGATAGCGGCAGTCAGCAATTGATACAGATCGCGGGTGAAGCGGCGAACGAATTTATCTTCGTTTCGCCTGGGCCAAGCTCAACGGATATAAATTCGGAAACATTTCAGGAGAGATATCAGGACATGAGTGGCTTGCCGCCAACGCCACGAGCCGCTCTAACTTATGATGCTACCCATGTATTACTGGCCGCGATTGCCAAAGAGACCGCATCAGAAACAACTGTTTCACGTCACTCGGTCAGAACGGCAATCGGTCAAATTACTCAAAAAGGCGTAACCGGGATGATTAGTTTTGATGCAGAAGGCAAACGCCTTGAAGCCCCAATATGGGTCTACCAAATCGAAGCAACATCCTATCCAGGTACAAAAGTCGAAAAACAGGATTAAAAATATGCGTGTTATAATGCTTTCTGGGGAATACCCACCCCACATGGTTGGTGGTTTGGGTAAACATGTGGCTGATTTAGCTCCTGCGCTCAGTGCCGAAGGGATTGAGTTACATATTATCACCCCCATCCAACAAGATGCGACATCCATCACCATTGAAGGTGATATTACCGTTCATCGAGTTTTGACTGTTGTTGATTCGGAGACGGATATCTATGCCGAAACGGTGACGATTAATGAACAGTTGGCCGCGTACGCGCTTGAGTGGTCTCCGACACAATCATGCGTCATTCACGTGCATGATTGGTTAGGCAGTTTTGCCGGAATATCGCTCCAGCAAGCATGGCAGGTTCCGCTTGTGGCGACAATTCATGCCACCGAGCGCGGTCGCTGGCATGGTCAAATCGACCAAAGCCAGAGTTTGCAACAAGCAATTGACCATGCCGATGCGAATTTAGTCAACCAAGCCACTCGAATTATAGTTTGTAGCCACCACATGGTCAACGAAATCCAGAGCTTTTTTGGTGTTCCGGCCGATAAGATAGAAATTATCCCTAATGGCACTAATTTTACAAAATTACTAACTTCTAATAAGGATTTAGAGGCATTTCGAGCTAATTATTGCTCCCCCGAAACGGTTCTTATTTACACCATCGCTCGATTAGTGCATGAGAAAGGAATTCATGTGCTAATCGAAGCGATGTCCCATATTTTTCCCCATCACCCCCAAACTCAGTTACTAATTGCCGGGAAAGGGCCTAACATAGACCAGCTAAAGCAGTTAACGCATGATTTGGGTATTGCTGACCATGTGACATTTTTAGGGTTTGTGTCGGATGCAGACCGAGACCAATTTTTCAAGATAGCTGACCTAACTGTCGTTCCGAGCCTTTATGAACCATTTGGCATTGTAGCCTTAGAGGCGATGGCCTTGGGGTGTCCGGTGGTGGTGAGCGACACAGGCGGCTTGTCCGAGGTAGTTGAACATCAGGTTAGCGGGCTAACCGTGCCACCCGATAACGTATCGGCTTTAAGCGCGGCGATGATGGAGATTTTAACAGACCCATCCAAAACTGAGCAATATATAAACGAGGCCAAAGAGCGGGTCAAAACAGTTTTTAACTGGCAACAGATTGCTCGGCAGACGATTCAGGTTTATCAAAAAGTACAAGGATGATAACGGAACAGAATTTACACCGACATATTTGACAGCCTTCCCCATGCATGTTAGACTAGTCGCCACTTTTACAAACTCGGTTATAAAATACGATGGTCATTCTATTCAAAATTCGTCGCACACTTCGCTACTTGCCAGATTATATGTCTGGATAGTTGCGCTTGGGCAAAAATTGACGAATTACAAGCCGACTCCAGATATTGGAGGTCGGTTTTTTTGTTATAGGGGTTGGAAGCTTAGAGAAAAATTTCACCTATGATTGAAATCAGTGGCCCAAGTGCAAGATTTTCACAGCTAAGATGTTATTTTGGTTCAACGTGGATTTGTGGGTAAATGCGTTATCAGAGTCCAAACCTTCAGGTTTGTATAGAGCCGTTATTTTCTCTATTTCTCCAATCTATTTATATTAAAGGATCACACTTATGATTAATGTCGGAGTTTTCGGTGCAAGTGGTTATACCGGATTTGAAACCATTAAGATTTTACGTCAGCACCCGCAGGTAAAATTGATATTTGCTACCTCAGAAAATAGCGCAGGTAGAAATATGAGCGATATTTATCCCGTAGCATGGGATGTGCCGCTGGTATCGAGCAAAACCGCGCCATTAGATGAGGTTGACGCGGTGTTCTGCTGTTTGCCCCATGCGGCCAGCATGCCCACTGTTCGGGCGGCGCGTCAATCTGGGGTACGGGTGATTGACCTATCTGCCGATTTTCGGCTGACCAATATTGCCACCTACGAAAAATGGTACAGTGTACCACATACCGCTCCAGAATTACTCCAAGAAGCGGCTTACGGGATACCAGAAATTAACCGTCCACAAATCCGTGAGACAAACCTACTGGCCAATCCGGGCTGTTATCCGACGAGCATCATTTTGGCTCTATATCCGTTATTAAAAGCGGGCCTGCTCAACGCCCAACAGCCAATCATCGCTGACAGTAAAAGTGGGTTGAGTGGAGCAGGTCGCAAAGCCAGTCTCAAAACCCACTTTGTCGAGGTTAACGAGAATTTATCACCCTATAATATCGGACAAAAACATCGACACATCGCCGAAGTGAGTGATATAGTTAATCGCTTTGAGGGAAATGGAGATAATATCATCTTCTCGCCGCATCTAGTACCGATTAGTCGAGGCATGTTATCCACCATCTACGCCGGCTTAAACGAAGATCAATCGTCTCCTCAACTACAGACGCTGTATCAAGAGGCGTATACAGGCCAGCCGTTCATGCGTATTTTGCCTGATGGTCAGTTGGCGACTATGGCCCATACCCAAAATAGCAACTTATGCGTCATTTCTATCACCACCGTTACACCGCGCCAACTCATCCTCTGTTCGTCGATTGATAATTTGGGTAAAGGTGCGGCTGGGCAAGCGGTACAAAATTTTAACATTATGTTCGATATTGAAGAAACCGTTGGATTGATATAAAAAACACACGATCCTAGTGGATGATGCATGTCAAACGGTAGTGGTGCAGATGTAGTGATCCGGAGTGCAAAGCTTGCTTTGCATGCAAGCCTTGCACTCCGGATTTCATCACTACTTGTGCAGGACTACCGAATACTTAAGGCACCATCCACTAGGCCCTCTAAAAAACTATGTTGGTTTTAAAAGTAGGTGGACAAGAATTAGATGATCCGAAATTTGTAGAACGAATGGGTAAAACGGTGGCAGCCCTAGAAACTCCGCCCATATTGGTGCATGGTGGTGGCAAAGAAATTAGGGAATTACAGAAGCGGCTAGGTGTTGAGGCCCAATATATTGACGGTTTGCGTGTCACGGATGCAGAATCGTTGTCAATCGTGAAGATGGTGTTAGCTGGTCGAGTGAATAAACGGTTGGTCGCGTCGTTGGTAACGGCAGGGGTCGATGCGTTTGGCATGTCGGGTGTTGATCGCTCTGCGGTTAAAGCCAAAAAATTACATCATCCCAAAGGAGATTTGGGACAGGTGGGACGGGTGGTATCTGTTCGGACGGAAGTATTTACTCATCTTTTAGAGGAGGATGTCACACCGATTCTGTCGCCTATCTGCTATGGTTCGGACGGCATGATGTTTAATGTCAACGCCGATCAAGTCGCCACCGCGATTGCAGTTGCGCTTAAAGCCGACCTGCTGGTGTTCGTCTCGAATGTGCAGGGCGTTTTACAGAATCAAAAACTGCTCCCTCAGCTAAATACCAGCCAAGTCAAGCAGTTCATTGAAAATGGGGTGATTAAAGACGGCATGATACCTAAAGTTAAATCAGCCCTAGACGCGGTTGAGGGTGGGGTCAGCGCAGTCAGAATCACCAATTTGATCGGGCTACAAAACGATACTGGAACGACAATAGTCCTATAATTGGCCTTTTGAAAAATCTGGAGTGTAGGCTGGACATGACCGTCAACTTAAGAGTTCGTAGTAGGCACTTTAGTGCCGTTTGAAGGCGATGAATCGCCGGTAATGGTGCAGAAGTAGTGATCCGGATCCGTTAGCTACCCGCAAGTTCTAAACTTGCGGGTAGCTGACCGGATTACCGAATCGCCTACACTCCGTAAATCCGTAAAACTATAGCTGTTGCCAAGGGTCTTGTAAGGGGACATGCTGTGGTGTTAAGCGAATATTTTGCCGTATCAACAACTCGGCCAGTTGATTATAACGGCGAGCGGCAAAGTTAAACTTATCAATCGCTTTCCAATGCCGTTTGCCTCGAATTTCGGCCCAGACCACACAGGCGATGAACCACAACCACGGAATCAGCCAAGCCGCGCCCAAAAGCGCAATTTGATATGGTTCCTCTAACAATTCGTGTACCTGGACGATACGGGCCAAAGCGATTAAAAGTATTGGAATTTGGATGAATATCACCAAACAAATCCCTTTTTCGGTGCGAGTCAACCCGTTTGGCGGCAAAGATTTGTTCACCGTTTCGTTCAACGTTTCTATTTCAACCTGATACTTGTGTAGTAAATTGGGCTGTTCCTCGCCACATGCGGCACAGTAGGTATATTGTCCTTGCATGTACGCCCCACAGTTGAGACATGGTTTGTCTAGTTGGGTTTGACAATGGGGACAAAAATGGGCATCATGGGGGATTGCTTGCTGACAATGGTAACATGACTGCTCTGGCCGGGTGTGAGTTTTGACGGGCGTAACGATTGATGATCTACCCGCCAAAACTGGCAGGTTGGCGTTGTCTAACAACGACTGCGCTCGTTGCAAACAGGTTTCCGCTTGATCAGTTTGGGCCGAATCTTGCAACAACTCACCCATTTGGAGCCATACTTCCGCCTGCTCTGCATTGGCCCGAATCGCCGACACGCCTAGCCGTTGCAGGGAGACATGTTGCGCCCAATCTACGGGTGACGCACCTTGGGTCTGACCATTGCTAGTCGACGGGGATGGCTTCGGCGTAGGTGGATCAAGCAGAGAGTTGGGCGCGGGGGAGTTCAGTTTTGGTCGAAGAGGCTGACTCAAATCAACCTGACCCTGTTCTCCGTTTTGATCAGTTAACTGTTGGTTTTTGTGGTCTAAACGCCGGATGGTAAATCGGCCGGATGGGGGAGACACTCGTTTTGATTGGCCTGCCTGAGTTGTGGGGCTGGTTTCGGCGGTGTTAAACGGTTGGACATCGGGGCGTAATCGGCGAAAGGTGTCTGAATCGGCAAACTGAACCAACCTCTGAATTCGGACAACCATGGTCGGGTGAGTACCAACCATTTCTATAAAGCCACCCAACATCGAATTATGGGTTTCGCGGGCCTGTTTGACCAACGCATCCCAGTTGATGGTTTGGGCTAACACCGGCCCTGCGCCAAACTTAGCTTGCGCCGAAATCGACTTGTCCAGCCGTCCACTACCGACCAATCCGGCTCGGTCGGCGGTTGATTCGGCAGCTCGACTCCACCATAAAAACGATAGATAGAATAACTCACGTATGACGGGGATGCCATACGTTTGGTTGCCTAATGTGCCAATAAGGGTCAGTAAGATGGTATGCCAAAACTTAATATGCCCCATCTCATGGCTGATGACGTAGCGCAGTTCATCCTCATCAAAACTCTCCACCAAGGCCGAAGTAAGCATAATCGCATACGGTCTCCCTAACCCCATCGCGAATGCGTTCATTATCGGACTATAGGTGATAAATACCCGTGTATCGACTGGAATATCTATATATTGACGACATTCTTCCACGAGGGCATACACTTCTGGAAATTGGGTGAGAGTGACTTCGACAGAATTGCGCTTAAACCCTTCTAACGTTAGCAGAATGGCGACACTGTTGAGAACACATATCAGCAAGAAAAAAAAGATGAAACTAATAAAGTTAAACTGGTTAAGGGCGATAATTCCGAAGGTCAAAATCATCACTGTAATACCAAATATCCACCATTCGGTTGGATACCGATACCGGATGTGCGGCACCTTGGGACGCTTACAAGAAATCTCGTGCTTAGATGAGGTCATGGGAACACTATTTATAAATCGGCCAAACATACATACCTCCTGAGTATGATAACCGATACCACTACCGTCTACCGACCTAGAAAATTTGGCAAAAATCGTTCTTGCGCCGTCTGCCAGAAAAATAATGTCGATAAAACTCAAAGTTTTTGAGATATTTTAGAGGTTTATCGGGTCAAATTCTTCCGAATATCTGAACACTTGACGGATGGAAGTCGCAAAAATCGAATTTAGTTAACGAAACCCAACGTTGGGGTCGTAGAATATATATTTGTTGAATGATGTCGATGTCCCATATAATTCAATCTAGGCAGAGGTGACAATAATTGTACCAGTTGATAATATAAAGGGATTATGGAATATGAAATATGGAATAAAAATGATATGATACAGACAGGTTTAAGGTAATCTGTCCTCATCATGAGGTAATAATAAAAAATCAGCCTGCCAAAAGCAAACTGATTTGAAATGGGACACCTAATCACATGTTAAGTCAGTTAAGGTGTGTTTTTGATACGGCTATACGTTGTGAATGTTTAATTCACACAAAAGTTTATCGTTTCTCTGTAGCCCACAGTATGCGGTCGTTAGCGGCTATCGGTACGTTGAAATAAGAAATAAGCAACCCAAATCAGGTGGAATAATATATAACCCTATCTACCATCCAGCGGGTAATCCTTCATTAATCTCAATCTCGGTGAACAGTTCCGTCTTTTGCGCTCCGACCTCTCGCACCCACTGCGCCATACGAGCAAGACCGACCTCTAAACTGGTTTTGGGTTGCGTGTTAAAAAATGCCCGCAGTTTAGAATGATCACAGTAAGCATGGGTCACTTCGTTGCGGGCCGCCAGATAGGTCAACTCGGTTTCTGCCTCCATCGCCTGACAAACCGCTTTCGCTAACTCATTGAGGCTGTACGGTGTGTCGCCACCAATGTTAAAGGCGTTGTTGTAGGCGGCTCGGTTCTCAACCGACTGAGCAATAATCGGGGCGACATCATCAATATAGGTAAAGGCTCGACTCTGCTTTCCGTCGCCAAAAATCGTCAACGGCTGCCCTTGGAGAATTTGGTTCATGAATATACCAATGACGTTGCGATATTTGTCACCGATATTTTGATTTTCGCCATAGACATTGTGAGGCCGGAAGATGATATAATCTAGCCCAAACTGTTTATGGGCCGCTTCCAAATCCATCTCGACGGCATATTTTGCCACTCCATACGGGTCTTCTGGCAAGGGTGACATGGACTCGGCCATGGGCGGCGTGTTCGCCCCATACACTGCGATGGAGGAGGTGAAAATGAAGCATTTCACCTCATGACGGATGCTTTCGTTGATAAGATTGACCGAGCCAATCAGATTATTAGTGTAGTTAAAACGACGGATAAAGTGGCTCAACCCCTCTGCGGCGTAGGCGGCCAGATGATAGACGTAGTCGAATTTTTCGGTTCTAAAAATCTCTTTTATCAATTCATAATTGGTAATTGAGCCATTAATAAACTGGGTTTTTGGTGACAGATTTTCTAAATTACCGCCACTCAAATCATCCAGAATCATAACGTCATAACTGTTTTTAATCAATTGTTTAGCAACATGCGAGCCGATAAAACCGGCTCCACCTGTAACGAGTGCTTTCATAGTTCTTATTATGGCGAATCGACGGATAATTGAGGGCATAGAGCCGTTGCGTTCCCAGTCTTATTCGTTGATTTGTCTAATGTGTTGGAATCCCCCGGTGCATTTTCCATGCGATATTTGGTTTTTTGACGGTAGCTAGTTGAACGGGGTGTGTTGAAATCGTTTGGCCCAGTTGTTTTCGTTTTGCCAAATAGGTTCTGATTTCGGTTAGCGCGGTCAATCGCCCGCGTAATGGTGCAGTGTCGTGAGCGACGAACAACCCGTAAAAAATAGCGGCTATCTCAAATATAGCAATCAACGGTAGATTTTTCCATAGGGCATTGGTCGGATAGTTTTTGATCATGGTGCGGATTTTGTTGCGCCCCATCAGATAACTTTTGCGGGAGGGCCATTGTCCGGTGGTGCCAGAATGGATGTGCCGCACTCTGGCTTTGGGAGCGTAGAGACAGCGCCATCCGGCCCGTTGACCCCGCCAGGCCAAATCAACATCCTCATAATAGATGAAGTAATCCTCATCAAGCAGGCCAATTTGGTCGAGCATCTCCCGCTTATATAGTCCGGCCGCGGCAGAAGGGCCAAATACATCGAGCGGCTCGGTTGGTTCTTGACTGACGGGTAAACCAAGATGGCGATTCCAAGCCATACTGGCTCGATCAACCTCAATTCCAGCGGAGTCGAGGTGAGTCGGATCATGGTCAAATAGAATTTGACTGGCTACCATGCCCACTTTTGTCTCACTGTTGGCCGCATCTATCATGGCCGATAGGAACCCGGGTTCCAACTCGGTGTCATTATTAAGCAGGATGATATAATCACCGTTGCTTTTTCGCATGCCGATATTATTGGCGAGGCAAAAGCCTAAATTCTCACCATTTTCGATTAAGGTCACTTGGGGATAATATTCTTTGACCCAAGCCACCGAGCCATCTTCGGTTGATGAGCCGTTATCAACTACAATCATTTCGACATGGGGATAGTCTTGGGCAAAAATCGAGGGTAGACAACGGGCTAGATAATGTTGTCCGTTATGGTTCAGTACAATTACAGAAACTAGTTTGGTCATGGAACTTTCTACCGCCGTACCGCAAATTCAGCATAACTCAGCAACGAATTTTCAAATCGATAGAGGATACGGTCGATTCGTTTTCCTTGCGGATTGGCTTGACACCACTCTAACAGGGTGTTTAACTGTGCCTCTTCCCCTTGGGCATCAATTTCAATCCGTCCATCGGAGAGGACGCGTATAAATCCAACAAGTTTCAGGGTTTGGGCCTTTTTTTGGGCATTTAAGCGAAAATTTAACCCTTGCAACCGTCCTTCAATTAACATTCGCATCCGTTTTTTCATGGGTAAAGAACAGCCCTACAACCCTCGCTCGCCTCGGATATAGGGCAGACCCAAGGCCGCGGGTGCGCCTAACCGCTGTTTGCTCGCTGCTCGTGCGCCCACCAGCAACGCAAAAATCGTTAAGAGGTACGGGGCCATTTTGAGGAAAAATATCAGATTAGGGTTGGTGAAGATGGGGTTGCCCACCAAGCCAAAAAAGAGGGTTTCGGGTGCTTGTAAATCTAAAATACCTCGCTCCAATGCTCCAAACAAGTAGGAGCCAACCGCGGCTCGCATGGGATTCCATTGGGCAAAAATCACCAGCCCGATGGCAATCCAGCCTTTGCCAGAGGTGGTTAAGACACTATACCAGCCCGGTGAGACCGACAGGCTAATCGTCGCCCCAGCTAAACCGGCTAAACAACCTCCCATAAAGGTATAAAAATAACGTAGTCGATAGACGTTAATTCCTAGAGCATCGGCTGCGGCCGGTTTTTCGCCAATCGCTCGTAAATGCATGCCGGGTCGAGTGCGGTAGATGTAATACCATGTAGCCGGAAGCAGCAGGTAGCCCAGATAGACCAATGGGCTATGATGCTCAAAGAAAATTGGCCCAATAACCGGAATATACGATAATAAAGGTAGGTCTATCGCCTCAATCGTGTTGATTGTCGCCCCGCTTAAACCCTCGCCAAACACCAAGGCCAAGCCCGTCCCCAAAAAGGTGAGCGACAACCCGCTGACCACTTGGTCAGCCTGAAAATGGATGGTTACGAGGCCATGAAGCAGGCTCAATAACCCTCCAGCGAGCATGGCCGTGACTAGCCCTAACCAAGGATTGCCAGTTGACAGGGCCGTGCTGAAACCGGTCATGGCTCCCATCAACATCATGCCTTCCACCCCCAAATTGAGAATTCCGGCTCGTTCAGTCATAATTTCGCCAATGGTGGCGAATAGTAAAATTGTGCCGGTCGCTATGCCAGCATGAAAAATAATGATTGGATCCATGTTACTCCTTCTGATTTTTAGATTGTGGATTTACGATTTTAGATTGATGGGTAGCACCGCTCAGAATCAGGGTAAAAACAGTTATTAAGAACATACGTTTGGTTGACGCAACAGACTGAATTCGTCACTTTTTGAACTGTCAACCAAATTCAACATTATCAATTATGCAACAGTACAGACAAATAAACTGCATGCGAGACCACTCCCGCCGTCGAACTCTCGTTTTGCTGAACTGTATTACTGTAATCAATCGCTTAGATTTGCCATCCACATTGTTACTTCCGTATCTAATCGTCGCCAAACGGAAGATAAATTTTGGGCAAGTGGGAGCAATTGTTCTTCGTCTAACATAAAAACATACGCATGCACAAAAAAATGTCGAAAACCTCGATATTCATCAAGTTCTTCAGACAGTGCTTGTGAAATAATTCCTGTTGCCACAACTTTGTCGGTAGTGTTGTTATCTTGACTGATGACACATCGGAATCAATCCCGATGCTAAAAGCTAAAGCAGGCTGAAGCCAGCTATTTAGGCCGCTTTTAGCGGTCTTGAGCTTTTAGCCTTGTGGCTTTAGTCCAAGGCGGCTACCAACTTAACGTGCGACAGATAATATTGTAACACAGTCTTTAGACTGTGCGGCACAGGCTGAAGCATGTGCTACATGTCTCGGCTTACGTTGATAGCCGCCCAAGGCTATCAGTCAACAGGTCAACACTACCACTTTGTCTAACAAATCCTTATGGGAGGATGGAGAATCTGGAATTGTTATCTTACCAAATTTCAAGATACGCTTGAAAATATTCTCTATACCATTATAAATATTATGTACAAAAGAGCCTATAGCCGATAATTCAATTACACCTTTTTCTGAACGTTCTACTGCTTCCTCTAAGAAAAGAAAGGCTTGGACGATATTTTCTCTTTCAGCCGAAACTTCTTGTCTGAGTTTATCGTTTTTTGCCATAAATTTGAATCCATCTTTCTTGAATCAATTCACTAAAACGGGTCTTTTTTGAAAGGTCAACCAAATCAACCGGTTTGGACAGGTGACGCAAAAGTTTTCCATAGAATGAGAAGAATAATTGTGGAGGTATACCCCTAACAGCTAAATCAATGTCGTTGGCTTGGTCGGGATTATCAAGAGATGAACCAAAAAGATAGAGTGCTTCTACTTGATATTTTTCAGCGTAAAAAATAATCGTGCCCCAATCATTAGGAGCAATCAGGTAATCAGGTTTTTGGTGTAAATTCATCATAGGAATACCATTAAGTTGACCTGCTGTTATTTTTATACGCATTGCAGTCTACTGATTATGCAACAGTACCGGCAAATAAACTGCATGCGAGACCACCCCCGCCGTCGAACTCTCTGTCTGAGCAACGCCGACACCACTGTCCCCGCCACCCTGCACACTCGCCGACAACCGCGCCCGGACTGGCACATCCGACCCCACAGACAACGGTACTGTCACCACTTTTTGATTATTGGCTGCCAGTTCGGTGATGGTTTCCTGATATGTCACCATCTTCTAATACAACAGTTTTTGGATCGCTGGCCTCTGCACTTCTATCCACAGGCATAAAAACACCGAAAAACACTAGAGTGATTAAAGGAAAGAAATACTTTGTTGTTTTTTGCATGGTATTTTAAAGTGTTTGATTGTTTGACCCGTGATGGGTGGGAGCAATAAACCTCATCATGTGTTTGAGCAACGGTTATCTGGCCGTAACAAGACTTTCAGCAGAGAGGTGGTGGTTGGTGCGAACACAGTCTAACAAATAGAGGTTAATCAAATTTTGATAGGGTATATCCAACTCTCTAGCTAGTTTGACAAAAAAATCTATAGCCTCAACTTCAACAGACAGTGTGATTTGTTTCTTCAAACTTTTGGCGTAGGGATTCTTTATTGATTTGGAAAAATCATATTCTGCTCTCATAATAGAAATTCTCTTGAAATTTTACTCAACCAAAAACTTCGCCTCGGTTGTTGTTTGTGAATATTTTGTCAGATAATTAGTTTCGTCTAAAATATGATGCAGATATTCAAGTGGCAAACGAGACATATTCAACCTCTTTGAGGATATTGGGCTTGAAATATGGACTTAACGACTCTGGTGTAATCAATTCAACGGTACGATTAAATTTTGACTCTAAAAAGAAAGCCAGTTCGATAAAGCTATCAAACTTTTTTTGTCCCTGTTCAAACTCGACCAATAGGTCAATATCACTATCAGCTCGTTGTTCACCTCGAACAAACCAAGCCGTTTAACTCCCAAAGATTTAATGACCTCTCTATGCAGGTTGAGTGTTCTTATGTAATCAGATTTATTTTCAAGGGTAGTTTCTAGTCCTTGAGGGTTTTCATGAGGCATACGGTTCTTTTCCCTCATCCAAAATAGCGCAATAAATAAGACCGATATTATCCTTATGCCGGTCTAAATCGGATGGTGTAGAGACGATAATATCGAATGACCACAACGCCTAAACTTCATGGGATACAGTTGGCCGTACTAGTTTGATTTTATACCGTAATAGCACATCGCTACTGATGACCATAAATAGGATAAAGCCCTGTAACATGTTGGCTAGACCAGAAGGTTGAATCTCCCGTCCGGCTAAAATCAGCGCCCCAAACAGAATCGAGACGGGGATGACGGCAAACGGGTTTAATTTGGCTAGCCAAGCGATGATGATTCCGGTAAAACCGTAACCGGGGGAAATCCGCTCTTGCAGACGATGCACCACCCCGCTGACCTCAGCCATTCCGGCCAAACCAGCCAACGCTCCAGAAAACATCATCACCAAGACAACGTTTTGTTTGATGTTGAGGCCCGCATATCGAGCCGCTAAAGGGTTGTCGCCAATCAGCTTGATTTCATAGCCCCATCGACTGCGAGCCAATATCCACCAGACCACTACTGTGGCAACTAAAGCGATAACCACTCCCAAATGCAGGGTCATACCCGATAAAAACCGATATTGACGGGCATAATCAGCTAGTCGAGGCAACCAAGCCGATTTATCAAACGAAGGAGTCATCTGAAATCCTGCGTCGCTAAAGCTGTTAAATATCCAAAAATTGTTCCACTGAATGGCTACATAGTTTAACATCAGGGTGGTGATAATCTCGTTGATATTAAAGTAGGCTTTGAGATAGCCCGGAATCAGTCCCCACACTGCCCCGCCAAGCATGCCCATGAGCATCATGGCTAACAGGACGATTGGCTTAGGTGTCCCGTCCGGTACGAGTGGCACTAACACAACTAGACTGGCAGCAAAAGCTCCCAAATAAAATTGTCCTTCGGCCCCGATGTTCCATAGCTTCATCTTAAAGGCGACGGTACAGGCTAATCCAACTAAAATTAGAGGAGTGGCCTTGACCATAGTGTCAGAAAAAACGGCCCAACTGCCAAAACTGGCCTCGAAAAAATATTGTCCAACCACCAAAGGTTGTCCGCCTAACAGCCATAAAATAAAGCCGCTAATCACAAATGCGATGATTACCGATCCCATAGAGGTGACAAAAGGTAACCATTTGGGTATATCATCAACCCGTTTTTCAAAAATAAGTGTTGGCATGGTGAATTATGAATTATGAATTATGAATTATGAACTATGAACTATGAACGAGGAATGATGTGACCTGCTTTCGTTCTTAATTTTTAATTCTCAATTCTTAATTCTTAATTCGTTGAAGTTCCGGTCATCATCAGACCAATTTGCTGAATATTAATCGTGTCATCATTAGGTAAAGTTCCCATTGATTGCCCGTCAAACATGACCGTAATCTGGTCACTAAGGGTCAACAGTTCTTCCAACTCTTCTGAGATGAGCAGAATCGCTGCTCCGGCTGCTCGTTGTTCGAGCAGGAGACGCTGAATCGCCTCAATCGCGCCCACATCAAGGCCGCGAGTCGGTTGCATGGCCACCATCAGGCTTGGCTGGGTGGTAATCTCACGAGCCAGAATCACCTTTTGTAGGTTTCCGCCCGATAGTTTACGAGCCGGAATCCGGACATTGGGAGCTAAAATATCGTACTGCTCTTTTAATCCCCGTGCATGGATACGCGCTTTGGGGAGGTTAATCGTCCAGCCATTGCCGATGGGTTCTTGCTTATAGTTTTTCATGATGGTGTTTTCGGTGATGCTCAAGTTGGGGGCAGAGCCGACATGGTGTCGGTCTTCGGGGATGTGAGCCACGCCGCTTTTAATGGCCGCAATTGGAGGTTGGTTGCTCAGTTCTTGACCATTAATTTTGATGTTCCCCCGACATTTGCGTAAACCAGTGATCACCTCGGCCAACTCGCTCTGTCCGTTGCCTGACACACCAGCTATCCCCATCACTTCACCGGCTCGTATATTGAGGGAGAAATTCTTCAAAGCTGGTATACCTTTATCGTTTTCAGCCGAAACATTGTCCATCTGTAAGACTGTATCACCTGGCTCAGAGGATGATTTTGAGACACTAAAAATAACATCTCGTCCGACCATCAAGCGAGCCAGTTCAGCCTTGTCAACCCCTTTCATGGAGCGTCCTTCAGCCGTGGCCACTCCTTTTCGCAGGACGGTCAACCTGTCGGCAACCTGTTCCACTTCATGCAGTTTATGGCTGATGAAGATAATCGACTTCCCCCGCTCGGTCATAGAGCGCATGGTCATCATCAATTCGTCAATCTCTTGAGGGGCTAAAACGGCGGTCGGCTCATCCATAATCAAAATGTTGGCTCCTCGATAGAGTATCTTGAGGATTTCGACCCGTTGCTGTTCACCCACCGACAGTTGCCAGATTTTCGATGTGGGCGGAACCCGCAAACCAAACTGCTCTTGTAGTTCCAGCACCTTTTGGTCATATTTTTTCAGGTTGAGGATAAAGCGGGGGGTGTCCAAACCGAGTAGAATGTTTTCGGTGACGGTTTGGGTCGGCACGAGCATAAAATGTTGATGCACCATGCCGATTCCAACGGCGATAGAGTCCTTCGGAGAGTTAAAACTAACTGGCTGTCCGTTGATTTTTATCGTGCCAGAAGTTTGTTTGTACAGTCCGGCCAACACGTTCATCAAGGTACTTTTGCCCGCGCCATTTTCACCTAACAAAGCATGAATCTCACCGGATTTGAGGGTAAAGTTAACATGGTCATTCGCTAACACACCGGGAAAGCGAATCACGATGTCGATCATTTCAACTGCATAGGGATTTGTCATAGGGGTTTATTTTTTAGACCCTAAAGGTTTTGAAAACCTTTAGGGTCTAGTATTTATTTAATCTAATGCCGGTAACTCAGCCGTAATATTCTCGTTCCACCAGTACATGCAAGTTTCACAAGGACTACCAAATTGTTTAAAACCGTCCAAGTCTATCTGTTCGATGCTGACACCATCAGCCAGTATTTCGTTGCCTTGGTTGTCGGTGATTGGCCCTTTGAAGACATCAAACCGAGTAAATTCACCCTTGAGCATTTTGTCTAAGGTATCCTTAACCTTGGCCAAATCTTCTTCGGGAATGGAGGCCGCACCGGGCTGTAGGGTTTCGCCCTCCATAAAGCCATATAACCCCATTGCGCCCACATCTGCATCAAAATAGTCATGTCCACCTGTCCATGTTCCGGCTCTCGATTCTTCAGAAATACGAGCATAGACCGGCCCCCAGTGCCAATACATGGAGGTTAAACAGGTATCCAATTTGCAGTTTCCGCTATAATCATAAGTGATTCCCCATTTACCTTCGGGAGCGGCTTCGGCAGGGGCAGGGGTATCAGCCCCAGTCATGACAACCTGTGACCCACTGTCAAACAGTGACGCGGCAGCTTCTTTTTCCTGAATCGGATCGTGCCATGTGTAAATCCAACGGACATCAATGGTACATTCGGGGCAGGTTTGTTGCGCGCCTAAACCAAACGCATTGCCCAAACGAAGTTCTTCGGGAATGGGGAAGGTGGCGATATAGCCCAGTTTCGGATTGCCATCGGCTTTGGCTCGCGCTCCGGCCAACATACCGGCCAGATATTTTATATCCTCCATTGCTCCAAACAGGTTACCAAAGTTATCTTCGTTGGTTTTAAATCCGCTAATATGGATGATATCCACATCAGGAAACTCATCAGCCACAATTTCTGAGGCATCCATGTAGCCAAACGAGGTGGTGAAAATGGTGTTGAACCCTTTTCGAGCCAAGGAACGAATCACCTGCTCCGCGTCAGCCCCTTCGGCCACGGTTTCGACATACGCGGTATGAACGTCGTCAACGTTTTCTTCCACATATATACGACCAACATCATGCGACTGTGTCCAGCCGCCATCATCATGTGGCCCAACATAAACAAAGGCCACGTTGTGTTTTCCTTCCTCAACGGTTGGAATCTGATAGCCACCGCCACTGTCTGCCGCGGGAGCTTCTTCAGCTGGTTTCTCAGCTGGTTCTTCTGCCGCTTTTTCGGGTTCCTCTTTGGGAGCTTGCGTGGGAGCCGCCCCTCCACATTGAGCGGCAATCATCGAAAGAACAACACACATCAT
>JAUCGB010000006.1 GCA_030377895.1 Anaerolineales bacterium HSG24
GTCTGCTTAAGTTTAATGATGACCATGTTGAGCAACACATAACCGCTGACGACGGATTACGGAGTAACCGCGTTCATGAGATTTTTGCGGATCAGGATAATAGCGTTTGGGTTTCTGATATTGACGGCGGGTTGAGTGAGATTTCAGAGGAAAATATAATTTCACAAGTTGAACCGATTGCTGGCTATTTAGAAACCGCATTAGTTGATACAGACAATACCTTTTGGCTTGGCTCATCGAGTGGCTTAGTTCGGTATCGAGATGGAGAAGAGCCAGTAATTTATACGATTGCGGATGGTTTGGCCGATAACTATGTACTTAATATCTTTGAAGACCGAGACGGTAATATATGGATTGGCACGGCCAACGGGGTGAGTAAAATCACCAAAAAACCAGTTGTAGAGGGATATGAAGGGTATAAAATATACTCTCAGTTGGTTGACCAACAAGGACAAATTTGGTTAGGAACCGCCAACGGTTTGCATATTATGGCCGATGGGCAAATCATCAAATCGTATACCCAAGAAGAAGACGGTCTTGGCTCCGATAACATTAAGGCGATTGTGGAGGATAAAGATCATAATGTTTGGGTCGGCACCACTGACGGACTAACCCTTTTGAAAGATGGCAAAGTGGCGCGGGTTTATCGAACAGAAGATGGACTGGTTAATAATACGGTTTGGTCGATATTGCTTGATAATCAAGACCGACTATGGGTTGGAACTGCTTTGGGAATCATGTTGATTGAGCATGAAGAGGTTATTAAAACGGTTTCGGGGATACCTGAAGACAGTAAGTCTCGAATAATGTCACTAGTTCAAGATAAAAAATATCAAATTTGGGTAGGAACGTTAGGCGAAGGGGTGTTTTTGTTAGATAGCGAAGGTGGTTTTATTCGGCATTATGACGAGAGCGATGGTCTTATCGGAACCCGTGTTCGCATTATTACCTCCGACCCGCAAGATAATATTTGGGTGGTTACATCTGATGGTGGGGTTCATAAAGTCGTTAATCAAGAGATTGTCAAGGTTTATACTGGCGAAGATGGGCCGTTTTTTGATAATCCACGCTCAATTGTCGTGGGTGACGACGAGACGGTTTGGGTCGGTTTGGACGGTGGCTTAGGTGTAACCAGTATCGTAGATGGCGAATTTAAAAAGAACTACTCTTATGCCGATGGTTTAGTCAACGCTACCATATATTCTCTGAATAAGGATGCAGACGGCAATATTTTAATTGGCACGGGCGGCGGACTGGTCAAACTTGACCCCACGCCATTCCAAATAGGAACGGAGATTGATGCCGTCACCATACCGCAGATTGATGAGCAAGGGCGACAGTATGAGTTGACGTTGACCAGCACCGCTGATCGTTATCAGTTAAATTATGACCAAAATTCGCTTCGATTTCGGTATGCGAGTTTAGATCACCGAGTCGAAACCAAGCGATTTCAGACGATTTTAGAAGGATATGATAAGGTTTGGCAAGACATGGGGCCACAAACCTCACGGACATACATGAACCTTCCTGCCGGAATTTACACTTTTCGGGTGAAAATGCAGAATTTTGATGGCAGTTGGAGTCCTGATGAAGCCTCGACCGTCGTAACCCTTTCGCCCCCTTGGTGGGAAACTGTGTGGTTTAGAGGGCTAACACTTATTGTGGTCATTGGGTTAGTGGTCGGTTTGTTCCGATGGCGAGTTAGGTCGATTGAAGCTTTGAATCAGCAATTGGAAAATCAAGTGGCAGAACGAACCAAGGAACTGACTGAACGGGGCGAAGAGTTGGTACGTTCTAATGAACAGCTAACCGTGGCCCAACAAGAAGCAGAAGTGGCTAATCAAGCCAAGAGTACATTTTTGGCAAACATGAGCCATGAACTTCGCTCACCTTTAAACGCAGTGTTAGGATTTTCTCAAATTATGGTTCGTAGCCAAACTTTATCTCGCGAAAATCAAGAGAATGTTGGCATCATCATTCGTAGTGGGGAGCATCTTTTATCACTCATCAACCAAGTGCTTGACCTCTCTAAAATTGAGGCCGGACATATAACTTTAAATCAACATGAGTTTGATTTATATCGTCTATTTGAAGATATTGAAGACATGTTCTCTCTGAAAGCTAGTGATAAGAATCTGCAAATGGTTTTTGATGTGTCGCCCACCGTGCCGCAGTATATCCGCATAGATGAAGTAAAATTTCGTCAAGTGCTGATTAACCTGCTCAACAACGCCCTCAAGTTCACCGAAGAGGGAGGTGTATCAGTACGGGGTAAGAGTGAAGAGCTAAACGAAAACAGTAAAACAGCCAAAATCATCGTGGAGATTGAGGATACCGGATCCGGTATTGCTCCTGATGAAATTGGTCATCTTTTTAAGGCATTTGTGCAAACCGAAACGGGTAAACTATCAAAAGAGGGGACTGGCTTAGGTTTGCCAATTAGTCGCAAATTTATTCAACTTATGGGCGGTGATATAACTGTTAGCAGTGAAGTTGGGCATGGCACAATCTTCCGATTTGAAGTCATGGTCGAACTTATTGATGGGATTTCTAGCACTAAAAAGTCGCGAAATAACATTATCGCCTTGCAACCCGGACAGCCAACCTATCGTATTTTGATTGTTGATGACCGCGTAACCAATCGGATGTTATTGGTTAAACTTCTTAATCCACTTGGTTTTGAAATAAATGAAGCCAATAATGGTCAAGAAGCGATTAAAATATGGCAGACATGGAAGCCTGATTTGATTTGGATGGACATGCGGATGCCGATTTTAGATGGATATGAAGCGACCAAACAGATTAAAGCGACGGATGAAGGGCAGGATACAACTATTATAGCCTTAACAGCTAGTGTTTTTGAAGAAGAACGGGCCGTGGTCTTAGAGGCTGGATGCGATGATTTCCTCCGTAAGCCATTTAAGGATAGAGACATATTTAACCTCATGGAGAAACATATAGGGGTACAATATGTCTACGAACAGCCCGCCCCATCAACCAAACTGGATTCAGCCGACCAAGAAACCACTTTGCAAAAACTACAACTAGCACTGAATGTACTCCCCATAGAGTTACTGGAGAAATTACACCATGCGGCCTCCCGTAATAATCTATCGGTGATGAATAGTTTGATTGAACAAATTAGTCATATTGACAGTGCATTGTCCGATTCTTTGTCTACGCTTGCTGATGATTTTGAGTACGATAAAATAGCTGAATTTGCTCAACATGGCATTGAAAATGGTCAAAATCAATCTTAGTACCCGACTGTTGATTAAGACAAATAGTTTTTGACAGGATTGACAAGGTTAACGGCAAGAAAACGCGTTAATCCTGTTGAAAAACTATTTTGAGACTGTCTGATGGATAACAACACAAAAGGAACAATCTTAGTGGTGGATGATACTCGGGCCAATGTCCGTTTGTTAGCCGGACTATTAGACGAACAAGGGTATAATATTCAGTTTGCCTTTAATGGTAATATGGCGCTGACCTCCGTGCAAAGACTGTTGCCAGACTTAATTTTGTTAGATATTAAAATGCCTGATATGGATGGCTTTGAGGTGTGCAAACGCCTTAAAGAAGACCCGTATAGTTCCAATGTGCCGATTATTTTTATCAGCGCCTTAGATGAGGTGTTAGACAAAGTGAAAGCCTTTTCGGTTGGGGCCGTGGATTATATTACCAAGCCCTTTCAGTTTCAGGAGGTGTTGGTTCGGGTAGAGACTCACTTAAAATTGAGGAATTTACAGCGCGATGTAGAAGAAAAGAACGCTGAACTTGGGCAAGCCAACCAACAACTATCTAAAACTCTTGCCGATCTTAAAGCGACTCAGGATGAGTTGTTACAGTCAGAAAAGATGGCTGTTTTGGGGCAACTTGTGGCCGGAGTGGCCCATGAGATCAACAGTCCATTGGGCGCGATTCGAGCTTCCATCAGCAACATCACCAACGCTTTAGATTATTCGCTTCAACAACTACCAAGGCTGTTAACGTTATTGTCTCCAGAAGAGCGAGCCGATTTTATGTGGTTAATTGAGACCATTACGTGTAACAAAGAGCGACTTTCCTCCAGAGAGACCCGTAAGTTGCGTCGTGTCCTCAAAAAGACCTTGGAAGAATATAACATTGACCAATCTCACCTTTTGGCTGAACGTTTGGTTGAGATGGGAGTTTATGAGGATATAACGCCCTATTTAAGGTTGTTAAAACATCCTGAAAGTATGTTTATTGTTCAGACGGCTTATAACTTATATATTCAAAAAAATAACGGTCGTAACATTATGATTGCGGTCAAAAAAGCCAGTAAAGTGGTTTTTGCCCTCAGAAGTTATGCCCGTTATGATGTTTCTGCTGAAATGAGCAAAGCCAACATTATCGAAGGGCTTGACATCGTGTTGGTCATCTATCATAACCAGATTAAACGAGGTATTGAAGTTGTCACCAATTATGAAGATATACCTCCTGTTTTATGTTATCCTGATGAACTGAATCAAGTCTGGACCAACATAATCCATAACGCCATTCAAGCGATGCAGGGTAAGGGGCGGTTAGAAATTGCTATACGCCGATTAGAGGCCATGCCTATCGACCCTGCATCGACTGAGATTGATTTGCCAACGTCTACAAATCCTTGTATCGTGGTAACGATTGCGGATAATGGACCCGGTATTCCCCTAGAAATTCAGGACAATATCTTTAAGCCGTTTTTTACTACCAAACCGACAGGCGAAGGGAGTGGTTTGGGACTGGATATTGTGCAAAAAATCATCAACAGGCACAATGGAAAAATCGAAGTAAATAGTCAGCCCGGACGAACTGCCTTCAGTATTTATCTTCCAGTGAAATATGAAACTAAATTAGTGAAGAATAAGTGAGCTATACATGTATAATTCCCTGAAAAATATTTCATTATTTTCTGAACTCTCCGACATCAATTTGCAACAACTACTTCAAATAACAACTGAAATACACCTGCTCAAAGATAAAAATTTGTTTAGGCAAGGTAGTAGTGGGAACTATGCTTATGTTATAAAAGAAGGGGAAATTGAAATATACGTCCTTTCAGGCGACCATAAGCTACCATTAGCCATCCGAAAAAAAGGCGAGGTCATTGGCGAGATGTCTTTGCTTGATAAAGCACCACGCATGGCTAGTGCTAGAGCGTTATCTGACTGTGTGCTCTTATCCATCCATCGAGAACAATTTGACCATTTGTTGAACAATGACTCGTCTGTTGCCCGTACTATCCTATATAATGTCGTGGCGCGTTGGCGCGATACCGAGATTGTCTTAAAAGACCGTGAAAAAACGTTACTCGAACAGTCCACCCAATTAACTAATACGTATAAACAGTTAAAAAAGGCACACGGTTCATTAGAGCATCGGGTTCAAGAACGAACCGCAGAGTTGGCGATGGCAAATGCATCACTAACAAAACAGATCGAAGTTCGCAAGCAAGCAGAAAAAGAGTTACAGGAATATCGGGAACATCTTGAGGAATTAGTTTTACACCGAACCGATGAACTTAATCGAGTCAATATAAAACTGCAAAACTTAAACGAACATCTGCACAATGAAGTTATTCAACGTACTCAGGCCGAAACGGAGTTACAGAGGAAAAACGAAGAGTTATCAAAAACATTACGCAACCTTAAATCGGCCCAAGACGAGTTGATTTTGTCGGAAAAAATGGCTCTTTTAGGGCAATTAGTATCCAGTGTAGCCCATGAAGTTAATACCCCATTAGGCGCGATTCGAGCTTCAATTGGTAACATCTCCAAAGCGTTAGCTAATTTTATTAACGAGTTACCTGAACTGTTGCAACACCTTTCTCCCACTGAGTATGCCCTGTTTTTGGAACTGATTGAAACTATCATACAACAAAACCGAGAGCGGTTATCCTCTCGAGAAAATCGCAAATTACGTAGTGCATTACATAAAAAATTGACTACGTTGCAGGTCTCAAATTCCAGTACAATAGCAGATAAACTGGTCGAAATAGGAGTATACAAAAATATTGAGCCGTTATTACCACTCTTGACCCATGACAAAACTTCCGTTATTATACAAGTTGCTTACAGTCTCGCTATTCAAAAAAATAACAGTCAAAATATCATGATTGCGGTTGATAAAGCCTCAAAAGTTGTTTTTGCCCTCAAAAGTTATGCCCGTCATGATAAGACAGAGACATTAACTAAGGCGAATCTCATTGGAGGCATTGAGGTTGTGTTGACTCTTTATCACAACCAACTGAAACATGGTATTGAGGTCGTTACCAATTACGATGACATTCCACCTATATTGTGTTATCCTGATGAACTTAATCAAGTTTGGACTAACCTTATCCACAACGCCATGCAAGCCATGTATGGCCAAGGCACGTTAAAGATTGAGGTAAAGTTATTAAAGCTGAAGCAGTTAGATATGACTTTCGATTTGGTGAGTGGCGTTAAAATACTTGACACTGATTATATTGTTGTCACAATTAGCGATAGTGGAACGGGAATCTCGACGAAGGTAAAACCTTATATTTTTGAGCCATTTTATACCACCAAACCGACTGGCGAGGGAACGGGGTTAGGGTTAGACATTGTTCGCAAGATTATTGAGAAGCATCAAGGTAAAATTGATTTTGACAGTCGGCCCGGTCAAACTACATTTACTGTATTGTTACCGATTTTGAATGAGGATTAGAAATTTGTGTTTCTCAACTATCGTCCCTGCATGCATTGACCTCACATGGCTCACAGGGACGTTGATGTTGTCTGAGATTGTCGAAGGCAACATATCGCATACTGAAAGTGTATGCTATAAACTGAATCAGGAGAAATAAGTCGTGAGATACGGTTTTGTCAGAAAAACAAAATTGTTTATGAATCACCCTATGTATTTTGCTGAACGTAATAATAACGATCACCGCAAAGAAAAATTGGTGCATCCTTTTGATGGACGAGTGCTTCCAATAGAGCCATCATTTATCAAACAACAAGCCTGTTATTTAGCCAACCAATTATCGACCGATGGAGTCGATTATATTGTTGGCTTTGCTGAAGGAGGGTTAATTCCCGCTTATGCCATATCAGAGGCGACAAATATCCCCTTCATTGGTTCTTATCGAGTGCGGCTACGACTTCCACATGAAATTCATTTTATCGAACATCATTCGGAGCGGTCTAGCCACTTTATTTATGGTTTAAAATCGGGCGATAATGTTATCCTCATTGAGGACGAGATAACGACCGGACGAACCTTGATGAACGTGATTGCTCAGTTTGAAGAACGTAATATATCAGTCCGAGATATAGGCGTTTATACCCTCAATTGTAGCTCAACGTTTTTGCAACAGTTTGAGCATGGTGGGTTTCAGGTCAAATATATTTACTCTCGGCAAGATATAAATCACACCGTACCTGTTGAAATGATAGCAAGTAGATAAATATAATTTCCGTAAAATTATTGTTTGGGTACTTATATGCCAATTTGAACAAGGATTTGACAATGGTTAAAAAAGCGATTTTATGTGTTGACGATGAAGAAATTATCTTAACCAGTTTGAGAGATCAAATTAAAAACCATTTTGGTGATACTTATATGTATGAGATGGCTGAAAGTGCAGATGAGGCATTGGAAGTGATCGAGGAGTTGGATGAAGATCAGATTGAGATTCTCATCATCGTTTCTGATTGGCTCATGCCAAATATGAAAGGGGATGAGTTTTTAATTAGAGTACATGAAAAATTTCCTCGTATCGTCAAAGTCATGCTTACCGGACAGGCTGATGAAATCGCGATTGAGCGAGCCAAAAAACATGCCAATCTGTACAGTTACATCACCAAACCCTGGGATGAATCAGAACTGATTAACACCTTAAAAGCGGGTCTGTCATAATATAGCGAATCTATCATAATATGATGAAAAAAACAGTTATTATATGTGTCGATGATGAAAGCGTGGTTTTGGTCAGCCTTAGAGATCAGTTACGGAATCATCTGGGGCAAACTTACGATATTGAAATCGCTGAGAGTGGCGAGGAAGCCATCGAACTGTTTTCTGAACTGCTTGAGGATAATGTTGAGATTCCATTGGTTATCTCTGACCAAATCATGCCCGGCCTAAAAGGAGATGAACTCCTTATTCAGCTTCATCAGGGATACCCCAAAACCCTAAAAATTTTATTAACGGGTCAAGCGGATGCCGAGGTGGTTGGTAATGCGGTCAACAATGCTAACTTATACCGATATATTTCTAAACCATGGGATGAACCGGACTTGTGCCTAACCGTTACCGAGGCCTTACGAAGTTATACCCAAGATAAACAGTTGATTGGGCAAAACAAACAGTTACAAATATTATATGATAAAGCGCAGCAAGAGATTGTTGAGCGTAAACGTTTTGAGGTCTTACTGGCAGAAGCCAATCAAACCTTAGAACATAAGGTTGATGAACGTACTCAAGAGTTGTCTCAAGCTATAGAAAACCTTAAGGCAACACAAAATCAACTGATTGCACAAGAAAAAATGGCCTCGTTAGGGACATTAACGGCTGGAATTGCTCATGAAATCAAGAATCCCCTAAATTTTGTCAATAATTTTGCTCAGTTATCTATCGGTTTGGCTGATGAGTTGATCGAGCTATTAACCGAACAAAAACCGATTGTTAACTCCGAAGATTGGGTGTATATTCATGAAATTTTAACCGACCTCAAACTAAATGCCGCTAGTATCAACGAGGAAGGACAACGAGCCGATAGTATTGTGCGGAATATGTTACTTCATTCAGGCGGAACAGTCGGTCAGTTTCAAAAAACTGATTTAAACATTTTGCTTGATGAGACAATTCAGCTAACCTATCATAGTATTCGGGCTAAAGACGTAACCTTTAATATCAATTTAGAGACCTATTTCGATTCGACAATTGAACCGATTTCTGTTATTATACAGGATATTAGTCGGGCCTTCTTGAATATGATTAATAACGCCTGTTATGCCGCCCATCATAAAAAAATATCTCAACCAACCAATATTGTCCCCATAGTTCGGGTGACGACAAAAAAATTACCCGACTTTATCGAGATACGAGTTTGGGATAATGGCTCAGGTTTACCCTCTGAGGTGCAAGATAAACTATTTACACCGTTTTTTACAACCAAACCCGCCGGTGAGGGGACGGGATTGGGGTTATCGATTACTTATGATATTATTGTACAGGTTCACCAAGGAAAAATTGACGTGAATACTGAATTAGGGGAGTTCACTGAATTTATTATCAGTTTACCAAAACAGAAGTTAGGGAATGAATAGTTATGGAAAGTAGCAATACACCTACTAAAATTTTAGTTGTTGATGATGAGCCAAAGCTACAGTTGTTAATTCAGCAACTGTTTAGGCAACGTGTGCGTCAAAAAGAGTTTACCTTTATTTTTGCTCAGGATGGTGAAGAGGCGCTTGAGATATTAAAGTCAGACCCGTCTATTGATGTGTTATTGACCGATATCAACATGCCCAACATGGATGGTCTGACCCTGTTAGCTCACTTACAGGAGCTAAAACCGACCATCAATCCGGCTTTAATAGCGGTGATTATCTCCGCTTATGCCGATATGGAAAATATTCGCAAAGCCATGAACGTGGGTAGTTTCGATTTTTTAACCAAACCGATTGACATGGAAGACCTGAAAATTACGGTTGAAAACTCGGTTGAACATACCCTTATTCTGAAAAAGGCGATTGAACAAAAACGGCTTGCCGAAGAGGCGTTGCAGAAAGCCAATGAGGAACTAGAACTGCGAATCGAGGAGCGCACCGCCGAACTCCGTAATGCCAAAGAAACCGCAGAGGCAGCCAATCAAATCAAAAGTACCTTTTTAGCTAACATGAGCCACGAACTCCGCTCGCCCCTTAACGTGATTCTTGGCTTTACCCAAATGATGCGGCGGGGTGAAAATTTGGCTCAAGAGCATCAAGAAAATCTCAACGTTATTACCCGTAGTGGTGAACATCTGTTGACCCTGATTAATGATGTGCTTGACATGTCTAAAATTGAGGCTGGGCGTACCGTACTCAACCGAACCGATTTTGACCTGTACCGCCTGCTTGATGATGTGGAGGACATGTTCCGATTTAAGGCGAATGATAAGGAGCTAAAGCTATATTCAAAGCGATCCTCAGATTTGCCCCGTTATATCCACACAGATGAGTTGAAACTACGTCAAGTTTTAATCAATCTATTAAGTAATGCCATCAAATTTACGCAGAAAGGTCACATCGTTATCAAGATTTCTTCAGATAATAAGGATAGTGATGATAAAGGTGAACAGCTCGAGACAAATAGTCGTTTGAGCGTTATGATTGAGGACAGCGGATATGGTATCGCTTCTGATGAGATGGGACGATTATTTAAGGCCTTTGTGCAGACTAAAATTGGAGAAAATGCCCAAACTGGCACAGGTTTAGGTTTGCCGATTAGCCAGAAATTTGTCAAGATGATGGACGGTACAATTACGGTTCAATCACCGGCGATGGGTATTGTTACACCTCCTCCGCAGGGGGGGCCAGGCTCTACCTTTACCTTTGACATTGGAGTTAAGGTGGTTGAGCATGACGACATTGTTGAAAAAAATCAGTCTCGCCAAGTGGTTGCCCTTGAAGCAAATCAGCCAGAGTATCGAATTTTGGTTGTTGACGACAAATGGACAAATCGACAATTTCTAATCCACTTGTTAGAGCCGTTTGGGTTTTTCTTAAAAGAGGCTCGTAATGGTCAAGAAGCTATTGAAATATGGGAGGAGTGGCATCCTCATTTGATATGGATGGATATTCGTATGCCGATTATGGATGGTTATGAGGCTACTCGGCAAATTAAAGCTCGCATGGAGGAGACTTCTCATAACCCCAGAACCGTGATTATCGCTCTAACCGCCGGGGTCTTAAAAGAGGATAAATCGTCGGTTATAGAAGCCGGGTGTGATGATATTGTCTACAAACCATTTCAGGAAGCCAATGTGTTTGAACTTATGGATAAGCATATCGGGGTAAAATATATTTATCAGAAAGAAAATGCTTCTACGTCTCGAACATACACAGACCTCTCTGACCCAGCCTACATTAGGTCTCGTATGTCTACTTTGCCACCCGATTTATTAGCCACCCTTGAGCAAGTCGTGGTGCGAATTGACATGGAGTTAATCGCTGAGACGATTGAGAAAGTAAGCGAACATGATCACGTCTTAGCAAAACAGTTAACCAAATTGGCAGATGATTTTGAGTATGAAAAAATTCTTTCCTTGATTCGGACAGAGAAATAAAAGGGGCTATTTCTATGACCAAGAGTATATTAGTTGTTGACGATACACGAGCAAATCTACATCTCTTAGTCGAGATTTTGACGATTAACGGATATAAAGTGCGTCCGGCTGCCAATGGTCACATGGCTCTCTCCGCGATTGAGATCGAGTCACCCGACCTAATCTTGCTTGATATTATGATGCCCCACATGTCGGGCTACGAAGTGTGTAAACATCTAAAAATGAGAGAAGATACAGCAGAAATCCCGATTATTTTTATTAGTGCCTTAAACGAGACCTTTGATAAAGTGCATGCCTTCTCGATTGGAGCAGTGGATTATGTCACGAAACCGTTTCAGGTTGAGGAATTGTTGGCTCGAGTCGAGACCCATCTGGCGTTACAGGACATGAATCAGCAGTTAAAAAACGAGGTGGCACATCGAGAACGGATTAATAATCAACTAATCTTAGAAATCACCGAGCGTAAACGGGCCGAACTGTTATTACGTGAGCAAAATCAAGAGTTGGACGCGTTCGCCCATACCGTGGCTCACGATTTGAAGAATCCGTTAGGATTTATTGCTAGTTATCTTGATTATACCCTTGACAATCTCGACACGATTACCGAAAATCAGAAATTGATGTTTTTGAATGAGATTCGGACCATCAGCCATAAGTCGGTCAATATTATTGATGAACTGTTACTATTAGCCAGTGTTCGGACTAATGATATCATCTTGACGGAACTAGACATGCAAGCAATTTTGTTTGATGTTCGGGAACGGTTGGCCCCTATGATTGAGAAGTATCAGCCCCAGATTATGTTTCCCGATAGCTGGCCTAAAGCACTTGGCTATGCTCCTTGGATCGAAGAGGTTTGGGTAAACTATTTTAGCAACGGCCTAAAATATGGTGGTAGGCCCCCACATTTAACCTTTGGTGCAACCGTTAATGATGATAGTAAATCGGTTCGATTTTGGATTAAAGATAACGGGGCTGGATTGACTCCGGCTCAACAAGAGGAACTATTTACTGAATTTACCCGCCTCAAGCAGGTTGAGGTTGAAGGTACTGGCTTAGGATTGTCGATTATTAGACGAATTATCAAACGGTTAGGTGGGCAAGTTGGTGTGGAGAGCGAGGTAGGTCAAGGCTCACTCTTTTATTTTGAATTGCCATGTCCAGAGTAGATAATTTGGAATAGAGGTTTTAATACATGAGTAAAAACATTTTAGTGGTTGATGATACTCGAGCTAATTTACGATTTTTAGTCAAAATATTAACTCAACAAGGGTATCGGGTTCGACCTGCCTCCAATGGTCGGATGGCCCTGATTGCCGCGCAAACTGAACTGCCCGACTTGATTTTGCTTGATATTTTGATGCCCGGCATGGATGGTTATCAGGTGTGCAAAGAGCTAAAAGCGGATGAACGAACGCATGATATTCCAATAATTTTTATTAGCGCGCTCCATGCCACTTTGGATAAAGTTAAGGCGTTTTCTGTGGGTGGAGTGGACTATATCACCAAACCATTTCATATCGAAGAAGTGATTGTTCGAGTTGAGGCTCATCTCTCGTTGCAGGATATGCAAAAAAAAACTCTAGCTTACAATGAAAAACTCCAACAAGAGGTGGTTGAACGCAAAATAGTTGAGAAATCATTATATTATCATAAATATTTGCTTGATAATGTGTCTGAGGCGGTCATATCGAGTGATTTGAACTTTGTGATTAGAAGCTGGAACAATGCCGCGACAGATATGTATGGTTGGGAACAGGATGAAGTGATTGGTAAACGGGTCAACGAGATTGTTCGTCCCATTTATCAAATCTCATCTCGACAGGATATTGTTGATGCTTTTTTTGCAACAGGTTACTGGAATGGAGAGACATTACATCATTATCGAGATGGCCGAGTAATTGATGTGCTGGTCTCGGTCAAACTTCTTAAAGATGATGGGGGGAATCCTACCGGAATCGTTTTCGTAAATCGTGATATTACCGACTATAAAAAAACCAAAATTGCCCTAAAAAGCTCTGAGGCCGAGTTGCAAGCTCTGTTTGCGGCGATGACCGATTTGATTATGGTGCTAGATAACAATGGAAAATACTTAAAAATTGCCCCAACCTCCCATGAACTGTTGTACCGCCCCTCAACAGAACTGCTTGGTAAAACAATCCCCGAAATATTCTCTGCCCCACTCGCAGAGCTGTTTTTGACCAATATTCGCCACACTATTGAGACCCATGAAATGACCATCATAGAGTATAGTCTGTTCATTAATGGCAGAGAACTCTGGTTTGATGGGCGCGTATCGTTTTTGACTGAGGAGACGATTGTTTTTGTCGCCCATGATATTACCAATCGTAAAAAAGTGGAAAGGCAGTTCCAAACTCAAAACCAATTTCTGCATACGATTCTGGAAGCATTGCCCGTCCCCTTTTATGTGATTAACGTTGCTGATTACTCTGTTGAAACTACTAACTATGCCGCGCGACCCTTGGGTATCACCGAAAATTCGGCTTGTTACAGCGTAATTCATAAACGAGATAGCCCCTGCAATAGTGCTGACTATCCTTGTCCGCTCGCCATTGTCCATAACACCAAAAAGTTGGTTGTGGTCGAACATCTGCATTATTCAACCACAGGTGAACCAATCAATGTCGAGGTTTATGGCTATCCCATTTTAAATGAGGCGGGCGATGTGGTTCAGATGATTGAATATTCCATTGACATTACCGAGTGCAAAAAGGCACAATTAGATTTGCAGCAAGCCTACGACAACCTAAAACTACGCGTCGATGAGCTAGAGGCGTTAAATCTGATTAGTCAGACGCTGGCTACTGTAACCAATTTAGACATGGCTTTACAGATTGTAGCTGAAACCATACTCCAACTATTAAAGGCCGGTGGAACTATAATTGGCCTTTTGGATGATAACCTAACCTCGCTAAAGATTGTGGCGCAAAAAATTGTCACGGAAACGGAATTTAACCCGATTGTGGGGGAGAAGTTTATTTTATCGAGTACATTGCAAGAGGTGATCGCGACCAAACAGTCTCTTATTGTGCCGCGTTCTATGTTTGGGCAGATAACCGACTTGTTGTATGCCCCTGAGTTGGCTGAACAGATTGCCTGTTTGATGCTGGTGCCGTTATTGGTGCAGGGACGGGTGATTGGAATTATCATCTTGCATGCTTATCACGGTGAGCATAGCTTTAACCCAGCTGACAAAAAATTGATTGAAATTGTCGCTAGACAGGTCGCTGGTGCGATTGAATTAGCCAACATGTTTGACGAGCAACAGCGAATCAACATGGCTTTGTCGGTGGCAAATCAACGTATGCAAGATGAGTTGGCCTTGGGCCAAGAGCTTTAAGGAATGGGCATTAATTAACATGTGCATTTGCGTCGGAGATTATGGTAGGGGCTAGGCAGGGCGGTCTAGACTTGGAATGTGCGACCATCTCCGCTCCGCCCCTGCCTCGCCCGTCATTCCGTGGATTCAGGGCGAGGCAAGGCGGATTGGAGTTCTGATTTCAAACCAACGCTACACCGCCTTGCCTAGCCCCTACGATTGCCAAACGCGCAACTTATTTAGGACTCATTCCTAACGGGATCCATTACTGCCCACAGCATGACCGTCAACTTGACTGACCTCGTTCCCAATCTCCAGATTGGGAATATATTTGCCATAGAAACTCTGTTTCTGGCATGTTGGGCTACCAACTTAACATGCGACAGATAATATCGTAACACAGTCTTTAGACTGTGCGGCACAGGCTGAAGCATGTGCTACATGTCTCGGCTTACGTTGATAGCCGCATGTTGCAAGTCGCAAACAGAGTTTGCTTGAGCAATTGTGTTCCCAAACCCAGTTTGGGAACACGGGGCAAAACATGCAACAGATAATATCGTAACACAGTCTTTAGACTGTGCGGCACAGGCTGAAGCATGTGCTACATGTCTCGGCTTACGTTGATAGCCGCATGTTGCAAGTCGCAAACAGAGTTTGCTTGAGCAATTGTGTTTCTAAACCCAGTTTGGGAACAAGGGGCGAACAAGGAGCAAGGGGCAAACTCGCCAGAAAGAGCGTCAGAAACCCTATTTCTCAAAGAAATTGGGTTTTTAGAGCGAATTTTTACCTATCTTTATCCTCATCTGGGTCAATGATAATCACATTGTCCGGCTCAGGTCGAGACATCGGCCCACCCTGATAGAATCCGGAAGTCGAGATGTGGAACTGTCCATTTTGAACCATCCGCCGTATTTGTACCCAGATTAGCTTTTTAATCGCCTGTCTAGTCGGCGGAAAAAGGCACAAAAAGCCAAAACTATCGGTCAAAATACCGGGAGTCATTAAAAATGCTCCGGCCACCAGAATCATCACCCCATCAAAAATCGATTCGGCTGGCAAACGACCTGTTTGCGTATCGGTCTGAATCCGCTTCAATACGGCTATCCCCTGCCGCTTGGCTAAAAACGCCCCCACAACCCCCGTCACCATAATCAAACCAAGGGTGGGCAATGTCCCTACCCATTGCCCAAGTTCAATCAATAAAACCAACTCCAGCATGGGAACAATGATAAATAGTAAAAGCAATCGAGCTAACATTGGCCTACTCCGTAATATCATCCAACCTGTTTTTATGCTACAATAAAGTTTATACTAGTTTCTCCATTCAGACAATCTACGCATTACGTTGCAGGTGCGTTTGAACTAAGTTATAATGATGTACTTTGATGACTAGCCATAACCTAAGGAATGAGCATTAATTAACATGTGCATGCTGATAGTTCGCCTTCGACAAGCTCAGGCGGTGCGACGTAGCCTGAGCGTTCGACTGAGCTTACACAGAAGTCTTGTCGAAGGCGATGTCAAAACACAACTTATTTAATTCCGATTTCTAAATAAATGGGGGTAATTTAACCACATGCGAGTATTGATCACAGGAATAAATGGATTTGCGGGAGGACACCTTGCTCAAGAACTGATCGGACAAGGGGATACAGTTTTTGGTGTAGACCGTAGTAATAAGAAACAAAAACATCTCAGTGACGAAATAGAGTTGATTACAGCTGATTTGCGTGACATGGAGACAGTTCAAACACTATTGCAACGGGTTCAGCCAGATATTATTTACCATTTGGCGGCGCAGGCATTTGTTCCCACAGCTTGGCAAGACCCTTGGGCAACGCTTGAGAATAACATCTCTCCTCAACTGAATATTTTACAGGCCATGATTCAACAACAATCACAGGCTCGGATATTATTGGTCGCCTCAGACCAAGTTTATGGGCCTGTTCAGCCTGACTATTTGCCTGTTGATGAACATGCCCCTTTACAACCGAATAACCCTTATGGTGTGAGTAAAGTCACCCAAGACATATTAGGCTTACAATATTATCTCAGTCATAAGCTGAATGTGTTACGAGTGCGCCCTTTTAACCATATTGGGACACGTCAAAGCCCATTTTTTGTGGCTAGCAACTTTGCCAAACAGATCGCCGAAATTGAGTTTGACCTCTCCCCAGCGGTGATGTATGTCGGTAATTTGGAAGCTAAACGAGATTTCACCAATGTCAAAGATGTCGTCCGAGCCTACTCTCTCGTCACTCAACATGGTCAGCCCGGCGAGGCTTATAATATCGGCACCGGACAAGCCTACTCAATTCAATATCTGTTGGATGTTCTGCTCGGTTTCAGTCAATGTCAGATTGAAATCAAACAAGACCCTGCCCGCATGCGTCCCTCTGATGTGGCTGTTATCTATGCTGATAATCGCAAATTAAAAGAGGCAACAGGCTGGCAACCTCTCTACTCCTTTGAAGAGAGCTTAAACCAAGTCCTCGACTATTGGCGAGGTGAAATGAATCAGTGATTCGAGTCAACGAGTCAACGAATCGCTGATTCGCTGATTCGCTGACTTACTTTGGAGAATTTTATAATGAGTCAAAAAACAGCCCTAATTACAGGGATAACCGGACAAGACGGTTCATATTTAGCTGAGTTTTTATTAGAAAAAGGATACAAAGTTATCGGCATGGTTCGTCGTAGCAGTACCATCAATTTTGACCGTATCACCCATTTACAAGAAATTGATGCCTTAGAGTTGGTGCAAGGCGACCTGCTCGATCAGATGTCGTTGATTGACATTTTGAACGATTGTCACCCCCAAGAGGTTTACAACTTGGCCGCGCAGTCATTTGTGCCAACCTCATGGCGACAACCCGTCTTGACCGGCGAGTTCACCGCCTTGGGCGTGACGCGCGTGTTGGACGCGATTCGCATCGTTGACCCGACAATTCGGTTTTATCAAGCCAGTTCCTCCGAGATGTTCGGCCAGGTGCAAGATGTCCCTCAAACAGAATCGACCCCTTTCTACCCTCGTAGCCCCTACGGCGTGGCTAAAGTTTATGGACATTGGATCACTATCAACTATCGAGAAAGTTACAATCTGTATGCCTGTTCAGGTATTTTGTTCAATCATGAAAGCCCCCGTCGTGGCTTAGAGTTTGTCACTCACAAAGTGACATACGCCGCGGCCCGCATCAAACTAGGATTACAGAAAGAAGTTCGCCTCGGCAACCTCGATGCCCGCCGTGATTGGGGCTACGCTGGCGACTATGTGCGGGCCATGTGGCTCATGCTTCAACAAGACCAGCCTGATGATTACGTCATCTCAACCGGAGAGACCCACTCTGTCCGAGAGTTATGCGAAGCGGCTTTTGAAGGTGTGGGCCTCAATTGGGAAGATTATGTCGTAGTCGATGATAAGTTTTATCGTCCGGCTGAGGTTGACTTGCTGATTGGCGACTGTAGTAAAGCCAAAAACGTACTCGGATGGGAACCAACCGTCGATTTCCGAAGCTTGATCAAATTGATGGTTGAGTCTGATATGGCCGAGTTAAGCCAGGACAGGAGCGAGGAATCGAGGGCATAGAGCCGTTGGGAGGTAAGGAATGGGTATTAATTCAGCCCCCTTGTTCCCAAACTGGGACTTACTACCCGACAAAAATTTTTACCCTGAACTAATTAACACAGAGTTCACAGAGGAACACAGAGTTTCACAGAGAAAAGCGATTTATTTTTTCTTCTGTGCCCCTCTGTGCGTCTCTGTGATACTCTGTGTTCCTGTTTTAGCCTTCCCTAAACCACTTTGTCGGGTAGCAAGTGCGACTTGCAATATGCCAGAAACAGAGTTTTTCTGGCATATACGTTCCCAATCTCCAGATTGGAAACGAGGGGGCTGATTATAGGCGAGAAACACAAAGATAATCGAATTAGGAATTTCCTATGAGCCATGAAAAATTTATGAGAATCTGTTTTGAACTGGCAGAAAACGCGATTCGGCTTGGCAATGAGCCATTTGGTGCAGTGTTGGTCAAAGATGACCAGATTCTGTTTAAGGCTGAAAATAATGTCAATACCGACAACGACTGCACCCACCATGCCGAGCTAAATCTGATTAGCCGCGCTAGTCAGCAACTAGGTGCAAATTTGGTGGCTCAATGTTGGCTCTATACCAGCACCGAGCCTTGTGCCATGTGTAGTGGGGCGATTCACTGGGCTGGTATTCAAGGCGTGGTCTATGGTTGTTCGGCAGAAAAGCTGGACGAGATATTTGGCAGTCAGGTCATCATTCCAGCCTGTATCGAGATTTTTGCCCGTAGTACCAAGCCCCTCCCGATTATCGGCCCGATCTTGGAGACTGAAGCCGTCGCCATTCATCAGCGATATTGGCCGACTTTATGACCCATCTCATCCGCTCGACTAGCATCTTGATGGTGGCATTTTTTATCAACAAACTGTTAGCCGTAGGTCGACAAATCATCATCGCTCCCACCTTTGGCACAGGGCGCGAATTTGATGCCTTTGTGGCCGCCTTTCGCCTGCCCGACATCCTCTACATGATGATTTCGGGTGGTGCGCTCGCCACCGCCTTCATTCCGGTTTTAAGCGAACGGTTGACCATTTCTCCCGCCCATGATCCACATGGCTGGCGACTGGTCAGCGCGGTGGTCAACAACATGTTGCTAGTCGCCCTAACCGTTTCGCTTGTGGTGATGATATTTGCCGACCCGATTGTAACCTATATCATCGCCTCCGGTTTTGACCCCGCCACCCAACAACTGACCGTCTCCATGATGCGGTTGGTGCTAATTTCGACCACCATATTCAGCATCAGTGGCTTAGTCGGCGCAGTCTTAAACACCCATAATCATTTTGTCTTACCCGCCCTCGCTCCCATTATTTACAACCTTGGCATTATCGGTGGCGCGCTCTTTTTAGTAGAACAGTTCGGCGTATATGGCCTAATATGGGGCACTATCGCCGGAGCGCTCGGTCATCTGCTAATTCAACTACCGGGCTTGGCTTACTTTGTTTGGCGCAATCAATCGGGCGGCCAATCGCCGAGCGGCCCAGTACCTTTTACTCTTGGTTGGCATGATCCGAGTTTATTTGAGATTATCCGCTTGATGGGGCCGCGCATCGTCACAATTTTTGTCATTCAACTGAACTTCATTATCATGTTTAACTTGGCCTCATACCTCAACGAGGGGAGCGTCTCGGCCCTAGATTACGGTTGGGATTTGATGCAGATGCCTCAAACCATCATCGGCACGGCAATTGGGATTGTGCTATTCCCGACCATGTCAACCCTAGCGGCTCGTCAGGATTGGGTTGGCTTATGGCAGACCACCGCCCAAGCCATGCGGGTTATGCTGACCTTGTCGATTCCGGCCATGGTCGGTTTGATTGCCTTGGGGCGACCCATCATTAAACTGATGTTTGAACGGGGTGAGTTTGATGCAGCCTCGACGGCGTTGGTCTATTATGCCCTCATGTTCTGGTCGATTGCCCTCGTTGCCCATTGTCTCATGGAAGTGGTTAATCGCTTTTTTTATGCCCAAAAGGATACTATCACGCCCCTCATCAGTTCGGTGTTGAGCATGCTTCTTAATCTGGGGTTGGCCTATCTGCTCTATCAGCCGTTGGGCGTGGGTGGCTTGGCCCTTTCCAATGGCGTGGCCGTATCGCTAGAGATTCTATTCCTGCTCACTATCATTCGTTTTCGGCAAACTACGCGGGTTGAGCCTGTCGAAACCATCACCCATCGACAGCTAGGCCCCATCAACATGACTCCGCTCCTTAAGGTGTTGGGCCAAACCCTACTCGCCGCCGGAATCATGGGTGTGGTGGTCAGCCTGAGTTTCAATCATCTGAATCAGCTATCACTAATATGGAACATCAGCCTAAGTGGATTGTTAGGCATGTTGATTTATGGTCTCGTTGGCCTAGCCATCGGTATTGATGAAATTCGGGTATTGCCTCGTTTGGTGAAACGTGAAAATATATGACATTACATGTGATTCGTAACATACGATGGTATATTTTCACAAGTCACTTGTCATGTTAATATCAATCTTGCAGAACTATTATAACATATCAATTCTAAAAAACTACTTTCTCCTAGCTACATGTTTTTTGCTGATGGGCTGTTTACCCTCCTCCCCGCCAAACCCGACACCCACACCGGAACCGACACCCACTCTGCCGCCGTTAGCGCGGGCAGTTGATGTGCAGGAGAGCGCGGTCAAGGTGCTACTGGCGATTGAGCCGCCTAGTTTTAACGCCTACTTAAACGATAGCGGATACGAAGCTCTCATCGGCGAGTTGGTCTATAGCGCATTGGCCGAGATGGGGCATGACGGCAAATATTACCCTGAACTGGCTGAGGCTCTACCTACCCTGAGCAATGGTGGTCTCAGCCCTGATGGCAAGACGGTGGTTTGGCAGTTACGTAAAGATGTCAAATGGAGCGATGGCACGCCCTTCACATCCGCTGATGTGATGTTTACACGGGAGATTCTCAACCAAAGTGGGATATGGACCCCCGGCATCGACCTGATAAAGGAGATGGTCGCTCCCGATGAGCATACGGTCATCATCACCTACAAACAGTTTTACCCGAACTATTTGATCCAATTTGGTGGCTTAGGAACCGGAATCTTCCCAAAACATTACTGCGAGGATGACCATGAAACCATGCTCCTGTGGGAGCAATGTAACTTCAACCCGATTAGCACCGGCCCCTTTATTTTGGGTGAGTGGGTTCCGGGTGAACGGCTGACTTTTTTGCCCAACCCTCACTATTTTGTCTCAGATCGTCCCCTTGCTAGCCAACTGGTCTTAGAAATTGTCTCCAACCCGAAGTTGCGGCAACGCATGTTAGAGCGAGGGGACGCGCAACTAGATTTATGGCCTTACGAGAAGCAGATTATCCGGCGTATGGAGCGTAGTAAAAGTGGCAATGTTTATCTATACGCCACTGTTCCGGCTCGGTATCTGTTGCGCTTAGTGCCGAATTTGAGCGAACCGGGGCATCCCGATAAACCGCATCCGATTCTGGGCGATAAACGAGTGCGGCAGGCGATTTTACAGTCGATTGACGTGGAGCGCCTGAACCGACGCGCCTTCGACGGCAAAGGGATCCCCATGCAGACTGAGTTGAATCAGATTGGCTGTTTTCTGACCCCCTACTACTACGACCCCGGTATCGCTCAAGCTCTGCTTAATCAAGCTGGTTGGGTGCTACAGCCCGGCGACGAGGTGCGGAGTTGTCAAGGGTGTGGCACGGCTGAGGATGGCACTCCGTTAATCTTAAAAAGTTATACTTATGATGAGTTTGGCGAGCCACTCCATGAGGCTCATGAATTGATTGGGGAGATGCTGGCCCGCGTCTATATCAAACTGGATCGAGAGGTGGTCGAAGGGGGTAAACTGTGGGGAACTTGGAACGATAATGGGATTGAACTGCGGGGCAATTTCGACTTGAATTTGTGGGATGACGGCTATTACGGCATCGATCCGACCATCCGCATGGGGGACTATTTCGATCCTCGCTCGATTCCGACTCGCGACAACCCCATCGCTGGGTTGAACGTGGGGCGTTACTATAATCCGACCTTAATCGACATTTTTGATGCCCTCTACACTCCTCTGCCGACTAACCGCCGTCGCACCTTATTATGTGAACTAGCGACGATTATTCATCAAGATTTACCTCATATTCCCTTGTTAGCCCTGCCCGACCTGTACGGTATCAACCGCAGTCTGCAAGGAGTCGCTCCCCATATCTACGACACGGTGACATGGAATGCCGCTGACTGGCGGGTGATTCGGTTGCCGGGGGAGTAATCATCCAATTCGAGTGGAGCTGGTCGATGAGCATGTCAATGATGGGCATGCCCGTTTTGTACTGTAGGTGACGCTTGTAGCGTCACTAGTTTGCTTAATAAACGCCGTAATACCTCAGCAATACAGACGAACGATTATTGTCACGCTACAAGCGTGACCTACATCGTCTACGTAGCCTGAGCTTGTCGAAGGCGAAACGCGCAACTTATTTAGAACTCATTCCTTAGGAATTGTGGACAAGTGAGGTTTTTTTATGACACGACCTGTTATCGGTTGGGAGCAAGAAACTCCCATCCCTACTTACAAATTCAATGACTTTTTAATCGCCCGCGAGGGGCATCTCTATTTTGAATCGCTTGATTTGGCTCAACTTTTTATTGGCGGCAAAGAAAATCAAGGATTGGGTCAGGTAATGTCCAGCCCCTTGGAGATTATTTATTTGCCCAAGATTCGCCAAAAAATAGAGCAGATGAACCGAATTTTTGCAGAAGTTATCACCGAAGTTGGCTATCAGGGTCAATTTTATTACGCTTACGCCTCCAAAGCCAATACCGCCGAAGAGATTGTCCGTACCACCCTGGGTACCGGAGCGCATCACGAGATGTCCTCGGCCGTTGATGTGGACATTGTGCGGTTGATGATTTTGGCTGGTCATTTGCCTCCGGAGCGGCTGGTTATGGCTAATGGCTATAAGGCCACCGGTACTGAGTACGCCAACAAGCTTATCCAACTCAAGCACATACACGATAACCTAATTCCAATTGTTGAGGATTTTGCAGAATTACCCGCCTTGATTGAATCGGAGCTTCAATTTGAGGTTGGCTTGCGCCAAAAAAGCTATGGACAGCATCAAACTCAAGCCGAGATGGATGTAGCCAACTCGCGCTTTGGCTTGACCGTATCTGATATTCGGCAAGCGGCAAAAATGATTGCGGTTGCTCCAAATTTGCGTCTCAAACTTTATCATGCCATGATTGGTAGCCAAATTACCAATAAAGATGATTTTGTAAGCGGCCTTAAACCGACTATTGAAATTTATGCTCAATTGCGACAGCACCATCCTGATTTAAGCATTTTTAATTTTGGAGGTGGCATACCGGTCGCTATGACCTTAAATTTTCATTTTGACTATCATGCCTTTGTTCGTCTGCTATTGACCACTTTTCAGGAAATTTGCAGTCATTATAGGGTTCCGGTTCCTGATATTATGGGCGAATTTGGCCGGTACACTACGGCTGAACATGGCGCTCATTTGTTTAGGGTGGTTGGGGTTAAAGATAATGGCTCGGATTTACCTTGGTATATTATTGATGGCTCAATTATGACATCATTCCCAGATAGTTGGGCTTTGGGTGAACATTTTGTCGTTTTGCCCTTGACCCATCTCGATAAACCTTTTCAACAAGTCCAGCTAGGCGGCATCACCTGCGACAGTGATGACGTGTATCCACCGGCATCAAGCCAAACGTCTCTTTATTTGCCGCTGGAGACCAATGATTTGTATATTGGTTTTTTCTGTGTGGGTGCTTATCAAGAGATGTTGGGTGGTGTACGTGGCAGTAAACACTGTGTTTTGCCCGAGGCCACCGAGTTGATTATCGACCAAGCCAGTGATGGTCAATACCAATTTCAAATTTTGCCCGGTCAAACAACAAAAGACGTTTTAGACAATTTGGGTTATAGTGTGGATAAATAGTCAAAAATTACCCCTCGTTCCCAATCTCCAGATTGGGAACGTATTTGCCATAGAAACTCTGTTTCTGGCATGTTGCAAGGGGTCTGAATAATTATTATCTGACCTGTTACTTGACAAAGTGGATTAGGGAAGGCTAAAACAGGAACACAGAGTTAATTAGTTCAGACTGTCGGGTACTAAGCTATCTGATTGATAAATCTCGAAAGGAAAAATTATATGGAACTGAACAGAACACGAATTACCTTTTTTATCATTGTTGGATTGGCTCTACTGGTTGTTTGTAGTGGCCTTATCTTTAACTTTGTCATCAATCAAACCCCACCAGATATTGAACCTACTGATATAGCGACATCCCCGATTGGGGAAGCGGTTGAAGCAACGCCGGTTGTGCAGCTGGAGTCGCCAGACCCCATCTTTGCCCCTACTTATGATGCCAATGACGGTTTGCCCACTTACATTTGTGGGGCAGATGCCTTTGGTAGCTACTTTACTTTGCAGCAAATGCAACTATCGGGCAAAGATGTGGAACACGGTTTTTATCTGGGGATTGTTCCCTTCTTTTTGGATGATGACCCTACTTACGACGTATCCGAAGAACAACGCACGGCTTTGCTTAACAGTGGTCAGTGGGATTGTCTGCTCACCACTCTGGACTCCGTGGCTTTGACCAGCCCCGGCATAATTACCACCATTGTCGATGAAAGCGCCGGTGCCGACCAACTCTGGGTGCGCGACATCGACACCGTTAACGACTTGCGAGATAAGCGTATTACCTTTTCGCGGGGTAGCGTGGGTGAGTATTTTGTCTATTATGCCCTGTCAATTGCCCGCCTGAATCCGCGCTTTGATGTCACTCTGGTTCCCCAAGATAGTGTGGCCGAAGCCATCGAAGCTTTCAACAACGGTCAAGCCGATGTTGTTTCCGGTTGGGAGCCTGACATCTATGAGGCTGAAGCTGGGGGCGGGGTGCCCTTGCTTAGTTCCGGCCAGATGCGGATTGTTATCGACGTTATTGTCACCTCTCGCCAATCCATTGACAATAAAGCTGACTTGGTGCAAGCCTTCCACGATAGCTGGTTTGATACCCTCAAGGCCCAAACTGAAAATTTTGATACCGCCGCTTCCCAAATTGCCCAGTGGGGACATAACGATTGGAGCTTTGTGTATGCTGAAAGTGCCTCTGAGGATTTGGTACTGTGGCTAGAGAGCGTAGCCCAAGCCGATTTGGGGGACAACGCTTTTGTGATGCGCGATACCACCCCCATTGTCAATCGGTTAAGCATTGCTCGACGAGTTTGGGCCGCCTCCGGAGCCGAAGTGCCTAATGATGATGTCATCGACTTGATTAACCCTGGCTTTGTGTCCCGTTCAGCTTCTCAAGCTCAACTGCAAGCCAATGGCAAGCCAATCAATGACAGCTTTTCTATCTCGGCCCAGCTCGACCTATCCGGCGTTAACACTGAAGACTCGATTACGCTAGCTGTTTTGCCTTGCCGTCGTTTCTCCTTTGTGCCAGAGTCAACAGAACTAACCCTGGAATCACGCCGAATTTTGGATGACTGTGTGGTGCCGACCCTCTTGCAAAGCGTGGGCTTGTTTCTGCGGGTTAAAGGATCGTCGGCCTGGCCTGGCCCGGCTGGCACTTACACCCAACAAGAAATCCTAGATTTTTCTCAAGCTCGAGGCCACTCGGTGGTCGATTACCTTGTTTCTCAAGGCATCGATCCTACTCGTTTTATTGTCGAGGCCACCCTTCCCCCCGAAGATCACTGGGAAACTGAAGACCCTGAGAAGCAAGCGCAAGATCGCTTTGTTGAAATGACTTTAATAACCGTTGGACGGTAAAGTCATCCAAAAAAAATTCCAGTCAAGACCCTGAAATTTCAAAAACCTTTAGGGTCTGAGTTCACCCCTCTCGTTCCCAATCTAGAGATTGGGAACGTATTTGCCATAGAAACTCTGTTTCTGGCATGCTGCAAGTCGCAAACAGAGTTTACTTGAGCAATTGTGTTCCCAAATCCAGTTTGGGAACATAGGACTGAAAACTCTGTGCCATGTATTTAATTAGTCTCGACTAAATTTTTTGTCGGGTGCCGAGTCTGGATTCTAATAACTATTTTTTAAAGGAAGGTAAATAATGCAATTCAAGCGAATTTTTACGTCGTTTATGGCGATAATTATATTAACCCTGACCACTCTGGCTTGCAATCTAACCAATGATGGCCCCCCATCAAACGCAATTGAGATTGAAATAGTCGCTAATACCAGCCTGACCCCTTGGCTTCAAGAGGCCATTGTTAAGTTCAATGAAGCGAAGCTCGAAACAAGTGGTAGGCCCGTTTATGCTGTTCTAAATCCACTTGAGGCTGGACAAGCTGTAACCGATATTGTCAGCGGAAAACCCACCCCGGAATTATGGATACCCGACAGCGAAGTTTGGGTCAATATTTTGGCTGAACGTGGCCGTCTTGATTACCAAGGAAATTGTGTCAGCATAGCCGAAAGCCCTCTGGTAATTGCTATGTGGCGACCCATTGCCGAATCGCTGGGCTGGCCGGGTCGCTCGTTGGGGTGGCTGGATATAGGCAGTTTGGCCGCCGACCCCTCAGCTTGGGCCTATTATAGTGGGGGGCAATTTGGGGCAAATTTGCGGATGGGGCATACGCATCCCGGTCTCTCTGGCACCGGAGCCGGGACTCTCTTGGCTATTGTCCAAGCAGCCGAGTTGAAATCTGAGGCTGTCTCAGTGACAGATATTCAGCAACCTCTTGTGCGAGCTTCTGTGAGTGCTTTTGAGGGTACGGTGGCTTGGTTCAGCCCCTCTACCGACAATCTGGGCCAGACGATGCGCCAACGTGGCCCTGATTATTTGGGAGCAGCCGTAATGTACGAGAGTACCGTCATCAACTATAGCGACGGCACCCCGAATATTGTGCCTATTTATCCCTTTGAGGGAACTTTTATGGCTACCCATCCAGCTTGTATACACACCGCCGCCCCGGACATTATGAAAAAAGCAACTGAAATTTTTCGTAATTACCTGCTGGCAGATGAAGCACAGCAATTGGCCCTGACCAATGGCTTACGTCCGGTGAATGAGCAGGTTACACTTGGAGCGCCTCTGGATGTAGCGCACGGGGTCGATTTGAACCAACCGGAAATTGTCTTTAGCGCACCTACGGTCAATACTATTTATGCTATTCAAGACCTGTGGCAAGCAGCTCGTAAAGATGTCAATCTGGTCATGCTTCTTGATATATCGGGCAGTATGCGTGATGACAAGATAGAAAATATGCGTGGGGCGGCCATTCAATTTGTCGAACAAATGGGGGATGATGATTTTATCACTATCGTTGCTTTTTCAAAAGAGCCAATCCTCTTTATCGACCATGAACAAGTTGGAACCGCCCGTCCGCAAGTACTCAGCATAATTACCGACCTGTATGCAGGGGGAGATACAGCCTTGTATGATGCCATTGGTCTGGGCGGCAACCTTATCGCTGATTCTACATCCTCTCAAGCAACCAATGTGATGGTCGTGCTAACCGATGGTCAAGACACCAATAGCACCAATTTTCATTTCAATCAGCACCTAATTGATACAGCTACCGCCAACGACACCACCGTTTTCACCATTGCCTACGGCGGTGATGCCGAAGAGGATCTCTTGAGCAATCTGGCCCAACAAGCCAACGGCAATTTTTATTTGGGTACCAAGGCTAATATCGACGAAATTTACCAAGAGATGTCGGCGGCCTTTGGTGGCAATGTGGGTATTGGACGTTAATGATCATTTCCCCGTGTGATTGGGGGTAATCATATCTCTACAACGGATACTTAACTGCGGAACGGATGGTTTTCATCCGTATATAATCACTGTAACTAGCAAAGAAATCCCGTTATTGGCGAAAGATATCCGTTGAGTTTTGAAGTATCCGCTGTAGTATTCGCCAAAGATTCCGTTAGTCAAAACAAAAACCATCGACATGGTGTAATTAGGCACTGAATGTCACATGTCTTATGATCCTCATTCCTTATAGGACTTTTTAGCAAAAAACACCCACAGGGCAATGGCTGCGATATGCACCACTTGATCACCCCAAATTGCCACATGTAAAGCCGCTGGGCCTTCATTCGTTTGCCGAAAGGTACGTTGCCACCACCGTAGCGGCACGCGGGTATCAATCAACATATGGATACTGCCTAAAATTAACCCAGCCCGCCAACCTAAAGCCACTGCTAAAAACAGCGTTTGAATCCCCACATGCACCCACGCCGCCGGATGGCGTAAATCTGATTTGTACTGAGCCATCCAATCGTTCTGTAATAACCAATCTGCTACTAAATGAGCGACAAAACCACGTTCAAATAGAGTCATTATTGAAAATCTCCTTTAATACTTGTATAATCAATCTAAAATCCAAAATATGTTGACAAACCACTCAGTTGTTGATATGAACTAACGGTAGTGGTGCAAAGGTAGTGATAAGGAGCGCAAAGCTCGCTTTGCTTGCAAGGGCTATCAACGTAAGCCGAGACATGTAGCACAGTCTTCAGCCTGTGCCGCACAGTCTAAAGACTGTGTTACAATATTATCTGTCGCACGTTAAGTTGGTAGCCCCTGCAAGGCAAGCCTGCCGGATTTCCCCATCACTACTTGTGCAGAAGTACCCAGAAATTATGTCGATTGACAAACTTCTATTATAATATTGCTTAAGTTCGTAATCCCTTTAATTTTACTATAAGCTCGTATAAACATCAAACCAAGTGAGGATACTATCAATGAAATCACCCAATGCTTATATTCCTATAGACCGTCGCCATGCTTTGGCGAAAGGCGAAATATTACCGAGTCAGACCAGCGGAGCTACCGTATTTGCCGATATTTCCGGTTTTACGCCCCTGACTACTGCCTTGATGAAAGAACTCGGCCCGAAACGTGGGCCAGAAGAACTAACTCGACAACTCAACTTAGTCTATAACGCCCTGATTGCTGAGGTGCATCAGTATGGCGGCACTGTAATTGGATTCTCCGGTGATGCCATCACCTGTTGGCTCGATGGGGATGATGGTCGGAGCGCGGTCACTTGTGGCTTGGCTCTGCAAGAGGCCATGCAACAGTTCACCGCCATCAAAACCCCATCGGGTAACACTGTCAGTTTAGCCTTAAAAGTGGCCGTTTCTGCGGGATCGGTACGCCGTTTTCTGGTGGGCGATCCGGCGATTCAATACAAGGATGTCATGGCTGGCTCAACCTTAGAGCGCATGGCTGATGGTGAAGGTCATGCCGATAAAGGCGAGGTCATTGCTGGCCCGCAGGTCATCACTCAACTGGGTGATCTATTGGAGATTGCTGATCATCGAGATGCGTTTGCCCATGTGACGGGTATCAAGACCACCGTTGAAGCAACCCCGTGGCCGGATGAACCAACTTTGACTGAAGCAGAACTGCGCTCATGGGTGCTTGGCCCGGTGTATGAACGATTAGCCCGTGGTCAAGACCGTTTTGTGGCCGAGATTCGACCATGTACAGCCCTGTTTATGAAGTTTGACGGGATTGATTATGATAACGATGAAGCCGCCGGAGAGAAATTGGATGCTTACATTCGGTGGGTGCAGAGTTTGATTGTGAAGTATGAAGGCACCCTGATTCAGCTAACCTTGGGGGATAAGGGGTCTTATCTCTATACTGCTTTTGGCGCGCCAATAGCTCATGAGGATGACCCGACGCGGGCAGTGGCGATGGGTTATGACCTGATTAACCCACCACCGGAACTGGATTACATGAAATTGCCCCAAATAGGTATCAGTCGCGGACAAATGCGAACCGGGCCGTATGGCTCAGATAATCGGGTCACTTACGGCGTGTTGGGGGATGAGGTCAACATGTCGGCTCGTTTGATGAGCAAATCGGAGTCGGGCAAGGTGTTGATTAGTGGTTATGTGCATAAAAAAGCGGCCTCTGGTTATAGTTGGGATGGGCCACATAAAATTAAAGTCAAAGGCAAGGTTGATTTGCTGACCGTCTACTGGCTAGAGGAACGGCAGGAGCAAACCCATCACTATCTGCGGGAGATTGAGTATGCCTTACCGATGGTCGGGCGACAGGCAGAGTTGGCTTTGGTTGAACAAAAGTTGACTCAAGCAATCGCTGGACAAGGGCAAATTATCGGCCTGACTGCCGAAGCTGGCATGGGTAAATCTCGGTTGGCGGCGGAGGTGATTCACATGGTCAACGAGCAGGAGATTATCAGTTATGGCGGAGAATGTCAATCCTTTGGCACCAAGACCAGCTACTTGGTATGGCAGGCGGTCTGGCGATCATTCTTCAATCTTGATTCTTCCCAAACAGAGGCCGAGCAACTCGACATGCTTTCCATGTTATTGGGGCTGATGGCTCCTGAACTTTTGCCTCGAGTACCACTACTTGGCCCGGTGGTTAACCTAAATATTCCCAACAATGAAGTAACTCAAAATTTCGAGGCCAAACTTCGCAAAGAGTCGTTGGAGGCCATGTTGGTCGATTATCTGCGGATTCGGGCTAAAGAGCAGCCCATGTTCATCATCTTGGAGGATGTGCATTGGATGGATCCCCTTTCCCATGATCTGTTAGCCACCATCGGGCGAGCCATTGCCGACCTGCCGGTTCTTCTGCTGTTGGTCTATCGCCCGCCGGAGTTGCAAAAGACGGAGCCGGTGCGGGTCATGGATTTGGCTCACTTCACCGAAATCAGGCTGACTAATTTTAGTACAGAGGAGGCCAGCCAACTGATTCAGCTAAAACTGGCTCATAGCATGGGCAAAGCGGACGACGTTCCCGCTGAACTGGTGGAGCGTATCAGTAACCGTGCTGAGGGCAATCCGTTCTATATTGATGAACTGTTGAACTATCTGCATGACCAAGAGATAGACCCGCATAACCTAAGTGCCATGAAAAAACTGGAGTTACCTACCAGTTTGCATAGCCTGATTTTGAGCCGGATTGACCAATTGACCGAGACGCAAAAGTTGACCCTGAAAGTGGCTAGTGTGATTGGTCGGTTGTTTGAGATGGCTCTATTGTGGGGCATGTATCCCGAACTAGGCGACCCAGAACTGGTACAAGCTGATTTGGAGATTTTGAAACGGCAAGAGTTGGCCTTGCCAGAGCAGGAACATGAGCAAGAAGATACAACCCTTGCTGAGGATACCTACTTCTTCAAACATGTGGTTACGCAAGAGGTGGCTTATGAGAGTTTGCCCTACGCAACCCGCGCCATCCTGCATGAAGAGTTAGCCAACTTTATCGAAGAACAGTTTAAGGACAATCTGAATAGTTACTTGAATCTGTTGGCGTATCATTATGGGCATAGTGAGAACAGCGAGAAGAAACGGCAATATCTGTTGAAAGCGGGGCAGGCCGCCCAAGCGAAATATGCCAATGAGGTGGCGGTGGCCTACTATGAGCAAGCCTTGCCGATTGCTACACCGGAGGAAGAACTGCAAATCCGGTTGAGTTTGGGGGAAATTTTGACCACCACCGGACAATACGACCCCGCAACAGAGCATCTGACGCAGGCTCTAAAACTGGGTGAGACCAACACAGATATACAGGCCCAAGCACGGGCTTGTCGATGGTTGGGGCGTATTCAAGAGTTGCAGGGGGAGTATGTTCTTGCATTGGAATGGTTGGATAAGGGGTTAACCATATTTGAGGGAGTAGATAATGTAGATGCCGCCGATATGTTACTAACTGCTGGCCTGATAAACTCCCGTCAAGGTGATTTCGATACTGCCTTAAAACAATATCAACAAGCATTAGGGATTGGTGAACGACTTGATAGTGCCGTTGTGGTGGCTCGCTCTTACAATTCACTTGGTCATGTCGCTCGATTGCAGGGGAATAATGATGTGGCTTTAGAATATTTCCAAAAATCATTGGTGCTATATGAACAAATTAATCATTTGCATGGTCAAGCATTACTTTATAACCAAATGGCTGTTGTTTACTACTACACAAGCCGATGGAAAGAGGCTGGTATTTATTACAAACAAGGTTTAGATAAATTCACTCAGATGGGGGATATATATAACCAAGTTATTGCCAATCTTAATTTGGGTAATATTGTCCTTAATCAAGGTGAGTTAGATGAGGCTATATCAGCTTATCTGGATGCATTACAAGCGTTAAAACAAATTGGTGGCTCTTTATTTTTAGAAGGTGTTTTACACAACAATATCGGTGCAGTTTATGTTCGTCACCAAAAAACAGATAAAGCTCAACACCACTTAGAAAAAAGCCGAGATTATTTTGAACAGGCCCAAGTACGGGACTTCCTACCTGAAATGACCCGTCTGTTTGCTGAAACGGCATTGTTGGCCGATAACCTAGCAGAAGCCGAAATCACTATTCAGAAAGCGTTAGGGTTGGCCCGTGAGATGGGCATGAAGGATGAAGAAGGTAACAGTTTGCGGGTGTTGGGTGAAGTGACCACCGCTCAAGGGAAATTTGCGGAAGCGGAGGGCTATCTGCAAGATAGTCAGACTATTTTAGTGGAGATTGGTAATGCCTACGAGGCTAATCGAGCAAAAGTGGCTCTGGCGAAGTTGTATGTGGCTCAACAGCGGCAGGCTGAGGCCAAACCTCTTTTGGCTGACTGTATCGCGGTCTTTGAGGAGTTGGGGGCGATGTTGGATTTACGGCAGGCTCAAAACGTGATGAGTGAAGCGTGAATATGTGAAGCGTGTAGGGCGGAATATCCGGCACTATCGAACGATTACGGTTGACGAACTGTGTCACGCTATAAGCTTCCCGCAAGTTCTAAACTTGCGGGAAGGTCTTGATTCTGTAAAGTAACCATGATGGCAGATTTACAGGTCAAACTCTTCACAAAATTCTTGCGGTGACATCACCTCAAAATGATGCTCGCCTGATAATCCTCTTAAAAAATCTCGATTATTCGACGAGTCCAAATATCCATACATTGGTATCTAAACTAATTCGCATGTCTGTATCCATAATCTTCTTCGTAAATCTTCTCTCGACTTTGTCGTAATTGCTCTAAAATTTCTTCTCGACTCATTTGAGAAAATGGATGTTCTTTCATCTTAGCTACCCATTGTTTTATAATTTCCTGCAAATCAAATAGTTCAGGATTAACAACCACAATGGCTACTTTAGCCAATGGTGGCAACCCTGAAAGCATAACAACACCCTCATTACTTACGATTTCATCAAAATGATATGTCTGCATCATGTCCCCCTCATAAACACCAAAATAAGTATTAACAAAAAGCCACCCCCTCATTATACCTGAGACGGTGGCTTTATAACAAATAGGTTGCGATTGAGCTAAGCTAACTAGTACAGCACAGCAGAAGTTCTTCGGTAGTTAGAACTCCCGCACTGCGTGCGGATGCAGGCGGACCTGTACTCCAACTACCGAAGGATTTACGCTGCCTTGTACTAGTATGCGTTCCCACGCAGAGCGTGGGAACGAGGAGGTTAACGGTTAAGCGGGAGGCATAGCCTCCCGCTTGTTTGTTAACCTCCTTTTTTATTTCAAAATCGTCGGTAGATAGGTGTTGGCTGTAAACTCTAAGGCGGTACGGAACGCCCCCCCCTCATCGAGTAAGACCGATACATTGCCTGTATCATCCACGGCCTGAGCAAAGTAATATAGCTCGTTGTCATTCGGGGCGGAGATTGTGGCGGTGGCTAGACTTGAGGTTTCGTTATAGCTTAACTCGGCTAGCGTCCATTCGGTGTCGCTATCACCGCGATAGAGAATAATCACCCGTTCTATCGAACCATCTTCATCCGTTACCAGCACCTCAAAGTCAACCGTATCGCTTTGGATAATCGACTCGGCGGACCAGAGACTTGGGGCGATAAAGTCGGTGGCGGATAAGGGGCGACGGTATATCTGCACTTCTAGTTGATTATAGAGCCGTTGTATCCCCAAAGTTGTGCCGTCGGTCAAGATGTCGGTGGTTCGGAATTGACCCGGTACCACCACCAACCGTTGACTGATCGCGTTTTCGTAGTTCAGGAAGCGGTTAATATTCACTGGATGAGCCGGATACCATGTTTCTACCAGAAAGGTTGATTCGGGAATGGCATATAAATCATCGGTCAAAACATGGGAGACAAAGGGATCACTGGCGGACATGTCGGTAAAACGTCCCCCCAACATCAACACCCCGTGGGCTACGGTATCATCGGGCAAGACTTGATAGGTGGCTCGCGGTTGTACTGGACGGCCTCCGGTGATGTGGAGGTCTTGGTTTTGTTGGGGGTCACTGACCGTATAGTAGACTCCGGTGGTGGTGGTATGGGGCACAAAGTTATAGCTTAAACTCACAGTTTCACTGCTGATGGTTTGCCGTTTGGCTCGGTTACGTTTATTCGGTAGGTTAACTTCTACCATCGGTAGACCATACAATGTTAGCTGTGATAGTGACTTTTCTTGCACATAGCTAAATGAGCCACGGGCAATGCTGTTGTGATAATCTTGCTTGGCCGCCAACAAGGCTTGCCCCACCGTTTTGCTTTCGGCGGCCCCGAGTTGGTTGGTAAAGTTGACCAACACCCGTTCTGAATAGGCAATCAAATCACTATCGCCATAACCATGACCGGTGTTGCCGATAAAGGCGGCCGCGCCCCGACTTAAAAACATCTGCGGCCAATCGGCGGCATGACGGTCATCTTTTGCTTCGCTGTCGGGAATGTTTAAGCCAGCATGACAGCCGATAGAAAAGATTAAGCTATGATCATAGTTGGTGTTGTTGGTTGCCAGCTCATCGGCATAGACATGGTTTTGCTCATTGGAAGGGCCGTTAGGGAAGAGAAAATAATGAGCAAAATGACCGTTCAACGAAAGTAAATCATATTGGTTAAAGAGGAGGGGACGTAAATCATCCCCTTGCCACTCCTCATTGATGAGACCGTCAACCTGCCCAAAGCCGTTGTGCTTTAAGGTTTGGCTAATCTGTTGGGCCTGATCGGTCACAAAATCATACCCGGTTACCAAGGCGCTGTTGGGTTGAATAATCGGCTTATCGAAGAATGTATCAATGGTTGTCACAATGTCTTGCGGGTTTTCGACCAACCGTCCTAAAGCCAGCATGGGCAGATAAAACTCTCGCCCTTTGTAGGGTAGGGGGCGTAACCCGGCATAATAATCATCGGTGAGGGTGTAAAATCGGTTGAAAGCACTCTTGATACGGGGGGCATGCGCTTCTTTAGCATATTTTCGCTCATTGGCCACGCGAGCCTCATCCCGAATACGGAGATGGGGCAGAATCTGGTCATCCCCTACCAAGACGATATATTTAAGATCCGGATAGGACGGAGTCAGGGTATACAACAGCCGCTTAATCCGAAAAGCAACCCTATTGGCCGCTAAGGGGTTACTTGGCTTTTTATCCCAGGCGGTGTATGCGGCGTTAATGCCCCGATAGGCCGAGTCATTTAAGTCAAACAATATGCCATTAACGGCATTATGATCGGCTAACTCGGTTAGCTTGGGCAATAAGATATTGTTGATATAATCGGTCTCATCGGCATAAAATTGAGCCATCCGCCCGCTGTGATACAGAATCAGCGTTTCGATACGCACTACTTCGTCCGGCATAGCATGATTATCTGCCGCTTCTAGGTCTGGAATAGTAAAATCATCGCTTGAGGGAAGCATGGAAACGGTCAGGGTAAAGGGGGTGCTATCCTGTTTGCGGGATGGGACAATGGCTAATACATATCGTCCGGTCATCTCTTGCACATTATAGTTAATCACTCTGGTGCCTGTTATGCGCGTCATCGGTACTGCGAGCAGTGTTCCCACGCCCCCAAGTTGGCCTATATTGCCGGCATTACCGACTGCGCCAGTATTACCGACTGCGCCAGTATTACCGACTGCGCCTGTATTTCCGACTGCTCCTGTATTACCAACCGCTCCTAAATCGCTTAAATCGCCAGTATTACCGACTGCGCCAGTGTTACCGACTGCGCCAGTGTTACCGACTGCGCCAGTATTACCGACTGCGCCTGTATTACCGACTGCGCCCAAATCCCGCAATTGACCCGTCTCCTCATCAAGGGAGGGGCCAAACAGGTAGAGGTCGTAGCTCCCGCCAGAGTCAAAGGTCAGGTTGGCGCTGATGGTGGAGCCAATCTCCTCAATCGAAATGGAGTACCATTTCACATCGGTAATGACCGTCGGTTTATTGACTACCGGCGTATCGGCCATAATTGGTTGGGCGGTATCGCGGTTGTGGTTTGACTCCTTCACTGCCACCTCAATCGTTGTTGTGCCAAGCACCGTTACCCCATTGCCGGATGAGACTCCGTAGGTATCATTGGTCATGCTTCCCACATTGGCCGGGGCAATCACAGAGAAGCGAGTCTTATATTTCTGGTCGGGGTATAACTCATCCAGTTGCCATGTGACCACCCCATCAACCAACTCGCCCTCGTTGGCCGCTTTCTCAAAAGTGGACCCAACTGGCACGGCATTGGTAATCACCACACTGGTGGCGGTTAAGTTTCCGGTGTTTGTCACCTCAATGATGAAGGTCATCTTTGCTCCAACAAACAGTTCATCTTGACCAGATACACTAATCTCAAAAGCAGGTTTTAGGACAGTCGAGCCTTGTATAACGAAGGTGTAGGGATCCTCATTCGTGTCATTGTTGACGATGCTGACGGTGGTGGTCATGATTCCGGTTGTAGACGGGACAAAGGTTATTTGGAATGTACTGCTATCACCACCACTAATGGTAGCGGTTGGATTCTGAGTCACACTGAAATGGCTGGCTTGGCCGCCACTGAGGGTGGGATTACTGAGAGTCAAATCAGCATTGCCGGTGTTGCTGATGGTGAAGGTACGCACCACACTGCCTGAGACGGCTACAGTGCCAAAGTCGGTAAAATCTGCCGAGGAGGGGCCGGCGTCACCACTGCTGATGGTCGTACCGTTGCCCGTCAGCTCGATTTCCGGGAAAGGCCCATTTAGCCACACCTTGTTGGCTTGATGCCAATTCGCCACAAAGGCGTCCAGGTCGCCGTCGCCGTCCAGATCGCCCAGTGAAATATCTAGGCTATTGGAACTGCCCAGGCTCTGGCCGTTGTCGCTAAAGAAGCCCGCACCGTCATTCAGCCACACCTGGTTGGCTTGATTCACACTCACCACAAAGATATCCAGGTTGCCGTCGCCGTTCACATCACCCAGAGAAACACCTCGGCTACTGTTAGAGGAATCATCTATCAGGCTCTGGCCGCTGTCGCTAAAGTTACCCGCGCCGTCATTCAGCCACACCTTGTCGGGTTGATCATAACCAATATCATCATAATAATAATAATAGCCATAATTCGCCACAACGGCATCCAAGTCGCCGTCGCCGTCCACATCGCCTAGTGAAACATCCCAGCTAATAGAATCGCCCAGACTCTGACCGCTGTCGGTAAATACACCCGTGCCGTCATTCAGCCACACCTGGTTGGGTTCACCAATGTGTTTACCAAAAGAAGAAAAATTTGCCACAACGATATCCAGGTCGCCGTCGCCGTCCAGATCGCCCAGTGAAGCGCCCTCGCTCCAGCTATCTCTCCCGTCCTCACTCCTAGGTCTGTCCAATTTCTGACCACTGTCGGTAAATACACCCGTGCCATCATTCAGCCACACCTCGTTGGCTTGATGCCTCTTCGTCACAAAGGCATCCAGGTCGCCGTCGCCGTCTACATCGCCCAGTGAAACGTCATTGCTATAGTAATAAGAAGAACCGCTCAGATTCTGGCCGCTGTCGGTAAAAATACCCGTGCCGCCATTCAGCCACACCTTGTCGTCTTGATTCCAATTCACCACAAAGGCATCCAAGTCGCCATCGCCGTCTACATCGCCCAGAGAAACGTCCATGCTATCTGAACTGCCCAAATTCTGGCCACTGTCGCTAAATACACCCGCGCCATCATTTAGCCACACCTTGTTGGCTTGATAACTAGAATTATTATCATCATTCACCACAAAGGCATCCAGGTCGCCGTCTCCGTCCAAATCGCCCAGAGAAACATTTCGGCTCGGTGAACTGCCTAAATTCTGGCCACTGTCGCTAAAGGTCGGGATCTGAATGGATGGATTGTTGTTATAGGCCATGCCTTGGATAATAAAGGTGTAGAGATTCTCGCTCATATCATTATTGATGATGCTGACGGTGGCAGTCAGGTTGCCGGTTGTAGACGGGTCAAAGGTTATTTGAAAAGATGTATCGTTGTTGCTGATAACCGTCGTGGCCGGATTTTGCGTTATACTGAAATGGCTGGCTTGGCCGCCACTGAGGGTGGGATTGCTCAGGGTCAAATCGACACTGCCGATGTTGCTAATGGTAAAGGTACGGGTGACAGCCTCTCCCGAGACAATCACATTACCAAAGTTACCATTGCCCGTTACCTTAATTTCGGGGACAAGCCCATTTAGCCACACCTCGTTGGGTGCATACTCATTCACCACAAAGGCATCCAGGTCGCCGTCTCCATCCAGATCGCCCAGAGAAACGTCGCCGTCGTAATTTGACCAGTACCGGTTCCGTAGGTTCTGTCCACTGTTGCTAAAGATACCTGCACCGTTATTCAGCCACACCGTGTTAGGTTGTTGATTATGATCATTCATCACAAAAGCATCCAGGTCACCGTCGCCGTCTACATCGCCCAGTGAAACGTTGTCGCTATCTGACCAGCCCAGCCTCTGTCCACTGTCGCTAAAGATACCTGCGCCGTTATTCAGCCACACCGTGTTGGGATAATAATTATTATAATTATTATAATAATCACCACTCACCACAAAAGCATCTAGGTCGCCGTCGCCGTCTACATCGCCCAGTGAAACATCTCGGCTAAGGCAACAGGCCAGACTCTGGCCGCTGTCGGTAAAGCTCCCCGCGCCATCGTTCAGCCACACCGTGCTGGGGCTAGAATTATTCATCCCAAAGGCATCCAGATCACCATCGCCGTCCAGATCACCCAGTGAAACGTCCTCGCTATAACTGCCGAGGCTCTGGTTGCTGTCGGTAAATAGACCCGCGCCATCGTTCAGCCACACCTTGTTACCCACAACGGCATCCAGATCGCCGTCTCCGTCTACATCACCCAGTGAAACATTTTTGCTATAGGAACTGCCGAGGCTCTGGCCGCTGTCGCTAAAGCTTCCCGCGCCGTTATTCAGCCACACCTTATTGGGTTGATTATAATCATAATTCGCCACAACGGCATCCAGGTCGCCGTCTCCGTCAACATCACCCAGAGAAACACCTCGGCTATCAGAACTGCCCAGGTTCTGGCCGCTGTCGGTAAAGCTCCCCGCGCCGTTATTCAGCCACACCTTGTTGGGTTGATTATTATAATTCGCCACAAAGGCATCCAGGTCCCCGTCTCCATCAACATCGCCCAGTGAAACGGCGTGGCTCCTGGAACTGCCTATATCCTGGCCGCTGTTGGTAAAGGTTGGGCCATGACGGGCCGTGCCTTGTATAACAAAGGTGTAGGGATTTTCAGCATCATTGACGATGCTGACCGTGGCGATTAGGGTTCCGGTTGTAGACGGGTCAAAGGTTATTTGAAAGGATGTATTGCTGTTACTTGGAACCGTAGAGGTCGGATTTTTTGTTATCCTGAAATGGCTAGAGCCACTGAGGGTGGGATTACTGAGAGTTAAATCGCCATTTCCGGTATAGCTAATGGTAAAGGTGTGGGTGACAGCCTCTCCTGAGAGAGCCACACCGCCAAAGTCAGTACCATCTTCCAAGGAGGGGCGGGTGTCACCATTGTTGATGGTCGTACCGTTGCTCATTACCTTTACTTTGGGATTAGGCCAATTCAGCCACACCGTGTTGGGTCGATAATCACTACTCGCCACAACGGCATCCAGGTCGCCGTCGCCGTCAACATCGCCCAGTGAAATATCTCCGTCCAGATTCAAGCCGCTATCGCTAAAGATACCCGCGCTGTTATTCAGCCACACCGTGTTACCCACAACGGCATCCAGATCGCCGTCTCCGTCCAGATCGCCCAGTGAAACGTCCTCGCTATAACTGCTGAAGCTCTGGCCGCTGTCGCTAAAGATACCCGCACCGTTATTCAGCCACACCTTATTGGGGTCATTATAATTATTCACCACAAAGGCATCCAGGTCCCCGTCACCGTCCAGATCGCCCAGTGAAACATCTTGGCTATGGGAACTGCCGAGGCTCTGGCCGCTGTCGGTAAAGCTCCCCGCACCGTTATTCAGCCACACCTTGTTGGCTCCATTATCCGTCACAAAGGCATCCAGGTCACCGTCGCCGTCAACATCGCCCAGAGAAACTCCCCTGCTATAGGAACTGCCGAGGCTCTGGCCGCTGTCGGTAAAACTCCCCGCGCCGTTATTCAGCCACACCTGGTTGGGTTGATTATAACCATAATTCACCACAACGGCATCCAGGTCCCCGTCGCCGTCAACATCGCCCAGAGAAACACCGTAGCTATAGGAACTGCCGAGGCTCTGACCGCTGTCGGTAAAGAGACCCGCACCGTTATTCAGCCACACCTTGTTGGTTGAAGAAGAATTATTATAATCATAATTCACCACAAAGGCATCCAGGTCCCCGTCGCCGTCAACATCACCCAGTGAAACGCCATAGCTATTGGAATTGCCCAGATTCTGGCCGCTGTCGGTAAAGAGACCCGCGCCGTTATTCAGCCACACCTTGTTGGCTTGATTAGAAGAATTATTATAATTCGCCACAAAGGCATCCAGGTCGCCGTCGCCGTCCAGATCGCCCAGTGAAATATCTTGGCTACTGGAACAGCCCAGATTCTGGTCGCTAGGGATGAAGGTGAAGGTCGGGGCATCAACGACATAGACCGTCACGGTTGCCATAGCGGTCTCGTTACCATCCGAGATGGTATAACTGAAGCTATCCACCCCCATAAAACCGGTGGCCGGAGTGTAGATGACCGTATTGCCACTAATGTTCGCCGTGCCAGAGGTAGGATTACCCACCATGCTGATAGACAGCGTATTCCCATTGGAGTCGGTGTCATTGCTGAGGACATTAATAGAAACAGCCGTGTTTTTTAATGTAGAAGCTATATCATCAACCACTGTGGGCGGATTGTTGTTAAAGCCCATACCTTGGATAACGAAGGTGTAGGGATTCCCATCCGCGTCATTATTGGCGATGCTGACCGTCGTATTCAGGTTGCCGGTTATAGATGGAGCAAAGGTTATTTGGAACGTACTGCTATCACCAGCACTAATGGTCGCGGCTGGATTTTGCGTTACACTGAAATGGCTGGCTTGGTCGCCACTGAGGGTGGGATTACTGAGAGTCAAATCAGCGCTACCGGTGTTGCTGATGATGAAGGTATGCACCACACTGTTGCCTGAGACAGCCGCCTCACCAAAGTCGGTAAAATCTGCCCAGGAGGGACTGGTATCACCACTGCTGATGGGCCTATCGTTGCCCGTCACCTCGATTTCCGGAGCAGGCCCATTCAGCCACACCTTGTTGGCTTGATCATTTGCCACAAAGGCATCCAAGTCGCCGTCTCCGTCCAGATCGCCCAGTGAAACGCCATCGCTATTGGAACTGCCCAGATTTTGGCCGTTGTCGGTAAAGAGACCCGCGCCATCATTCAGCCATACCTTGTTGGGCTGACTATAATTCGCCGCAAAGGCGTCCAGGTCACCGTCTCCGTCGATATCGCCCAGTGAAACGCTGTCATTGCTCAGATACTGGCCGATGTCGGTAAAGAGACCCGCGCCGTCATTCAGCCATACGTAGTTCACAACGGCATCCAAGTCACCATCCCCATCAATATCGCCCAAAGAAACATCGCGGCTATAGGACTTGTCCATATTCTGGCCGCTGTCAGTAAAGAGACCCGTACCGTCATTCAGCCACACCTTGTCGGGTTCATTCCAAGTCGCCACAACGGCATCCAGGTCGCCGTCACCGTCAATATCGCCCAATGAAACGTTCATGCTATTGGAACTACCTATATTCTGGCCGCTGTCAGTAAAGAGACCCGTACCGTCATTCAGCCATACCTTGTTGGCTTGACTAGTCGCCACAAAGGCATCCAGGTCGCCGTCACCGTCCACATCGCCCAGAGAAACATCGTCGCTATAGGAACCGCCCAGATCCTGACCGCCGGTAAAGAGACCCGCGCCGTTATTCAGCCATACCTTGTTGGCTTGATTCCTATTTGCTACGAAAACATCCAGGTCACCATCACCGTCAATATCGCCCAGTGAAACGCCCTGGCTAGAGGAACTGCCCAGATTCTGGCCGCTATCGGTAAAGACCCCCGCGCCGTTATTCAGCCATACCTTGTTGGGCTGACTATCATAATTCGCCACAAAGGCATCCAGGTCACCGTCACCGTCTACATCGCCCAGAGAAACGTCCATGCTACGGGAACTGCCGAGGCTCTGGCCGCTGTCGGTAAAGGTTGGGCCTTGGGCCAGCACTGTTGTGCCGGCTGTTTGCATGGCCGGCATCAGGGCCAGCCCGCTCAATATGGTAAATACGATGGTTGTTAATTTTACGACTGTTTTTTTGTAATTTGACATTTTTTTGTTTCCTTTATATGGATTTTTTCAAATAAAAAGCCAACCACACGATATTGTGCAGTCGGCCTGTAAATAGTTAACTTGATTGAGTTGGTTTAGCTTTGCATGACATGGGTGAAATCAACATTTGGCATCACCTTTGATTAGTTCCGTGAATGTAGACTATAACCATTGTACCATACAGAGACAGATTTTCAAGAATTATGGATTGTGAATTATGAATTGTGAATTATGAACACCTACGAGGAGCTTCGCACCTCGTAGGAGGGTACTTTCGTTAACTCGTACCCAAACTCTGTTTGGGTACGTACTTGCTCAGGGCAGTCGTTTACTCGTGCCCAAACTCTGTTTGGGTACGCACTTGCTTAGGAAACTCTGTTTCCCCTTCATCATGCGTTATCGAAACGGGGATAAACGCTGATGCTAACTTTTTCTTTGGTTTAGCCGGAATCAACACTACAACGGATACTTAACTACGGAACGGATGGTTTTCATCCGTATATAATTACTGTAAATGGTAAAAAATCTCGTTACTGGCGAAATATATCCGTTGAGTTTTGAAGTATCCGCTGTAGTGTTCTCGCCAAAGATTCCGTTAGCATCAGGATAAACGAAACTTGCTACCCGACAAAGTGGTTTAGGGAAGGCTAAAACGGTAACACAGAGGAACACGGAGATGCACAGAGTTTCACAGAGGAAAGATTAATTCGCTTTTTCTCTGTGAAACTCTGTGTTCCTCTGTGAACTCTGTGTTAATTAGTTCAGGCTGTCGGGTACTAAGTAAACGAAACAGAGTTTCTATGCAATGGCGTTCCCAATCTGGAGATTGGGTACGAGTTAACAAGATTTTCTCGTGACGCTACAAGCGTCACCTACTCCATAAGCAAATTTTTCTCATAACTCCAACTCATCATCCATCAGTTGGTCAGTCGATACTCCAAAAAATTTGGCTATCTTGAGTACCAATTCTGCTGATGGATTATGTTTGCCCGCTTCAATACCGGCCAAATGACCATAAGAAACTCCAAGCATCGTAGCAAGTTGTCTATAACTCAAACCTTGATTCGTTCGTAATGAACGAAGTTTTGTTCCAAATTTTTGCATTATAACTCTAATTAAATAGGGCTTTGAAATTAAGAAATGAGCATTAATTAACTTGCGCGTTTGGCAATCGTAGGGGCTAGGCAAGGCGGTGTAGCGTTGGTTTGAAATCAGAACTCCAATCCGCCTTGCCTCGCCCTGAATCCACGGAATGACGGGCGAGGCAGGGGCGGAGAGAACATGGATGTACGTTCCAAAATCAGACCGCCCTGCCTAGCCCCTACCATAATCTCCGACACAAATGCACATGTTAATTAATGCCCATTCCTTAGTTCAGGCTGTCGGGTACTAAGAATTTCCTTATTATAACTCCAACTCATCATCCATCAGTTGGTCAGTCGATACTCCAAAGAATTTGGCTATCTTGAAAATCAAATTAGCAGGTGGTCGTCTCTTTCCCATTTCAATTTTGTTAATATAAGTAAAGTGAATGTCAAGTATATCTGCTATTTGTCGATAACTAAGACCACGTTCAGTCCGTAAAGCCCGTAATTTTTCCCCAAATCGTTTCATATAAATCCTCAAAAAAGTACTTGACACTCACCTAGAATCATGTTATATTGTAGTCGTATTGTCTACAAGTGTGTGGGCTGTCACGAGAAACCCTGGCCGGAAGAACCGTGACAGCCCTGTCACCAACTAACCCTATATGTAAGGAGCAAGTTAATGAGTACTAACATTGTACCAAAAGTTCCGCCTGGCGGAAAATCTACCCCTGCCTTGCAAAAGGCAACCTCAGATTCACAGGGTTTCCAAAACTCGGCGGATCTCAAAAATGATAGCCCAATCCTAGCTGGTTGGATTGAGGATACCGAGTACACCCTTGAATCGCTACGTTTATGGGCGGTCAACGTGAACGATTGGTTAGAGAACGTGCAAAATCTCACCCCCGAACGGTTCGATTCGGCCTATCAGGTGATTTTGACGACGGCCAACCTATCGAATTGGACGCAGGAGATTGGCTTGACCGAGTTGCGAGCTATCTTTCAGCCTGAGCATGTCAAGCAGTTACAACGGTGGGTCATGGCGACCCAGAAGGCGATCCAAGCGTTGGAGATATGGCTGGCCGCGTTGAGGAGTTGGCAATATATGAAACGGGTCAAACCGGAGGATTTTGAGGGCATGGTCGCCATTGTGCGGGAGGCCAAGCTAACGGACTGGCTCGATATGGGAATTGAGGCCCTGCGAGAGGCTGTGAACTGTACACCACGAGCGGCTTAACAAAAGTTCCCAAGTAGCCAAAAGGCGCAGAGTTAGACTCTGCGCCTTGTTTTTTTCTGACGCTAACGGAATCTTTGGCGGGAACACTACAACGGATACTTCAAAACTCAACCGATATGAGTCCTAAATAAGTTGCGCGTTTGGCAATCGTAGGGGCTAGGCAAGGCGGTGTAGCGTTGGTTTGAAATCAAAACTCCAATCCGCCTTGCCTCGCCCTGAATCCACGGAATGACGGGCTAGGCAGGGGCGGAGCGGAGATGGTCGCACATTCCAAGTCTAGACCGCCCCCCTACGGGTAGCCCCTACCATAATCTCCGACGCAAATATGATCACCTACCCGCAAGTTCCAAACTTGCGGGTAGGTATCATATTTGCGAATTTATTCTGTTTGGGCTAACCTTTAGCCTTTGTAGGTAATCCTGCACAAGTAGTGAGGGCAGAATCCGGAGTGCAAGGCTTGCCTTGCAGGCAAAGCGAGCTTTGCACTCCTTATCACTACCTTTGCACAACTACCAACTTATGATGTACTTAACATTTGGAGGAATAAATCAAGATGAGTACAAAACCTGAGAAGGAACAGGAATCGGCGGCTACGCCACAAGAAGATTCGGCTGTAGAGCGCTTTAAGCATGCCTTTTTGAACAATCTGCATTATGTGCAGGGTAAAGACAAAACGACGGCCACCCCAACAGACAACTACATTGCCTTGGCTTATACGGTGCGGGCTAAGTTGATGGAACGTTGGTTAAGCACTCGCCGCGCCCAACATGAGGCTGGGGCTAAAAAGGTCTACTACTTTTCGGCTGAATATTTGATGGGGCGGCAGTTGCGCCAAAGTTTGATGATGACCGATTCGACGGAAATCGCTCGCACCGCCATAACCGAGTTGGGTTTGGACATCAATGAACTAATTGCTCAAGAACCTGAACCCGGCTTAGGGAATGGGGGCTTAGGACGTTTAGGGGCGTGTTTCTTAGACTCACTGGCCACGATGGATATTCCGAGTATGGGATACGGTATTCGGTACGAGTTTGGTATTTTCAAACAGTCGTTCCAAGATGGCTGGCAAGTTGAAAGTCCCGACAACTGGATTCAGGCGGACAATCCGTGGGATTTTCCTCATTTGAATGATAATGTTGAGATAGGTTTTGGTGGCTATACCGAAACCTATACCGATGAAGATGGTAAACCTCATAGCCGCTGGATTCCAGACCGCACCGTGTTAGGAATTCCCTACAACATGATGGTGCCGGGTTACAAGACAAACACCGTCAACACCCTGCGACTGTGGACGGCCAAAGCTAGTCAAGAATTTAACTTGAAAGTGTTCGATGCCGGAAACTATGACCGGGCAGTTGAGCAGAAAAACTATTCGGAGACGATATCCAAAGTGCTTTATCCAAATGATAATACACCGCAAGGTAAACAACTCCGTTTAGAACAACAATATTTCTTTGTCGCCTGTTCGCTGGTTGATATTTTACGCGACTTCCGCAAGGATAATGACAATTGGGATGATCTGCCTAACAAAGTGACCATCCAACTGAATGACACCCACCCCACCGTCGCGGTGGCTGAGTTGATGCGCCTGCTAATCGATGTGCATCTGCTCGAATGGAAACGAGCATGGGGTATTATACAAAAAGTGTTTGCCTCGACCCAACACACGCTCCTGCCAGAATCGCTAGAACGCTGGTCGGTCAGCCTGTTCAAACGACTCCTGCCACGCCACATGGAGATTATCTACGAAATCAACCATCGCTTCTTAGAGCTGATAAAATCTCGCTTCCCCAACGACTATAACCGTATCAGCCGCATGTCGATTATCGAAGAGGGGCATGACAAGCAGATTCGCATGGCTCATTTGGCCTGTGTAGCTAGTTATTCGGTAAATGGAGTGGCCGCGTTGCAATCGAAACTGCTCAGAGAACGCCTGTTACCCGATTTTTATGAACTATGGCCGGAAAAGTTCAACAACAAAACAAACGGGGTCACGCCTCGCCGCTTTATGCATCTGGCGAACCCGCGTTTATCATCGTTGATCACCTCTAAAATCGGTGAGGGTTGGCTGAACAATCTGGATAAACTGAAAAAATTGGAGAAACTGACCGAGCAGGCTGAGTTCCGCAAAGCATGGCGCGACATAAAACACCAGAACAAACAGGATTTGGCGGTTTATATCGAAGAGACGATGGGCCTTAAGATTGACTCGAATTCCATCTACGACATCATCGTCAAACGGTTGCATGAGTACAAACGACAGTTGCTCAAAGCGTTGCACATCGTCACCCTGTACAACCGCATCAAAGCCAATCCTGATATTGACATCTACCCTCGCACCTTTATCTTTGGGGCTAAGGCCGCACCGGGATATTACATGGCGAAGCTGATTATCAAGCTGATTAACTCGATTGCCAAGACGGTAAACAACGACCCCGATGTCCGTGATCGCCTAAAAGTGGTATTTGTGGAGAACTTTAACGTCTCACTCGCTCAAAAAATCTATCCGGCAGCGGATATTTCGGAACAGATTTCGATGGCTGGTAAAGAGGCTTCAGGGACGGGGAACATGAAGTTTGCTCTGAATGGGGCGCTGACCACCGGAACCTTGGACGGAGCCAACGTTGAGATTCGAGACTGTGTCGGGCCGGAGAATTTCTTCTTGTTTGGCTTGACCACCGAGCAGGTGTTTGACCGCAAAGCGCGGGGTTATCACCCGTGGGAGTTCTACAACAACAATCAGGAGTTGCGGCAGGTGATTGACAAAATCTCCTCCGGCTACTTCGCTAATGGGGACAGCGAACTGTTCCGCCCGATTATCGACTCGCTGATGGGTGAGGATGAGTACATGCTTTTTGCTGACTATCAAGCCTATATCGAGTGTCAAGACCGAGCCGTGCAGACCTACCGTGACACCGAGAAGTGGACGCGCATGTCGATTTTAAACGCGGCCCGTTGTGGCTTCTTCTCTTCTGACCGTGCCATGCACGAATATTGTACTAATATTTGGCAGGTTAAGCCCGTTAAGGTGGAAATGGATGGTAGTGGTTAGTGAATAGTGAATAGTGAATAGTGAATCGAAAAGAGCTGATAAGTCATAGTGACTTATCAGCTCTTTTCGATTCGGACAGTTCTTCAGATAATGGTTTTTAATTCAAGTTAGGAATGAGTCCCAAATAAGTTGCGCGTTTGGCAATCGTAGGGGCTAGGCAAGGCGGTGTAGCGTTGGTTTGAAATCAGAACTCCAATCCGCCTTGCCTCGCCCTGAATCCACGGAATGACGGGCGAGGCAGGGGCGGAGCGGAGATGGTCGCACATTCCAAGTCTAGACCGCCCTGCCTAGCCCCTACCATAATCTCCGACGCAAATGCACATGTTAATTAATGCTCATTCCTTAGCCACGGTGATAAATCACCGTGCTTGATACGCTTTACGCCTGCGGGCGCATGTGTGGAAACAGGATTACATCTCGGATTGATTTTTGGTCAGTTAGTAACATAATAATCCGGTCTAAGCCAATTCCTAAACCACCTGTGGGAGGCATGCCTTGCATCAGAGCCAACACATAATCATCGTCCATGGCATGAGCCTCTTTATCGGCTTGACCATAAGCCTGCTGTTCAAGAAATCGCTGACGTTGGATAATCGGGTCATTTAACTCAGAATAAGCGTTACCACACTCCATACCAGCAACAAACATCTCAAATCGTTCCACCATGCGCGGGTCGTCTGGACTTTGTTTGGACAGCGGAGAAACATCAACTGGGAAGGTATGGATGAAGGTTGGGTTGACAATCGTTGGCTCCAGATATTCGCCCAATAGTTCATCAACCAACTTGCCCCAACTTGGTTGCGGTGAGAGTTTGAGCGATTTGGCCTGACAAGCCGCCCACAACGCGTCAACGTCACCATAGCTCTCAAAAATGTCGATTCCGGTATGCTCTTTAATCCCCTCAGCCAGATTCAACCGTCGCCAAGGCGGAGTTAAATCAATTTCGCGCCCATTATAGTTGATAATCATCGTGCCGTTCACGGTTTGAGCGACATAGGCAATCATCTCCTCAGTCAGGCGCATCATGTCCTGATAATCAGCATAAGCCCAATAACATTCCATCATGGTAAATTCTGGGTTATGTTTGGTGCTGATCCCTTCATTACGAAAATCCTTGCAAATTTCATAGACCTTCTCAAAACCACCAACAATTAACCGCTTGAGGTATAGCTCATCCGAGATACGGAGAAACAGATCCATGTCCAAGGTGTTATGATGGGTGGTAAATGGTCGAGCCAAAGCCCCGCCATAAATAGCTTGCAGGGTTGGAGTCTCCACCTCTAAAAAACTGCGCTCATCTAAATATTGGCGCGTGGCACTGATGATTTTGCTCCGTTTGACAAATACATCACGCACCTCTGGATTCACGCTCAAATCCAGATACCGTTGCCGATAACGTATTTCGGTATCTTTTAGGCCATGCCACTTTTCGGGCGGGGGATGGATGGCCTTAGAGGCGAGTTGAAAATCGACCAAATGGACACTGATTTCGCCCGTACGCGTCCGAAACAGATGCCCTTGAACGGCGATAAAATCACCAAGGTCGATGCTCTTTTTTAACTCATTGTATCGCTCGTTACCCAAATCATTCTTACGGGCATAAATCTGAATTCGCCCCGTGCCATCTTCAATATGAGCGAAGGTGCTTTTACCCATCACCCGCATGGTGACCAAACGCCCGGCCACTTCAACTTCAATCACCGGCGATTCTGAACTTTCTTCAGTCACCTTAGCCTCGGCGACTTCAAACAGTTTAATCGCCTCGGCCGCGGTATGTTGACGTTTTACGCGGGGAGGGTAGGGTTGTTCAAATTGAGAAAGTTTATTTAATCGTTGTTCAACTTGTTCACCAAAATTTTTAAAATATGTCAGGTCTTGTGTCATCGTTATATCTCCACGGCTACCAACTTAACGTGCGACAGATAATATCGTAACACAGTCTTTAGACTGTGCGGCACAGGCTAAAGCATGTGCTACATGTCTCGGCTTACGTTGATAGCCTATCTCCACCAAAATAAAAGTAGGGTCACATCTCGTGACCCTACCTATTATGCACGTTGAATAGCTTTGACGCAAACTATTTGAACTTAACAATCTTTAGCGAAACTGTTCCGCCCGGAGTCTCTGCTTCCACCATGTCACCTGCTTTGCAGCCCAATAAAACTTTGCCGACTGGGGATTCATTAGAGATACGCCCATTTGATGGGTCTGCTTCAGCAGAGCCAACGATTTGGTAGGTTTCCTCCTCACCAAAATCTTCGTCAAACACGGTGACATAGTTGCCGATGTTAATCGTGTCAGTTTTACCGTTTTTCTGAATTAACTCCGCGTTTCTGAGTTGGAGTTCAATCTCTTGCACCCGTCCCTCTAAGAAACCTTGTTGGAGTTTAGCTTCGTCATAAGCCGAATTTTCGCTTAAATCACCCTCTTCTTTGGCAGAGCGAATTGCTTCAGCAACTTCTCTACGACGAACTGTAGTAAGATATTCTAACTCTTCTTCTAATTTCTTTTTACCTTCTGGGGTTAAATATACAGGTTTATCTGCCATAATATTTTTATACCTTAAGCACCTAATTTGTAGGCTACTTTAGTATACCTCCTTTTTTCTTAACTGTAATTGTTTGAAATAAAAATAGAGATAAGCTTAAAAAAACTAAGCTTATCAAAAAATCGGGTGGTGATAACCTATTTGGTGGTGCAGAAGTAGTGATATAGGTCAGTCATCTACCCGCAAGTTTGGAACTTGCGGGTAGGTAATCACTACATGTGCCAGACTACCACCTATTTGTAGGGATAACTCGTGCCAAAGAGCCGTTGTGAGAGGGGGACAATTTTATGGGCAAGAAACCCATTTCTTACTTGGATAGTCCTGCATAGATAGTGGTCAGCAAAATGTTATCACTAAAAAAATTTAGACCCTAGTCAAATAAGGTCTAAGTCGTAAACTGTTTTTACAAAAAACTATTATAGCGTACTTTTTACAATTTGTAAATAGCTTTTTTGATAGATTCTTGTTAACGTTTAATCTAATTTAGCAACAATGCCTATTCTTAATGAATTATACTATAAAATATATTCTCCTTTCATAACGCCTACCCCACGATAACCCAACGATTTGCCTAATGTTCAGCGCAACCCTGCGAATAAATCGGTTTCTGGCAGATCTGTCTCAACATGGCTTTCGGCTAGAATAAAGGTTTCTTGGGTGAACATAAGGTCGCCGGTATAGTCGTAATCCTCTTTCAGATAGGGAAAGTCGGGCGATAGTTGACTGCCATGACACCGAATCCCATTGAGTTTGGCTTGAGCAAAGGCAGACACATCAACCGTTGTGGTGATTTGGTCAGCAGAATAACCAGTAAGAGGAAAGGGGATGCTCCCGTCCATTGACACAAAATTCCGCCCCATAACTTTTATCATCGCATCGATTTGTGTTTGGGGCATCACTCGATAATAAAATTTTTGTACTTGATACGGCTGACCGGCGGCCAGCCATTTTTCTGGCTCGGCGGCAAGTGTTATTGCCGCAGATGCCCATCGATGAACGACTAAATGGTCAAAATGCCCATAAATACCATCCGGGCCAAAGCTGATGACGACTTGAGGCTTATGAAGGCGCAATAGTTTTACGATTTTATAGACGGCGGTGCTAGGCGGCACAATGGCAGTCTGACCGTCGATATAACCTAACAGGTGCAGGTTGATGTCGCCGTACTGTTGACAGGCACAACGTAACTCCTGCTCCCGTAACACGCTGAGAGTGCGGGTCGAAATCATGTCCGGGTCGGCAACCTGTCCGGCTTCGCCCAAGGTTGCCGTCACCAAATGCATGTCGATGCCTTCATGGGCGTATTTTGCCAAACTTCCGCCATTCCCAAATGCTTCATCATCAGGATGAGCGAAAATAGCCATCATGGATAATTTTTCTATCATGGTATTGCCTCAATTTTTAATAAGGAGTGCAAAGCTTGCTTTGCGTAGTAGTTCTGCACAAGTACAGTCTTTCAGATAATGGTTTTCAATTCAAGACCAACCTTCCCGCAAGTTCTAAACTTGCGGGAAGGTAACGGCTGAAAATGTTTATCTGAACATCTATAGTGATGGGGGGGAGTGTCTTGCATGCAAAGCAAGCTTTGCACTCCTTCCAGAAATCTACTCAACTTGTACCGTTCCCAAGTTAAGGCTATTCCCTTTGGGTTGACTATTAAGATTGTCCCATATCTCTAATCGTTGGAAATCGTCTGGGTGATAGATGCCAAATATAACTTGATATTCGCCAGAGGGCGTGTTCGAGTCGATGGTTAGCCGAAATTGCCGTGAGGAGCGCTGTTCGGGGCGCATCTCGTTGGTCAGTAATCGACATGCGGGGTCGTCATCATGTTGCGCCCAGCGATTGCCCTCGTCATCAACCAAGTGCATGAAGGCTCGATAGCGAGTTTGCATGGGGGCTAAGGCTTGCCAAAAAACGGTCACAGGTACGGTGCTGTTTGCCGATGCTGTTTGTATGGGCATATTATAACCCGTTAGCAACAATTTGTCACCAAAGTTCAATGAAGTTACTTGCTCAATCGACTCTCCCCCAGCGTACCGTTTTGGTGTGGCGAGAAGGTCAAATTGGTGGCGATAATCCTCGCTGTCGATAACCTCCGGCGTTGTTGTCTGACCATTCTTCTCATACAAGTGCAGTTTCGGCTCTTGGTCAACCAGAATAATCCGAGTGAGCGCGTACTTCTGTTCAATAAGGGCTTCTTCCTCATCAGGCCAACCGCGATGACTCCGGCGCACCCACGAGTTATCAGGATCATCGTAACATGAGCGCGGAGTCTGAAAGTTGTACCAAATCGGCACGGCGAACGATTCGTTGATACTCCGAAAATCGCCCTGAATTTGACCCGTTTCTCGGAGATACCCCACTGCTTTCCAGCCTCCCAAACGTGGGTTAGAGAACAGTTTACGCGGCCGGGCGATGCTCCCGTATAACCAGTTATAAATTGAGTTTGGATTACTCTCTGAGACATGTTTTACCTGCCAATAGGCTGTAACCGTCGAGCAAAAGGTAATATATTGGTAGAAAACAATCACACCGGCCATACTACCCAAGGTGATAATAAGCACCCTCTGCAAGCCACGTCGCACTGTGGGTGAGGCGATGGCGGTGTTGCCACTCAGCAGGTCTAATATGTCGTGCAGAGCAAATCCAGCTAACAAAGCCCACGCCGGATAGGCGATTTGGATATGGTCAGCCGCGTCTTGAGCTAAAAATAGTAAGGCTCCCAACGGCGCGGTGAGCCACAAATAGAGGGTCTTAATCTCAAAACTGGTTGATGGAAGCCACAGGACGGCTAAGGTCAGCAAGGCATACGGCCCAAAAGCCAGATTAACGTTGCCGATAATCCACAGATTGGGTAAGGCAACGGTACTGATGATGGCGAGGGCTAAGGTCAACAACATGGCCCAACCACGTCTGCCCAAATGATTAAAGTTACGGGCTAGAAGCCAAGTTAGGAGTAGGACTAAAATAGGAGCATGGTAGCGGGTACTATACAGTTTATCTTGGTCGAATAGATTCGGCACACGGTTGTAGAGCAATGATTCCCCGATTCTGTCTCCGGCAAAATATTGGTACACGAGGCCAATTTGGGGGTCCGTCAGGTAAGGAATATAGAACAAGGCCACCAATCCACCAAATAAAAGGCCCGCGCTAATCAACGCCGAATAGGAGATTGACGCTCGTTGAGTGTCATCTAATCGGCTTGACCAGTAACTCAGAGCCAGCACATAGACAAAAATCGGCAGGTAGAGCAGGACATCAGGGTGGGCAATCAGGCCCACGGCTAGGGTGATGGCGGTGTAGTATAAAAACGAGTTGCGCCGCTCTTGATAGTAACGATAAGCGAACCAAACAGCCAGTGTACCCCAAAATACAATCAAACTCTGGTTTTCGACATGGCGAGCATAAGCGACGAAAAATCCATTAAGCGCAATGAATCCAGCCGCGATTAAGCCAACCGCATCTTGATTGTAGATTACATGACTCATCCGGCGGCCCAAGGCATAAATCATGGGGATGAGCAGTAACGAGGTGATGACAAATGGGGTGCGGGCAATCGTCTCGTTGAGCCAGCCGTTTAAGTACCATAATGAGGCCGGAAGTAACCAATGAATCGGCCCTTTGCTGTCTAAAAACGCGGCGTAGGCTTCTCCCTTATAGGCCCGCACAATGAGACGCATGTTCTCCAACTCATCTTCATGAAACTCGGCATAACCGAGGCGGGTGGTGCGGGTGAAGAGGGCAACCGCAAAAATCGCGACCAAAATCAACATGGTGGTCCGGCTCGGCCATTCGATGGGAGAACCGGACTGTTGTTGGTTGAAAATCATCGCCATGATACCGCCCCCAATCAGCAGATTTAGACCGACAATAACGGGTGTTTCCGTAAAGGGAACGGTGATCCACAGGCCGATAAATAGGGTTAGGGCGGATAAAACAGAAGAGAGGCCAATGATGAGGCTCAACCGCTCGATGGCGTTGTGGGTGTGCATCCAGTTGAGGGCGGGGAGCCAAGCCATGCCGGGTAGGACAAAGACGAGACCAATGGCGACGGGAAATCTTAAGGCATACCAGGTATGGGGGGCAAATAAAATTGTGGCGTTGCAAAATAGCAAAGCCACAATGATAAATACGATTAATTGGTTGTGCCGAAATGATTTACTCAGATTCATTTAGGTAAAATAAAAAAGCCCCAATTAAGAGGCGTTTTTAATTGATACTCCTTGGGTAAGACTCGAACTTACAACCGATCGGTTAACAGCCGATTGCTCTACCATTGAGCTACCAAGGATTATTTAAGCTTATCTCAGACAACGACGAATAGTATACAACATTTTTAAGCAGTTGTCAAGTCCCTAAGCTAAATAGTCACGCAATTTTCGGCTACGGAGGGGGTGCCGTAATTTCCGTAACGCTTTGGCCTCAATTTGGCGAATTCTTTCCCGTGTGACCCCAAATTCAACACCGACTTCTTCCAAAGTGCGACCTTGACCATCTTTGAGACCAAATCGCATTTCCAACACTAGGCGTTCTCGTTCGCTTAACGAAAAAAGAATTTCATGCAGTTGCTCTTTTAAGAGTTGCTTAGAGGCTGCATCAACGGGGCCGGGCATGCTTTCATCTTCAATAAAATCGCCAAGAGAGGTGTTATCTTCGTTGCCAATGGGTGTTTCTAATGACATTGGCTCTTGAGCGATGCGGATAATCCGGCGTACTTTACTCGCTGCCCGCCGCCAACGCCGTTCTAATCCGATGTCAACCGTTTTTCCATTTTTATGGGCAATCTGAATCGCTTCAACATCACTATCGGGCATGAGATCCTCCATTTCTAGGGCAATCTCTTTGGCTGTGGGTTCGCGGCTATTTTCTTGCAATAGACGACGTTGTACTCGAGCGAGTTTGTTAATCGTTTCGACCATGTGAACGGGGATGCGAATGGTACGAGCTTGGTCAGCGATGGCGCGGCTGATGGCTTGCCGAATCCACCATGTGGCATACGTCGAGAATTTATATCCACGCCGATGGTCGAATTTTTCGACGGCTCGTAGCAGGCCAATATTCCCCTCTTGAATTAAATCCAAAAAGTTCATACCTCGGCCAATGTAACGTTTAGCAACGCTGACCACCAGTCTTAAGTTTGCTTCGGCCAGATAACCTTTAGCCAGCTTACCGTCAATTTCGCGATGTTTTAGCCTGTTAATCTTGTTTGCGGTTAGGTTTCCATCCATTTCGTCTAATTTTTTAGCGGCATCAACCCCCATTTGGATGCGCCTAGCGAGTTGTTTTTCATCACTCGCGCTGAGTAGATTAACCTGACCAATTTCGCGCAAATACATCCTAATTGGGTCGCTGGTGAGTTCTCCAACTCCCAAATCGGTTAGATTTTTGGTAAATACTTCTTTTTCTTCTTCTTCAATCTCCTCTTCTTCTTCTTCAACTTCTTTTAGGGCATTATCATCCGGTTCATCAACGTCGGCCAACAAATCAGAAGCGGTGTTGTCTTCCAAAACCTCTATGCCATTTTCAACCAACTTGGCAATTAGAGCATCAGTTGCTTCCATATCCAAACGGCTACTCTCAGGTAATGCTTCTAGTACATCACTTTGGGTGACAACTTTTTTTTCTTTAGCCTTAGCTAATAAAATATCAAAGGCTATATTTTCAGATGTTTGCGACCTTGTTGTCGTTATTCTTTTTTCAGGTTTTGTTTTTCTTGCCATGTTTATTCTATCTCCGTCTTAGGATAATCCCCTAACCTTTAGCACTATCTAATTTTTTGCGTAGTTGTTGATATTCCCCCACCATCACCATATATTTACGTTGCATGGTTGGGTCGCTGTTTTGCTGAAGGAATTTTAGTTGATTAATTTGGGCATTTACATTTTCAATACGAATATTTAGGACTGTAACTTGTAAATCTTGCTGAAGTTCCGGTACCGAAACCTTAACTTGATGTTTCCATTGGTTCGCCAATCTAACAATCTGTTGGGACAAAGGCTGACCAACCATGTCCATCAATATTTCGAGCTTAGGAATTTGAGATGCGGTCCATAGTTGCATCGACCGAAATATCTCTTGGTGTTCACCTTTATTAAAATCATCCGCTATCAGAGGTGGCAGACCCTGTTGTTTTAAGGCCTCATTAGCCATAGCCAAGGTTGAGGGATAGGTGAGGATGAGCGAGAGACAATATTCTTCCAACCCCATCGGGCCTGATATACCTGATGCACCGACTGTAGGTGGTACTGTCTTTAAGGCGGGCGGTGGTTGACGCGATGGTTTTGTTCGTTGTACCTCAGCCGGACTACTCCCCGTTAGCTCGGCCATGAGCAACCGTTCATCAATGCCAATGGTACGGGCTAACCGTTGTACTCGGGCTGATTTTTCAATCTCATCCCCAACCTCTCGATAAATGGGGATAAGTTCTTTGACGACTATCGACTTGCCTTGCGGTGATTGAAAATTGGTATTTCTAAGGACTAACTGCTCGTAAAAATCCAAGGATGGGATGGCTTTATCAAGCAGTTTTTGCCATGCTTCAAGACCCCGTCTTAAAACATCATCCGGGTCTTGTCCAGCCGGTAAGGGGGCAATGTAAATTTCTTGGCTGAGATGTGACTCAAAGTCGATGCCGTGGGCGGTCATGGTTGGTCGCCGTTTTTTGGGTAAAACTTGGCGAGCCATGCTCAAACCCCGCACCGTCGCCGCGTTTCCTGCGGCATCAGAATCTAGAGCCAATACAATTTTGGGTGATCCGGCAGACAGTAACTTGAGTTGCTTTTCTGTTAAGGCCGTTCCCATTTGGGCGACAACGTTTTTGGCTCCTTGTTGATGAGCTTGGATAACATCCATGTACCCCTCAACAATGACCGCTTGATTTTGCTGGTTAATCTGTTTGCGAGCTAAATGCAGGCCATACAGAGTTGCGCTTTTATCGAAAAAAACCGTTTGAGGCGAATTTAGGTATTTAGGGTGTTGCTTATCGGCTAAAGCCCTTGCCCCAAACCCAATCACCTCACCTTTTCGATTATGAATCGGAATCATCAAACGGTGCCGGAAACGGTCATAAGGCGCAGAGCCATCGTCAGGCAGGCCAATCAGCCCAACCTGTTGTAGCTCTTCAATAGTATAACCCTGCTGGGTAAAATGTTGAATAAGCTGATTTCCTTGGCTCGGTGCATAGCCAAGTTGAAAGGTTACAATTGTTTCAGAAGTTAAAGAGCGTTCCGTTAGATAGCGACGGGTGGTCGCGCCAACGGGTGAATTAATTAAATGATGATGGAAATAAACTGCCGCCGTCGAATTAAGTGCCAATAATTTAAGACGGTATTCATCTTGAGCCGGTGTTGAGCGACTTCTTGTCTCTAGCCTAACTCCGGCCCGCTCGGCTAAATAAACCAACGTTTCCTTAAAATCAGTGCCATCTCGCTTCATCACAAAGCTAAAGATGTCACCACCATCGGCACAAGCGCCAAAACAGCGCCATGTTTGGGTATGGGGAAATAGAACAAAAGAGGGAGTTTTTGTATTGGTATGGAAAGGACAAAAGCCGGTGTAGCTCTGACCTGATTTCCGTAACGAAACCGTCTCAGAAATAACATCAAAGATGTCCAGTCGGGCTTTTACCTCATCAACGACACTCACGAAAAGTTCTCCCCTCCAGACTCCTGATAATCACAGCTTAAAATTAATTATACATGTGTGAGGTATCTTTGCCAAACATTCTCAAAGCGGCAATTATACCCTTCTGCCCTTCTTAACTAAATTACGCGCCTCCGAAATAATCAACGACTTGTTGCTTGCCCATTATTCAGCAGTATGTTATACTGCTCGCTTAAATAATTTTAACTTAATTCACACGTTCTCTGACAAACGGGCCGTGCCTATTAATAGAAACGGTACTCCTGCACAAGTAGTAATGGCAGAATCCGGAGTGGGCTATCAACTTAACGTGCGACAGATAATATCGTAACACAGTCTTTAGACTGTGCGGCACAGGCTGAAGCATGTGCTACATGTCTCGGCTTACGTTGATAGCCTCCGGAGTGCTTGCCTTGCCTGCAAAGCGAGCTTTGCACTCCTTTGCACTACTACCATAGAAACATATATCAGACCTCGGTAGTTGATAATACTCACCGAGGTCTTGATACGATAATTGTAATCGAACATCTATAATAGTCCCCTGAATGGCATGACGAGAACGGAGGAAAAAACGGAGGTTTTTTTAGTATGTCAGCACCAGTTGTACCCATGAAAGCTTTACTTGAAGCAGGTGTCCATTTTGGTCACCGAACCCGACGCTGGAATCCAAAGATGAAACAGTATATCTTTACAGAGCGTAACGGGATTCATATTATTGATTTACAACAAACAATTACCCACCTTAATGTCGCCTACGAAGTTGTAAAAGATGCCGTAGTAAAAGGTGGAGTTATCCTGTTTGTGGGAACAAAGAAACAGGCTCAAGATAGTATTGTGGCCGAAGCCCAACGAGCCGGCATGCCCTACGTTGAGCAACGTTGGCTTGGCGGGACATTAACCAATTGGCGCACTATTCGCCAACGGATTGATTATCTGCTTGATGCAGAAAAACTGCAAGCTCGTGGCGAGTTTTCTCGCCTAGTCAAAAAAGAGGCTTTACTTCGTGAACGTGAAATCGCCCGTCTCAACTACCGTTTAGGTGGTCTGAAAGACATGCGTCGTCCGCCCAATTTGGTGTTTGTGGTTGATGTTCGCCGTGATGATATTGCGATTCAAGAAGCAAACAAGTTAGGTATCCCTATTATCGCTATGGTTGATACAAACTGCAACCCCGACCCAGTCGATTATGTCATCCCCAGTAATGATGATGCGATTCGAGCCGTCAAACTGATGGTGACGACGATGGCTAATGCCGTATTAGAAGGACAAGCCTTACTAAGCAGTCTCCAAGCCGAAGATGAGGAAGATGCCGAAGTTGGTGATGAACAGTATCTTGGCCCAAGCACTTTGGCAAAAATCAAATCGGTTGACATTTCAGAAACAGACGACAGTAGTAGTGATAGTAGTAGTGCGTCTCAGTCAGGTATTCGTATTGTTCGTGAACAAGACCTTGCTATCGATGAGCCGACAGAGGCTGATGATTCTGCTCTACCCTCATTGGATAGTCTGGCAGAAGAACTTTCATTGGATAGTCTAGCCGAGGATAGTCCGACAGGAGAACTTTCATTGGACAGTCTAACAGAAGAACTTTCATTGGATAATCTAACGGAAGAATTTTCAATCCTTGATGCCGCGAGTGATTTAGTCGATGACACGGCGAATCAAGAATAAGCAAAAACTATATAGATGTTCAGATAAACATTTTCAGCCGTCACCTTCCCGCAAGTTCTAAACTTGCGGGAAGGTTGGTCTTGAATTGAAAACCATTATCTGAAAGACTGTAGTTAATTTTAGAAAAAGGTATAAAATAGTGTCAATTTCAATCGTAGATATTAAAGTATTACGACAATCCACCGGTGCCGGTGTATTAGATTGTAAAAAAGCATTACAAGAAACCGATGGCGATATTGATGCCGCTATTGAGTTTTTACGAAAAAAAGGATTGGCGGCGGCGGCTAAAAAAGCGAGCCGTGAAGCCAATGATGGTCTAGTTAGCGCGTCAATTACAGATGATGGTAAAACGGGCGTTCTCATTGAAGTTAATTGCGAAACCGATTTTGTTGCTCGAACCGATGATTTTAAGACGTTTGTTGATGAATTGGTTCAACTTGTGACCAATAATAGTGACTTAACTGATGTTGAGGCCCTGTTAGCCACCGCGTCATATCAAGATAGCAGTAAAACCGTGAGTGACTATTTACAAGAAGTGATTGCAAAACTGGGTGAAAACATGGTCATCCGCCGTCTGGCGCGGTATAGCTTAAACGGTGATGGCATGCTTGAGAGCTACATCCACATGGGGGGACGTGTTGGTGTATTGCTTGAATCCGGTGGCCCTTCTGATGAGAAAGCCGCTCAAATCGTGCATGATGTTGCCTTACAAATCGCCGCAGTTTCTCCACAATATGTTACTACGGGTGATATCCCGGCTGAAGTGATTGAATCTGAAAAAGAGATTTATCGAGCGCAATTGGCTGATGATAAAAAGCCAGACAACATTAAGGAACGCATCATCGAAGGTAAATTGAAAAAATGGTATAGCGAAGTTGCTTTGCTGGAACAAGAGTTTGTGAAAGAATCGAAAATGACGATTGACAAACTCCTTAAAAGTCATGGTAACAACCTTACGGTTCGTCGATTTACCCGTTTTGAACTCGGAGTCAACTAAATCAAACTGATTATTGAGCCGGAACAGTTGCTGTTCCGGCTTTTATATATTCGGTAGTCCTGCACAAGTAGTGATGGGGAAATCCGGAGTGCAAAGCTTGCTTTGCATGCAAGGCAAGCCTTGCACTCCGGATCACTACATCTGCACCACTACCATATATTCGTCTCAGTACCCGACAAAAGAGTTAGCTAAAACCACTTTGTCGGGTAACAAGTATATTCGTAACACATCTCGGCTTACGTTGATAGCCTAAAGGAGTATTTTATGGCGGAATCGCCAAAATATCGTCGGGTTTTAGTAAAATTAAGTGGTGAGGCAATGGCAAGTGAAAATGGTGCCGGTATATCACCTGTAGCCGCAAATTCGTTGACCGAAACTATCAAATATATTCATGATATTGGGGTAGAGGTCGCGATTGTTATTGGCGCGGGCAACTTATGGCGTGGTAAAGATGGGTTAGAACATGGCATGGACCGTTCCACCGCAGACCACATGGGCATGTTAGCCACCGTCATGAACGCCTTGGCTCTAGGGGATGCTTTAGGGCGAGCCGGTATCGACACAAGGGTACAAACTGCCATTGAAATGCGAGATATTACCGAGCCGTATATTCGTAAACGAGCTATTCGGCATTTGGAAAAGGGTCGAATAATTATTTTGGGCGCAGGTACGGGAAACCCTTATTTTACGACCGATACCGCCGCGGCCTTACGTTCGATGGAAATTAACGCCAATCTATTGGTAAAAGCAACCAAAGTTGATGGTGTTTATGATTCTGACCCCGTTAAAAACCCAAACGCGAAAAAGTTCGATACCTTGACCTATATGGATGCGATTAAACAAAATTTACGGGTGATGGATGGTACGGCCTTTACGTTATGTATGGACAACCAAATGCCCATCATCGTACTTGATTTATGGCAAGAAAATAGCCTTAAGTCGGCTGTTTTAGGTCATACAATTGGAACTCTTATTAACGCCTGATCATTAACAATGTCGGGTAACAAGTTTTGGAGAATCTTATGATAAACGATATCTTAGCTGAAGTTAAAATTTCCATGGATGCTTCCGTGGATGCCTTAAAAAAGGATTTTATCGCTATGCGAACAGGGCGCGCCTCCACCGAATTGGTGAGTAGACTACTCGTTACCTATTATGGAACGCCCACCGCATTGCAAGAGTTAGCCCTATTAAGTGTTCCAGAACCACAATTAATTAGTATTCGCCCTTATGACCCTAGCGCGGTTAAAGCCATCGAAAAGGCTATCATGGAGTCTGATTTGGGATTGAATCCGAATAATGATGGTAAAATTATTCGGCTACAAATTCCTCGCTTAACCGAGGAACGCCGTCGAGACTTAAGCAAAAAAGTGAATAAACGGGCTGAAGAAGCTCGGGTATCAGTCCGTAACTCTCGACGCAGTGGGATGAATGACTTAAAATCTTTTGAGAAAGAAAAAATGATAACGGAAGATGAACAAAAACGCGGTCAAAAGAAACTACAAGAGCTAACTGATGAATATATCAAAAAGGTTGACAATGTCGCGACAAATAAAGAAAATGAGATTATGGAAGTATAATCTGAATTCTCAATTTACATGATAGCTACTCACCAGCAACATACTATAAAAACCATACTCAATCGCTACAGCACCGATATCTCAGCGACAATTCGGGGCGTGCTAAATGAAGCCGCCCCTTTTTTGCATGGCATGGTCAGTTATCATTTAGGTTGGGCTGACCAAACATTCAAGCCTAGTACCGTTGGGCGAGGAAAAATGTTGCGTCCTACCCTGAATCTATTGGTCTTTGAGGCTCTTAGCGGTGATTATAAAGACTCGTTACCAGTCGCGGCCTATTTAGAGATGTTGCACAACTTTAGCCTGCTCCATGACGATATAGAGGATAATGACCGTGAACGACGGGGACGGCCTACGGCTTGGACAATTTGGGGACAACCTCGCGCTATCAATGCTGGTGACTATCTATTTGCCGCCGCGTTTCAAGCCCTGCACACGCTCGACATGACCCGATTTGAGCCAGCAACAGTCTTAGATGTTTTTCAGTTAATGAGTTCTGCCGCCGCGTCGTTAACCGAAGGCCAAGAGTTAGACATAAGTTTCGAGTCTCGCTTAGATGTTTCTCCAGAGATGTACTTGACCATGATTAGTCAAAAAACAGGCGCGCTTATTGAAGCGTCAGTAGTGGGCGGAGCGAAATTAGCCACTTCTGATGAGGCTATTGTCAAGAACTATCAAGAGTTCGCTCATAACCTTGGTTTGGCTTTTCAAATCCGTGATGATATTTTGGGAATATGGGGCGACGCTACAACAACGGGCAAATCGGCCAATAACGATTTGCGTCGGAAAAAGAAAACTTTGCCTATTTTATATACGCTTAGTCAGCTTGATTCTCATAATGCCGAACAATTGCGAGATTATTATGCCGAACCTGAGCCATTAAATGAGGCACAAATCATGTTTGTCCGAGATTGTTTAGCGAAAACAGAGGCCCAAGCACATACCCAATCAATTGTAGACGAATATCATCAAAAGGCATTTATCGCCCTCAATGCCGTCCACATTGAAAACGAGGCTCAAGTTGCCTTAAAAAAACTTGCCAAATTTTTGGTTAATCGCACCTACTGAGCAGTAGCCGCATCGTTGGACGCAGGAGTAAAATCATGTTAGATACCATAAGGGATAAATTTAGACCAACGCCGCAACCTAAAAATACAGACGATGTAGTTGGTTTGCCTAATCCACCCTACCATGTGGGTATTATTATGGATGGAAATGGACGGTGGGCTAAGGCCAATAATAAGACCCGCTTTCAAGGTCACCGTGCCGGAACCGAAAACTTGCGGCGTATCTTGACCGATTCGGTTGATTTTGGAGTCAAAATGCTAACGATTTACGCCTTTTCAACCGAAAATTGGACACGACCGCCTAGAGAAGTTAAGGGGTTGATGAAGATTTTAGAGATGGTGATTGACCGCGAGTTGGAGGAGTTACATCAAAATGGGGTGCGGTTGCGCCATCTTGGACAGTTAAATCGGCTAGACCCGGCATTACAACAAAAAATTTTACATGCCCTTGATTACACCAAAAATAACGAGGATTTAATTGTAAATGTGGCCTTTAATTATGGCGGTCGAAATGAAATCATTGAAGCTGTGCAAAAACTAATTAACGATAATGTGACCTCCGAAGCGGTGACTGAGGCATTATTGAGTGACTATATGTACACTGCCGGTTCACCCGACCCCGATTTGATTATTCGGACTAGTGGCGAATTTCGGACGAGCAATTTTCTGATTTGGCAAGCCGCTTATGCGGAATATTACATCACCCCGACCTACTGGCCTGACTTTGACCGAGAAGAGTATTATCGGGCCTTAAGCGAATTTTGTAACCGAGATCGCCGTTATGGTGGTCGAAACAAATAAACATGTCTCTAGAAAATGAGATGTATTTGATTTGTTACCCGACATGTTGACTGAATCGAAGCTAAAATCCTATCAGATATTAAACGTTTTGTCGGGTAACGAAAATGTTTGATACGATACTATTTTTTGACAAATAATCTGTCCTGTATTATGATAGGATAGATATTACTATAGCTTAACAGTGAGGAAAAATCATGTATCAAAACTTACAACTTATCGGACATTTAGGCCAAGACCCAGAAATGCGTTACACACCATCTGGTCAGGCCGTAACAAATTTTAGTATAGCTACAAACCGTGTTTGGACAGGACGAGATGGGCAACAACAATCCGAAACAACATGGTTTCGAGTGGCCGCTTGGGGCAAACTGGCTGAAACCTGTAATCAATATTTAAGTAAAGGGCGACAGGTTTTTGTGGAAGGACGTTTAGCCGCAGATATTAGGATTTGGACAGATCAAGGTGGTAGTCCACGCGCTAGTTATGAAGTGACTGCCTTCAACGTTAAATTCCTCGGTGGTCGATCAGATTCTCAGTCTCAACAAGGCGGTGGTTATCAACAACAAGGCGGCGGCGGTTATCAACAACAGGGCGGTGGTGGTTATCAACAACAAGGCGGTGGTGGTTATCAACAACAAGGTGGTTATCAACAGCAGGGCGGTGGTTATCAACAACAACCGGATCCTACTCCTCAGCCAGCTTATCAACCAGCACCCGGCCCAGCCCCGGCTCCCGGTCCTGCCCCAGCTCCCGCACCTGGCCCAGCTCCCGCACCTGGCCCAGCTCCCGCACCGGCTCCAGATTCTCCACCACCCGCGTATGATGATGGTGGTATTGGTGAGGATGAAATTCCATTTTAATCGGCTTGACAAGCACACGACAGTAAGGCACAATGAAGCCGCCCCAAAAACGGGAGCGGCTTTTTGTATCAAGAATAGTAGAAGGAGTTTTTTATGACACAACGACCGACAGGAAATAAACCCACTAAATTAAATATTGAACTTCCGGCTGATTTGGAGGCTACTTATGCCAATTTAGCCTTAATTAGTCATTCGACCTCAGAAGTAATTATAGATTTTGCGCGAATCATGCCGAACATCCCCAAAGCCAAAGTTTATTCACGAATCGTTATGACTCCTATGAATGCAAAACTGTTATTACGGGCCTTAGCGGAAAATTTACAAAAATATGAAGCGAAGTATGGTGAAATTCCTGTACCAATCCAGCCAGTTTTACTTGACCGTAGTCGGGGATTTACGGATTAAACACCCTTTTATTTCTCTTTTGGTAGTCCTGCACATGTAGTGATCACCTACCCGCAAGTTCCAAACTTGCGGGTAGGTAACTGACTATATCACTACTTCTGCACCACTACCCTCTTTTTTGTTAAAACCGAAGATTAAGGTAAGCTGTTTAGGTCATAAAACCGATTTTACATGTGGTATTCCAACCTTCCTCGAAGTGAAAGAAGCGTCAAGGAAGTGCTAAAATTTTCTTAGAAAATTATACTAATATAACAGGTGTGTTCAGTTTCGACTGAAAAGAGTCCAAACCTTGGTTCGTAAAAAACAAAGCGAGCTTTACATTCCTTTTCCAAACTCGTTCTGTACACCCAAATAAATAGGAGCAATCATTTGAAAGAGTTAACCTCAATTATCGAACATATTAATCAGGCATTGGAGGCTAAGAGTCAGGTGCGCGACCGAACTCTAACCCGTTCTCGAGAATTAATTCGAGCTTGCGCGAATACAATTCGAGCTGTCCATCGACAGGAATTTGAAACGGCTGAAACGCTACTACAAGCAGCTCAAGATACCGCCGAAGAGATGATCGACGACGCAAAAACCTATCCTGACGTATACTATGCCGGATATACCCAAGACGCGCTCAAAGAGTTTACTGAAGCCAACCTGACCCGATCCATTGTTTTAGAGCAAACCCTTCCTTCTCCACAAGAGTTGAAGGTCGAATATGCCGCCTATTTGAACGGTCTAGCTGAAACAGGCGGAGAACTGCGTCGGTTTGCCCTAGATGCCCTGCGGCGAGGAGATGTTCCCGAAGCAGAACGTATGTTAGGTCGGATGGAAGATATTTATAGCCTTCTGGTAACAGTTGACTTCCCTAGTGGTATTACGGGGAATCTGCGTCGTAATACCGACATGGTAAGAGGGGTGTTACATCGTACTCGAGGCGATGTGACTACCGCAGTACGGCAAGAAACCATGAAAATGGCCCTGAAAACTCTTGAGAAAAAATTGGACTTACAGAATTAGGCAAATAAACCTCGCTACGTTGGGATGTTTGCTCAATTAGCCTCGATGTAGTAACATCAATAATTACAAAGTTTGTTGGTTCATCAAACGACAAATTCTTCGACACACATTTTCTATTTGGTACTGTTGCGACAGAGCTAGATTACTATGAAATATACCATATTGATTATTGAAGACGACCCAGATACGGCTACAATGTTGCAGGTTTATTTTGGAGCGCAAGGTTATAATGTGATTGCCGCTCCAACCGGCAAAATCGGGATTGCAAAAGCCCGTAACGAGAAGCCAAACTTAATTTTGCTTGATGTTCGCCTGCCGGATATGGATGGTTTTGAAATCGGACAACATCTCCAGTCTGATATTCGTACTAGCCGTCTACCTGTTATCTTTGTGACCGAGCGCCGTGGTCGAGATGACCGTATTTCTGGGCTAAAACTAGGGGCAGTTGATTACGTCACCAAACCGTTTGATGTACAGGAGTTGCGGTTACGTGTCCGTAACACCCTCCGTCGAGTCGGTAGTCAAAATAATCCTGTAACAGGATTACCCGGTGAAAAAGTCATCAGTGATCGAATTAGCCTACTTTTAGAGGATGCCGATTGGGCCACTCTAAGTATTACCGTCCAAGGATTAGACAAATTTAATGAAATATACGGATTTGTGGCCCGTGATGATGTATTGAGGGCGATTACGCTAACGTTAACCAGCGCGGTTGACGAGTTAGGAAGTATTGACGATTTTATTGGGCATCCGGTTGAAAACAGATTTATTATTCTTACTATTCCTAATAAAATAAACAAGCTTAAACAAAATATTGAACACCGTCTTCGCCAAGCCATGACTTATTTTTATCCGATTCATGATCGTGAAGCAGGATATGTACAACTTGGTGATGATGATAGTGAACGGGAAGAAGTTCCTTTTATGTATATCATCACGGTTGCTATTTCGGTTGGCGATATTGCTATTGCTGATGCAGAAGAGCTATTGCAGTATCTTAATCGGCGTAAAAAGCTCTAAATTTCTTTTTTGGATACAAAAATTTAGGGTAGTGGTGCAGATGTAGCGATCCCCGGAGTGCAAAGCTCGCTTTGCAGGCAAGGCAAGCCTTGCACTCCGGATTTGCCATCAGGACTACCCAAAAATTTAGATGCAAAAAAACAGTGTTTCCAAAATTGGAAACACTATTTTTTTATTACTTCGTTTATCCCTAGCTTCGCGGTCAGTTCCCCAGTTCGTTCAATTATACTAATTTTTCTGGCTCCGATTCATCATCCAACTCAGCGATGGGGAACATTTCTTCTAACGGAATGTCGTCCGCTTCGACGGTGATTAGCAATTCGTCGGTTAAGGGGCTAATCTCGGCAATGCGATTGGCCTGACGTTCAATCATCTTCTCAAACACGTTTCGGGCCAAGCGACCATTGCCAAAGGTGCGATCTTTGTTGGCAAAGGCTAGGCCGAACAGTTGTTTAGCTCGTTTTTTGGCTTCATCGGTTAAATTGTAACTGCCTTTGTTACAAAACAGTTCAAAAATACCGCCTAACTCCTCTGGCTCATAATGCTTAAACTCAAAATAGCGATTAAACCGCGAGCGGATGCCGGGGTTTGCCTCCAAAAAGCGATTCATCTCATCTTTGTAACCGGCAATCACCACCACCAACCGACTGCGATAGTCTTCCATGCGTTTCAGAACGGAATCAATCGCCTCTTGTCCAAAATCTTGCCCTTGCCCGCCGGGCGGCTTGAGGGCGTATGCTTCATCAATAAACAGCACCCCATCCAAAGCCTCGTTGACCTTCTTGTCCACCTTGAGCGCAGTTTGGCCGGTGTAACCAGCCACCAAACCAGCTCGATCTACCTCAACCAAATGCCCTTTTTCTAAAAAGCCCAACTGTTTGTAAATTCGACCAATCAAGCGGGCCACGGTAGTCTTGCCGGTTCCGGGTGGGCCGGTTAGCACCATGTGGAGCGAAATCGGGGAGGTCAACATGCCCCGTTTCTCTCGCTCTTTTTGTATATTTAAGAAGTTAATCAATGTCTGAATCTCATCCTTGATATTGGTCATGCCAATCAGAGCATGAAGCTCGGCCAGTACATCCTCCAGCGTTTCTTCTGGCTCGGCCTCCTCTTCGACTATGTTACTATCCGGCGATGTTGAATCGGCAGATGAGGCTGATTGATGCGGCTGGGGATCACTGTCGGTTGTGACCAGTAAGCGATGGATACGGACGCTCATCTTATTGTAGATGATAAATCCGACCCCATTCCCAAAATTAACGAGGGGCATGGTCGTCTCATCAACCTGAAACCCGTTGACCAGAAACGTGACCATGTTGTTTTGTTGACGTAAGGTCAGTTCGTTGGTGGCTAACCCTTTTTTGATGTAGGGAGAGACTGTCCAAGCGCGGCTGAAAATCCGCTCATCATCAACCTCGCGATAGATGGAGTAGGATCCACCGTCTGAGATGCGGAAACAGTAGTAGTTGTCAATATCCTGAAAGCCCCACACCAAACCATACATAGAGCTATCTGCCCCGGTCAATTTTTCCAGCGTAAGAGCAATTTCAAATTGGCGATAGTCGGTCAGGTTGATGTTAGTTGAGAGTGCCCAGCCATGCCCGTCATGTTTATGGGCAAACATGCATTGCCCATGTTGAATCCGAAAACTGGTGTTTTCGTTATCTAAATTTAACCAATTATTCCGATTATCGACGAATTTATCTTCAAATATAACCATATCGGCGACTTATTCCTCAATATCTATTTGAGTATCGTTTGCCGCTTGATCGGTTTCGTATGGTTCTTTAGCCAATCCACCAAATCTGGGCGGGCGACCTCGCCTGCGACGATGGCTGATTTCGGTGCCGTATAGTTCCCGTTCTTTTTTGTGACGAAGTTCGCAGGCCAGCCGGAATGCTTCTTCTTCGCCATATTTCTCGATAGAAAAAGAGGTATTACGGACGATATTAGGCGCGTGTTGCCATGTCACCTCAAACACTTCGCTGTAACGAGGCTCGTTTGTTATCGGAAAATATGCTCCAGTCCGTTTTTTGACTCGACGCACCCCGACCACACCGGTTCTGTTTCGCGGGCTGTGAGTCACCACCATCCGATCCGTGCGGGGTTTGCCGATTTTGGCCTCAACCTCATTTCGATACTCCACCGCGGCTTGTAACGACTCATCAACACCGTATGATTTGTCGCTGAAAAACTTTGCGTGCATTTGCCCCTTATACCAGACTCGTACATACCAGCCATGCGTCTTTTTGTGGGGGATGTCGATGCGAGAAATGCTTTTATAACCACTATCTGCCATAACCTTATCCTTAACTTGAAACTTTTATCATTAGAAACTTCTGAGTATCACGCTTCACGATATAAGCATAACATTAGATGAAACAGTCGTCAAGTTAACCCTAACAATAGATTTAAGGTGACTCGATAGCCAAACAGTTAACGATTATCGGCTCTTCTAAATGCAATAACGGAACCATATAATCGCCGAGCCGCAGGGCCATGTACGCGCTCTCACTGCCATCGAAGCGCATGGCCCGGTCTACTTTGATGCCCCACCGTCGCCCCAAACCGATGATGTTGTGGGTGTGTTGGAACAGGCTTTTATCATAAGAAATACTTAAAAATAGATATTTCCGATCCTTTGAAATGGCCGCGCTGACTTTGGCCCAGCGGGTCATTTTGTAATGGGTCAACGCAGCGGGCGTAAACCACTCTTGCTTGGGATTATAGTTGTAGCGCCCATCCCACATAAAAATTGGCCCGCCACCCCATGAGATGCTCGTCTCAGAGAAGTCGGCCTCTTTGGTCAGCACGTCCAAATCAAACTGGCCTTTACGTTGAAATAGTTCTGCCCGCCCCTGATGGAAGAATACCTCTCGACCAGTCTCCGTTTTGTTACTGCCATTCAGACCATGATAATCCGCCGTCAGCACCATTAGCGAATCGGGCGTGAGGCAGTATGAAGGAGTAATACGAACATCCTCGCGGCGTCTCTCATCAAGAAAGGGAGGAATAATGTTCCGCAAGCGATAGCCGGTTTGCTCCAAATCGACCACGACATGATGAGCTTCGTCAAACATTATGTAGACCACGCCGGGGGTCAGAGAATAAGCCCGCTGAGACAGGACAATCTCCTGCAACAAAGCCAGTGTTTCGGCATCTGCCGCCATTAACTGGGCTAATTCTCGTTCTGAATAGACGGGGTTAAAGGCACACTCCCGACAAGTTCGACGGTCATGATCGCCAGTGTTGAGTAGGAGCCGATGACCGAGGTAGGGAAGTGGCTCAACAGTTTGATTAGGTTTACAGCCGTTGATGGTGCAACTAGCGAGGTCGATAGTCGGCGTTGGGGTAGACGTGACCGCCGACGTATTGGTCGGGGTGGTGGTTTGAGTCGGCGTGGGTGATGGTGATGAAGATGGAGACGACGTATTGGTTGGGGTGGTGGTTTGAGTCGGCGTTGGTGATGAAGATGGAGACGGGGTATTGGTTGGGGTGGTCGTGGGTGATGGTATAGATGTCGTTGTGTCGGGCAATGGCGTGGCTGATGGCGTAGGAATGTTATCGGCCATGCTAACCTCTGTCGGTGAGGCTAATTCAGTGGCACAAGCGGTGGTCATGATTAACAGAATCGCCATTCCAAAACGGCATAAGAAGGAGTAAAATAAACATGTTTTAAGTTGTTGTGTCATTTTTTAGAACGCTTTTTGACTTAACTGTTCCTGCGCCCGTTTCCGAACCTCGCAGATGTTTCATGCACAGCTTGTTACCCGACAAAGTGATTTAGGGAAGGCTAAAACAGGAACACAGAGGAACACGGAGATGCACAGAGTTTCACAGAGTAATACAAAGGAAAAATAATTCGCTTTTTCTCTGTGAAACTCTGTGTTCCTCTGTGAAACTCTGTGTTAATTAGTTCAGACTGTCGGGTACTAAGAGGGATGGTTTTAGTTTTTTGAAATTCTCCACCGACAGCCAGTCGTTTCAGAACTTGCTACCCGACAAAGTGGTTTAGGGAGGGCTAAAACAGGAACACAGAGTTTCACAGAGATGCACAGAGATGCACAGAGGGAAAAAAATAAATCGCTTTTTCTCTGTGAATCTCCGTGTTCCTCTGTGAAACTCTGTGCTAATTAGTTTTGGCTAACTTTTTTGTCGGGTACTGAGTTTGATGTTAGTACCCCACCACAAAAGTTTTGATAAGTTGCCGCTTGTAGTAAACTACAAATTTACTAAGGGGCGAAAATGAACAAGATATATCGGGTAGATTTAACCAAGTAAGAACAGGCCGTCTTGCTAAAACTCATCAAGACGGGTAAGCACTCATCTCGAAAAGTCAACCGGGCGCAGATTTTACTTTTGGCCGATGAGAACAAAAATGACCTAGAAATAGCTCAAGTGTTACACACAAGTAGACCCACAGTTCAACGTACACGGCAACGCTTTGTGGAAGGCAACTTGGATAATGCACTGAATGAACGGCGACGATGTGGAAGATCGAAGAAGCTAAAGGAAAAAGGAGAGAAAAAACTCCTCGCATTGGCTCGTGGTGTGCCGCCAGTCGGACGCAAATGTTGGACCACACAACTGTTAGCTGATAAACTGGTCGAGATGGAGGTTGTGGATAGTATTTCGGATGAAAGCGTGCGTCGCGAGTTGAATAAAAACGAAGTTAAGCCTTGGTTGAGAAAATGTTGGTGTATTCCCACCGTTGGGTCCAAGTTTGTGTGG
>JAUCGB010000058.1 GCA_030377895.1 Anaerolineales bacterium HSG24
TGCTACCCGACAAAGTGGTTTAGGGAAGACTAATAGCAGGAACACAGAGTTTTGGCTAACTTTTCTGTCGGGTACTGAGTCAACAAGAATCAAAAAACTCGCTAATTATCGATTGTAAGACAAATTTAAGCCAAAAAATCTCCCTTTTCAGAGATAACTCATTCGCGCCACCTGGATTAGCGGTCATATTCTGCGCTCCCCAACAACTCTATGCGCTCGGAACTTAGTTCAGGCTAAATTTTTTGTCCCATACCGAGACTTTTATATAACAATACAGGAACAAAATGCAATCTACTTTTCTCAACAACCTTATTAAACTCGGTCAATATTTGACCGAACCAGCAGATACAATTCAACGATTAAACGAAAAGAGGCATGCACGTTTACTATCCACCATGTTGATTCCTCTCGCCCTCTTTTTTCTTGTTGCTTCTCAAGTGGCTCCATCTCCTGATTCCGACTTCTTCAAGATATTGATACCCATCATCGTCATCGTCTATGGTGTAAGTCGAACCAAATACTATTTATTTGCGGGTATGCTCATAATGTTCTTATTAATTACCTTTAGTGGGACTTCTCCATTCATCACAAATGACTTATCACCCATATTCCTTCGCAGTGAGTTAAAGTGGTTGGCACTTCCTTTATTATTCGGAGGCTTATGTTTGCCCTTAAGATATATGCTACCCATAATGGTATTAGTTCCGTTAGGGATTATAACTATGCCCTTGATGTTCACAGAAATTATACTAATTTCAGTTATTGAACCCTTTTTATTTGTAAGTATTTTGTCTATTTTTGTCTCCATCACTATTTCGTTGTTAGCTCATGATCAAAAACAAATTGAAATAGAGCAGAAAAAATCAGAAGCGTTATTGCTCAACATCCTACCTCAACCTATTGCGGAACAATTAAAGGAATCTTATGATATTATTGCCCATGAGTTAGAAGAAGTGACCATTCTCTTTGCTGATATTGTGGGATTTACCAAGTTGGCCTCTACTATTTCTGCCTCAGAACTGGTAGAACGACTTAATATTATTTTTTCAATATTTGATGAAATTGCAGAAAAGCATAAATTAGAAAAAATCAAGACCATTGGAGATGCATATATGATTGCCGGAGGCGTTCCTTCTTTTCGGGATGATCATGCTGAGGCAGTGGCCGATATGGCACTTGATATTCAGAAAGCAATGTCGCTACTTAATCAAGAAAATTCTCAAAATTTGACGGTTCGCATGGGTATTCACACCGGCCCCGTTGTGGCGGGAGTCATTGGCATCAAAAAGTTTAGTTATGATGTGTGGGGAGACACAGTCAATTTAGCTAGTCGGATGGAATCTCATGGTATTCCTGATAAAATTCAGGTTTCTGAGCAAACTTACGAATTATTGAAGGACAAATATTTACTTGATGAACGGGGAACTATAGATGTGAAAGGAAAGGGGAATATCAAGACCTATCTACTTCTAGGTAAGAAACCGTTTTGACGATATGATAATTATAAATGGTAAATGGTGAATGGTAAATTATGTTTTGTCGCCAAGAGCGGTTTGGATATTTGGATACTGACCCTGAAAACACGATACACTCATTTACCATTTATAATTCACCATTTACCATTTATAATTTGGTTTTTGGTACAGGACTACTATTTTTTCAAGGCAATAACTTGAGCCGTGACGGTATTATCCTGACCGTCAACAAGTTGACCGATAACCATAATCCGTTTGCCAACCTCAATATCACTAACTGAGACAGTTTCATCACCCCGAGTTTTGTATTCGGTGTCGCTATTGATCAACACGATGATGTCACCACGGGGGGTATTGAGGGTGAGGGTTGAGCCGTCGATGGCGGTCACTTCGCCTCGGCGTTGGACGCTATTGGCAAACTCAGCCGGAATTAGGCCGATGACACGGGCCTCAACAGTTTTGTTGGCCTTATCTAACCGACCATCGGCTCGGATATGTTGACCGGACTGTATATCGGCCAAGGAAATCTCTTCCTCACTCTCTGGGCCAGATTTGTAGCGGGTTTCGTCATTGGTTTGAATCGTCCACTGTCCCTCATGCTTGCCAATGACTTCAACGGTCAGCGTTCCTGCCGAAACATCAACACTAACGACCTCGCCGCGCACGCCGGGGCGTTTAGCTTTGTCCGGTCGTTTTTTTCCATCAGGTTTCTTTTTCCCCTCAGGGCGCATAACAAAGGTGGCTGTCACCGAGCCGTCACTCTGAGTTGTGCCAAAAGCCTGCAATCCTTTACCCACTTCAAACTCGGCTAATGTCGCCTCATCTTTGCCTACACGAAATTGCGTACTGTCGGTGGTGACGATAGTTCCTTCGCCATTTGGATTTTCGACGGTAATGGTCGAGCCGTCAACAGCAGTCACGCGTCCAACGATGATATCCCCGTCCGGGAGTAGAACAATCGCTTTGGCGGTCTCGTCTCGTTTGCCCCACACCGCAACATTGTTTCCAACTTGAATATCGCTCAACTGGCCTTTGTCGCCTGTGATAACGACTTGAACTCTTGTTTCACTGCTTACCGATACTTCAAGGCTATCGCCCCGTAAAGTTTCGAGCGTCAGGCTACTATCGCTCACTGCGATGACGCTCCCCACCAAACCGAGTCCACCCCGTTTACCACCTTGACGATCTTCGGGTCTACTCTGCCCGCCGTCTTGAGCAAAGGCAACATTACTACCCAAGGCTAACAATATAACGAATACAGCTACAATCTTGGTAATACGTTTCATGATGTTTTACACTCCTAATTTTGTTATAGGCTGATGACTATGCGAATTTGCATAGTCACCGAAACAATTTATTGATTGAACTAGCTACATCATATCAACAGCATGTAAAACAACGTTGCTGAAATTGTAAAATAACTGTAAAATCATAATCATTCAGCCCTCTTGTTCCCAAACGCCGTTTGGGAACACAATTGCTCAAGCAAACTCTGTTTGCGACTTGCAATATGCCAGAAACAGCGTTTCTATGGCAAATACATTCCCAATCTGGAGATTGGGAACGAGGGGGGGAAAACCCGCCCAACAAAGATCACGTCTCACGTTTCATATATTCACGTTGTGTAAACTCAACAAACTTCTCCAAAATGGCTAAAGCCGCGCCACTGTCGATACTTTCTTGAGCCAGATTGATGGCGGCGGGGAAATCATCAGCCTGACCAGCGGCGATGAGGGCCGCGGCCGCATTCAGAATCGTGACATCATAACGGGCATTTCGTCGCTTGCCGGACAAAATCTCACGGGTGATGTTTGCGTTCTCCTCAGCCGTGCCACCGATTAGGTCTTCGCGGTCGGCTTTGGCAAACCCAAGCATAATCGGGTCTAGCACCTGCGTGATGACTGTGCCATTTTGCAGGCGGCTGATACAGTTTGGGCCAGTGGTGGTCAACTCATCCAACCCGCCATACCCATGCACCACAAAGGCCGATTTCACCCCCAACTCACCCAACACCTTAGCCATCGGCTCGGTGATGGATTTATCATAAACACCTATAATTTGGGTCTGCGCTCCCGCCGGGTTGGTCAACGGGCCAAGGATATTAAAGATGGTTCGCACGCCTAACTCTCGCCTCGGGCCGATGGCATGTCGCATGGCCGGATGATGCTTAACCGCAAAGATGAAGCCGATTCCAACCTCGTCAATCGCCCGCGCCACCAACTCGGGCGAAAGATCAAGATTGACCCCTAGCGCGGCCAGCACATCCGCGCTCCCACTCTTACTGGTGGCGGCTCGATTGCCATGTTTTGCCACTTTTTGACCCGTTCCAGCCACCACAAACGCAGTCGTCGTGCTGATGTTAAACGTGCCTGAGCGATCCCCGCCGGTGCCACATGTATCGACCAACTCTGCCGGTGGAGTTTGCGTTTGTACCTTGACCGAAACATCCCGCATGGCTCTAGCACTGCCGGTAATTTCCTCAACCGTCTCCCCCTTCATGCGGAGGGCAGTCAGATATGACCCGATTTGGGCTGATGTGGCATCTCCTTCCATAATTTGAGCCATAATCGCCTCGGCTTCTGCCGCGTTCAACGATTGCCCTTGCACAATTTTGTCAATCCCTTCTTTAATATGAATCGTCATAATGCGCTCCTTGTTGGTTGCTACGGGTTGAGCGGTAGTTCCGGTCTGCCCTTGTAGGAAATTTCGTAACATAGCATGCCCATATTCAGTCAAAATCGACTCCGGATGGAACTGCACCCCAACCACCGGATACTCTTTGTGGCGCAGGCCCATAATCTCGTTCCCATCTTTATGACGGGCAATCACTTCCAAGCAGTCGGGTAGTTCCTCAACCAGCAAGGAGTGGTAGCGAGTGGCGGTGAATGGGTTAGGCACATTATAAAATAACTCTTGCCCATTATGAGAAATTTGGGAGACTTTGCCATGCATCAACTGCTTGGCTCGAACAATCTTGCCCCCAAACGCTTGCCCGATGACTTGATGCCCCAAACAAACGCCCAAAATCGGAATTTCTTTATGAAATCGCTCAACCAAAGCCAAGGATATGCCCGCATTATCCGGCACACCCGGCCCCGGCGAGATGAGGATGTGACTCGGTTTCATGGATGCAATCTCATCCAAAGTAACAGCATCATTCCGCCGCACCTCTAGCTCACACCCTAACTCGCCCAAATATTGTACTAAATTGTAGGTAAATGAATCGTAATTATCAATCACTAAAATCATAATATTACTCCGAAACGTGAAGCGTGATACGTGACTATTGCGCTAATCCCGATTCCTAAGGCATCACATTTCACGTTTTCACGCTTCACGTTTCACATATTTTTCTCGGCGTAAGCGACCGCATCAATCAACGCGCCCGCTTTGTTCATACTTTCTTGGAACTCATAATCGGGGTCGCTGTCGGCGACGATACCCCCACCAGCTTGAATATGAATCGTATCGCCCAACATGACCGCGGTCCGCAGGGCGATGCAAGAGTCCATGTTGCCGTCATAGCCGATATAACCAATCACTCCGGCATAGATTCCCCGTCGAGTCGTCTCCAACTCGTCGATAATTTCCATCGCCCGCACCTTGGGCGCGCCGCTGACCGTCCCTGCTGGGAAGGTGGCCCGCAGGAGGTCGAAGGCATCGTAACTCGGTTTGATTTTGCCCTGCACGTCAGAGACGATGTGCATAACATGGGAGTAGCGTTCAATCACCATGAGTTCTTTGACCTCGACAGTGTTATATTCGCACACTCGCCCCAAATCGTTGCGCCCCAAATCAACCAGCATGATATGTTCGGCTCTCTCCTTCTCATCGGCTAACAACTCATCGGCCAAGGCATCATCCTCCTCAACCGTTTTGCCGCGCCAGCGCGTTCCGGCGATGGGGCGCAGTTCGGCGGTATCATCCTCTAGGCGGACATGCATCTCTGGACTAGAGGCGATGATGTGCAGGGGCAGGCTGCCGACCCCGCCCGGAAAACGCATAAAGACCATGTAGGGCGAAGGGTTGTGCATGCGTACCGCTCGGTAAATGGCTAACGGATTGGCCGAAGTGCGTCGAGACAAACGCTGAGATAATACCACCTGAAAAACATCTCCGGCGGCAATATACTCCTTGGCCGTTTCGATACTCTCCTTGAATACCTCCGGCGTGACATTGGAGACCAGTTCGCTGGCCCCATCACTGCTGGAGGGCAGGAGTTCCGGCAGGGGCGCGTGTAGCCGAGCCACCACCTCATCAATCCGAGATACGGCCCGTTGATAGGCGTTCCGTACCGTGCCTTGGGTTAAATCGGCATTTGCGACGATTTGTAGGCGTTGTCGAGCATGATCAAACACAACAATCGTGTGGGCCAACATAAAGGCCATCTCTGGCAAATGCAAATCATCCAGATTATCGTCGGGCAACTTCTCAAAACGGCGCACCCCATCATACCCCAAAAAGCCCACCGCGCCGCCAATAAAGCGAGGCAAATCTGGCAGACGCACTGGCTTGTAATGGCTCATCGACTCTTTTAAGACCGCCAACGGGTCTAACCCTTCTTTCAAGCGGACGGTCTGACCCTGCCCCAAGTTGGTCATGTAAACCTCATCCCCAATGGTAGACATGATCCCTCGCGGACGCACCCCAATAAAGGAGTAACGGGCCACCTGTTCGCCACCCGTGACCGATTCTAATAGGAAACTCGGCCCTTCGTCCTGCAACTTCAAATAGACGCTGACCGGAGTTTCCATGTCAGCAGGCAACTCTCGATAAATTGGAATTAGATTACCATGAGTAGCCAATTTTTCAACTTCTGTTATTGTTGGTTTATGCATAACTATTCTCCTAATTTTGGACAAAACATTATTACTCGGCAAAAAATTAGCCAAACTAATTTAGGCAGTTCCAAGTTTTAAAAGCTCCTAAGTACTAAGGAATGGGCATTAATTAACATGTGCATTTGCGTCGGAGATTATGGTAGGGGCTAGGCAGGGCGGTCTAGACTTGGAATGTACGACCATCTCCGCTCCGCCCCTGCCTCGCCCGTCATTCCGTGGATTCAGGGCGAGGCAAGGCGGATTGGAGTTCTGATTTCAAACCAACGCTACACCGCCTTGCCTAGCCCCTACGATTGCCAAACACGCAACTTATTTAGAACTCATTCCCAAAAACCGTTGGCTGAGCTTGTCGAAGCCAGTTCCCTTCGGCAGGCTCAGAACATTCCGCTTTACTTCGGATAATGGCATATATTTGACGAACTCAGTCCTCCCTCACCAAAAACTCATAAATCGACTCGGCGGCGAGGGCATGACCGGCTTCAGTCCAATGCTGATCATGTTGCAAATGGAGCGGCACTGCGTCCGGTCGTTGGCTGGCCTGTCGGAAAATCGGTAGGAGGTCGAGGTAACTAATATCTTCCCGTGCCAGAAACTCGGTCAGCCGTTGATTGGGCCAGTCGAGATTCCATGTTTGCTCCGCCATGACCGGATTACGAGCCACCAGATCATCCCACTGCGCCGGATCAAGTTGCTCCGGCGCGGCAATTAAAACGACAACCAACTTAGCTCCCCGCTCCTCCACCTCATCCCGCAGTTGGCTGATGATGGACTCGGTCAGCAACCAAGCAGCCTCAAACTCGGCGGTGGGCGGCTCTTGGTAGACAAAAAAGGGAATGGGCGTGGTCGGATGTTTTGCCCGCACGATGCCCTCACCGCCCAAGATGCCACTCGGCCCCAGCGTTTGCACCACCGAAGCAATGTCTCGCAAACGAGGAATTAAAAAGCGATAGATGGCCGACCATTGCCACAATCTATCAGCAAACGGTAACAACACAGGAGCAGACTCATCAAGCTGATTGATTGGCTCGGCAGTCGGCACGGCGGCCAACTCTTCAAGAGGTGGGGCAATCAGAGTGCCGTCAGGGGCTAACTCAAAAAACAGTTTTTGCTGACTACCACCGTTACGAGCCGTCTCTAACGGGCCATAGTTGTTGATCACATCGTTTCGGACAAAAAAGGAGAGCAGGACGATATCCGGTTCATACCGAAACCCCTCGGCCACGTAAAAAATTGCCTCTTGATCGGTTCCCCACCCACCCACGCCCGCATTTAAAACTTGAACTGGCTTCTCTAACGATTCCTCTAAGCGAACCTGCAATTGTTTGTGATAGGTATCAGCCAGTTCAACCTGCAATGCCTCGCCAAAGGAATCGGCCAGAGACAGCACCCGTAAGGCGTTAGTGGGATTGTCATATCCAATCACCCCGTCCCGTAAACCGTGGTCGTTAATCCGCACTTCGGCAGAAAATTCATTGTAGTCACTGTGAAACATGCCGCCACTGTGAGGGATATGCCACCAGCCAAACAAGGGGTGGGGTTGCCATATTGTCGGATTGGGCATGGCCGGTGGTGCTAATCCGGCCACACGGACTAGCCCTTCTAAGACGAGCAGGGTCAAGCCAAGGCTGATGAGCATTAGAAGCAGATTGGTGATAAAACTTGAAAGGCGTTTCATGGGGTACTATCAATAATTTTTCTAGCAAACTCAGTTGCCTTACCTACATATTCACTACAGTTCAGACGTAGCTGTTTGTCATGAAATATCTGTTGACCTTCATCAGTTCCCAAATTACAACCTAGCAGTTCTTGGCAATTTACTGAACCAAACTCTTCCTCAAAATTTGATATGAGTTTCTGTACTGCCCGATAATTTTCTTCAGCCGAATCATTAGCCGATTCTCGACCATAAACTAAGTTTATCGCCAAAATTCCACCCGTCACCGCCCCACACATGTTGCAGGTTCTCGATATTCCACCACAAAAGCCGGTAGCTATTCTAGGCAAAATATCCGACTGTATTCCTTCTTCCTCAGCGATTACTATAAGTACACTTTCTGCACAGCACAAACCAGAATCAAAAGCATCTTTACTTTTTTGATATGAATTCATTGTTTTTCCTTATTCGGCATGGTTCATAAATAATTTTGCTGATGCTAACTTTTTCTTTGGTTAGCCGGAAACAACACTACAACGGATACTTAACTGCGGAATGGATAGTTTTTATCCGATATAATCACCATAAATAGCAAAAAACTCCGTTATTGGCGAAATATATCCGTTGAGTTTTGAAGTATCCCTTGTAGTGTTCCCGCCAAAGACTCCGTTAGCGTCAGATATTTTGTCATGATAGGTGGGATGGTCGATTTGGGCAAAGGTGTGTCTCAATCCTTATGAATCTGGATTAAATACGTTGCGCGTTTTACAATCGTAGGGCGACGGCAAGTCATGCAATATTTGCCCGATTCAATCAACGTAACGTATAATTAGGAATGAGTATTAATTAACTTGCGCGCTCAGTTAGAAGTCAGCCATCAACAAAATGAGCGTGAACGAGCATTAATTCTTGATTTTTAAGATAAAAACTGCTCTATTCAGTCATTGAATAGAGCAGTTTTTGTAATATTCAGTTGTGTATAAATTTATCACCCAGATTGTTGGAAACCCATTTTCTTCAGGATAATCGCTAATGGACAAAAGCCGGTAAAAGCTGATTGCAACAGATTAAACCCGACAAAAGTGGTAAACAACAACCAATAGCTAGAGTGAAGATAGGATAGTAACAAACTAAGCAAAATAAAGGTACCAGCAAAAGCTAAAACAAGACGGTCAACAGACATAATGTACTCCTTACTTATTTTTTTTATAGTCCCATAAGGGATGCCGATGGTCGGCGTACTTTTTGTTTACATAACCGCTAAACATAGATGGAAATAAGGGCCAGTTCTCTTTGATTATAAATGCCCCTAAATGCGCGATGAACAGAAAAAGGAAAACAGGTGTCGCAATAGTATGAATAAGAGTTGTTACGGTCATAAAATCAGGTTGTAGGATAATAATACCTGTATTTTTATACACCTTAATCAACCCTGTTAGCAGTAGAACCAGCGAGGTGAGGCCCATAGCAGCGTATGCCAGTCGTTGCTCTGCTAAAAATTTATCATGAGGTGGCTCTTCTTTACCTGTCAACATGGCTTTTATAATGATTATACTTTCACCGACATCACCGTTGCGGGGCATGGCTGAAAATTCTCTTTGCATCAAATGGTAGATGATATGATAGAGAATAGCCGCTCCGAAGATGGCTCCGGCAATTAAGTGTATTACTAATGTGATATTGTAATCCGAGACCCAATACAGCCCCGGCAAAAGAACAACGTTATACCTTTTGTACATGGGCATCTGCCCAATGCCTGAAAAAAGCAACAACATGCTACTAATCGCTACTAACCAATGTATAATTCGCACTGTGTTAGAATGTCTCAAAATTTTCTCAGTTTTCATCATGAGCATCCTCTTGTTTGTTTGTTTTTTTGGAAACTACGGTTGCCGCAAATGCGCCAATCGCTCCCGCTACCGGAGCAAGCAAAGCTATTGAACTCCAATGTGAGGTGCTGTCAATCACATTATTCGGAGTATCATGGACTCGCATAGCCTTCGTAGGGTCGTCGGCTTTGGAGACGATGGCTTCGTCAATTTTTTCAAATGGAATTTGGGAAACGTATAGCGTGCTCGTGCCGCCCATCTGTTTATCACCATAGATGTAGCCGTTATACTGTTGACGCAGTTCTTCGGCTTTGGCATAAATTTCAGACCGCGTCCCAATCGCCATAGCTCCTTGTGGACACTCTTCAATACAGGCTGGCACTTTTCCCTCGGCCAAACGATCTTGACACATATCACATTGATACATCACCCCACCGCCCGCAGGAATAGGGTCAATTTTGGTGTAAATACCAACTCCTGCCTGACGTTGTGGTACGCTCCACGGACAAACATCCCTACATTTAGCTCCCCCAAAACAGATGTCGGGGTTGATGTAAACTGGCCCTTCTTTCATCTTTACATTAGCACCAAATGGACATAATTTCACACATGGCGGGTTGTCGCAGTGCATACAGCGACGCGGTATGTTGGTCTCCACCATTTCACCATCAACTTCAACGTTAACTTTTTGTACAAATATCCAATTATATGGTGTTAAACGATTGATTACATCACGTTTGTTACTCCAATCCTCAAACTTCGTTTGCGGCCAATATGGTTTTAACATCGCCGGATCCGGCTCTGGATATTTGTGTTCATTCTCAGCACGACAGGCCATCACACATGCTGGTGTGTCTTGGTCTGGACAACCATTACACTTGGTTAAGTCAATAAGGGTAGCGTATGAGCTATCACTCACATCAGCAATAGCTCGGTCTACCTTTTTAGTTAAGGCGGCGGCGGTTCCTGCCGCAACCATACCCTTTAGAAAAGTTCTTCTCTTTACTTTCATAAAAGATTACCTCCAATTATTTTTATATACCTATACCCCGTTGGGGTATCCGTAACTAGTATATACCTCATTGGGGTATATGTCAAACTAAGGATTTGGAATTAAACTTGTTGTTTTTGATCCCGTGCCTTGGCGGCAAATCCGTGATTTGCCGCCAAACATTCCTAATACATCAAGCACGTTTGCTGTGGTCTACAGCCTTCAAAATCTTGAGATTTAAGACAATGAACCGAAAAAGCTGAAATAGCTTAAAATTCATCCAAAAACGTTCTTTATTAGTGATTTCCATAACAACTTGTTCCTTTTTTTAGTCGGGCAATTCCAAGAAAATAAACCTCCCAACGTTCCTTGAGCCTGCCGAAGGGATTTGGTTTCGACAAACTCAACCAACGATTTTTGGGAGAATTTGAAAGTTGGAACTGCCTTATTAGACTACCATTTAAGGCGAGACAGCCAAGCACAAAATATCATCTACTTTAGAGCTTAAATCTTGCTACCCGACAAAGTAGTTTAGGGAAAACTAAAACAGGAACACAGAGTTTCACAGAGATGCACAGAGGGACACAGAGGAAAAAATAAATCGCTTTTTCTCTGTGAATCTCCGTGTTCCTCTGTGAAACTCTGTGCTAATTAGTTTTTGCTAATTTTCTGTCGGGTACTGAGAGCTTAAATTTGTATTGCCACATTTATTCAGGAATCAATTTCCATCCGATGCGACCTTGCAACTTGTGCATAAAAGTGGTATGGATCAATCGCTTCATCCATGCTCCAGCCAGCCCCATTTCCATATCAGTCACGAATAAATCGCGCCCTTCTTCGTTGGGGTAACGGCGACAATCCGGCACAACAGGGTAAACAACAATAGTAGCAGCCGAACCATCCCACATTGAGTCGCCCATCGAAGCGATACAGGCTGCGGCCATTTCGGTCATCCGTTCAGAGTGAGTCATTCTGCCGTGCTTCACCAAGTCGATGATATTTTCGGCGACAACTTTCCCGATAACGCCCGATACCATTCCGGTGCGTGGAGGGGCCGCGGTGATGGACAAACCATTGGAATTTGTGTGTGGCACAGAAATAGGTCCCGGAGGCGCAAAAGCGATGCCGGCGGCAAAAATATTCTGGTAAGTGGGATTTCGATAGATTGCCGGCCAAGAATCAGGGTTGGAAGACATTGTCTCAAAAGGTTGCCCGTAAATACCATCTACAATAACGAAGCCACTTTTATTGACCACCTTTTCTGAAACGTCTTCACCATCTTTACCGATATATTTCATCGGCATTCCGGTAAATTGGGGAATCAACATCGCAAAGTCATATTCTGTTTCTCCCTCTTTACTATCGTAATCTTCCCAGAAAATTTTGCCTTTCTCTACTTGTTTCACGCCTTTTTGTACTTCCCAACTAGTGTCATATTCTTTGAAGACAGCAGACATGAATTGTTCACTGGAAAGCATCTTACCACCACTCTTTACATGCACACCTCTTACGCCAAAGTCTCCTACGGCGCGTTCGTTAGACAAATAAAGCAGGTCAGCTTTGTCGCGAACACCTCGTTTGAGCAAACTTTTATGGATGTTAGTAATATATTCAAAAGCGGCTCCTTGACAAGTTGCCCCTGGATGACCAGTGCCGACAACAATTTTTTGTCGTTCACCTAGTCTCATTCTTTCAACAGATTCAAGAAATTTGTCCCTACATTGAACGGTGTGACCAGCCGTACAGATTGAGTATGTGTTGCCATGTTCCGGTCCCAGCCCCGGCGTGGCTTCAAAGTTCAATTTAGGCCCAGTGGCAATGACTAAATAATCGTAATCAACTCGCACCTGCCCACCGTTTGCATCGCGCCTTTCGGCAATGACATACTGCTCATCAGGGTAAATCTCAGTGGCTTTACCATGTATGAAGTTGACTCTAAATTTTTTGTAGACCTTTTTCAGGGAAAAACGGGTCTTTTCTACATCAAAGTGTCCTACTCCGGCCCATACTAATGAAGGTACGTAGAGAAACCGGTCTGACATATTGATCACCGTGATATCATGATCTTTGCCCAAAGCGCTTCCTATGTACATTGCTGCTGTATGGCCAGAAAATCCAGCCCCAATAATCGCTACTTTCATCATGTTCTCCTATATGGGTAGTCCTGCACATGTAGTGATCACCTACCCGCAAGTTTGGAACTTGCGGGTAAGTAACTGACATATATCACTACTTCTGCACCACTACCCTTTTAGAAAGTTTTTACTTTATTTTTACAATAAATTACCGCCAATTTATTTTTATATACCTATACCCCGTTGGGGTATCCATAGTATATACCCCATGAGGGTATATGTCAAGCTGAAACTTAAATAAGTTGCGCGTTTGGCAATCGCCTTCGACAAGCTCAGGCGGCGCTACGTAGCCTGAGCTTGTCGAAGGCGAACTATCAGGCAAATCCGCGTAATTCCAGCAACCCTAGTTCATTTTTAATTTGATTATTTGGGTAGTCCTGCACAAGTAGTGATGGCAGAATCCGGAGTGCAAGGCTTGCCTTGCCTGCAAAGCAAGCTTTGCATTCCTTATCACTACCTTTGCATCACTACCGATTATTTGATTATGGCTCCTTTCAACACCCATTTTTTAATCGCTGAACATGTCTGGTCTGAATTAGACGGCCCATGGTCGGGTGACTATGGCCCGTTTTGTTTTGGTTGTGTCGCCCCTGACGTGGATAAAATGTCGATCACGTTAACTCAAAAAGATACCCATTTTTTTGACCGTACCGACGACTACGAGTTGATGGTCACGCATCGAAGCGCGACCTTTTTAGAGCGACAGAATCAGCTTTTGCGTAGTCGCTTTATTAACCTGTCAGCCTCGGAGCAGGCGTTTGTTCTTGGTTATCTGTGTCATCTAGCTGTTGATGAGGTGTCGAAACATCTGTGGCGATGGGAGGGGACATGGAACAAGTTCCGTTATGTCTCCATCGGCTTGGCCTTTGCCGCGTTGGATGAGCAGGCCCGTCAGCAAACCCATGACTATCCCCGGCTTGTTGAGGCAATTTGTGCGATTACTCCGCCGACCGTGTTAACCCATGTTTCACCGACTGATTTAAAGGCCATGTTTGATGGCGTATGTCACTTTGCCCGCGCCGTAGATACCAAGGCCGAGTATACGGCCTTGTTGGAGATGTTTTGGCAATCCTCATCGGCAGAAAAACGACAAAAAACCGCCCGATTTCAAACAGAAATCAAGGCGGTTCGTGAGCAAATTCATTATCTTCAATTAAATCGACTAGTGACCATGTCGATTACACATAGTCTCCAGCGGTTGCAGGCGTTGATAAACGACCAGAGTGTGACGGCAGGGTATCCTTTTTAAGCCTTGATCCTTGGGTGCTGACCTATTGACTGATAAGACCCCAAATCATGCCTCACGTTCTACGGCGCTTCCCAGATAAAAGTTCGGATTTCGCTTCGATCACTAATTGCTTGGTCAAGGTTATTGCCCTTGGCCGTGTTTTCTTTCCGAACCGTAATCCACCAGTTAAACCGATCGTTTCCGGCTTCTCCTAAGCCAATATCGGGGGACAGTTTGAAACTCGTCTCTTTGGTCGCTTGCCCCCAATAGACAATCTGATCACCATAGATATGGGTCACTGTCAAATCGTAATATTCATCCTCTGCCATACCCGGCACCGGCTCCCATTCAACAATCACATCGGTCAACGGCCCAACAAAGAAGCCATCATTTTCGGTCAAGAGTATTGGCACATCCCGTTGCTCTAACATTGGTTGTGGAGTAAGGGCGGGGGGAGTCGGTGTGTCGTCAATAACCGATGTACCCTCCTCAGCCGTCGTGTCCTGACTTTCGATTGGGGTCGCAATCGAAAGCGGTGTTTCAGTCGGTTCTGGCGTTGGTTCTTCTAGACCGCCTACTAGTAACTCGGCTTGACGAGTTCGAGCTTCAATCGGGTCTGGCACATTCAAGGCTAAAGCCGCTTCGTAGTCGGTTAGGGCGCGCACCATCTCGTTTTGCTCGCGCCAACTGTCACCCCGATTCAGGTGAGAGTTATAGAGCTGCATTTTAGCCTGTCCCGCCGCATAGTCAGGTTGAGCCGAGACGATGGGGGTTAAGGTCTGAATGACCATGTCATAATCATCTTCGGGGGTGGAGAAGAGTTCCAAATAGGCTGAGGCACGATTAGCCTGCTCCCGTAAATCAGTCCGAATTGGACATTCATCCGCTCCAGTCTCAAAATCTTGTAACGCAGTTTCAATATCATCCATCGGATTACCAGCATCCGGATCGAGATTGGCTAAGATATCTAATCCTCGATTGACGTAGGCATCACACAGCATGGAACTAACTCGAGCCGTCTCATAATCACTATTTTTCGCTTGAAGCTCTTGCAATTTATCCACCACATCCGACCAGCGCCCTAAATCTAGCGCATCCTGAGCCTCATCCAAAAATTCAGCCAGTGGATCGCTCTCATCAACAGTTGGCACAGGGGTGACAGTCGATTCGGGGGTAGCGGTGGGGGTGGCCTTTAGCTCACGGATGAGCGAAGCCACGTTGGCATAGTCGGGATTTTCACTGGCAATCTCTTCCAACAACGTGAGGGCTTGTTGATCGTTGCCCACTTCAAGGGCTTCTTGAGCCTCTTGGTACAACGATTTTAGCGCGGCCTCGGCCAGAACATCCTCTGTTCCTTGAGACGAAAGCTGATAATTAAAGTAGATAAATCCAGCCACTAAAACTAAAATAATGCCTATTCCTATTGCGCCTAACCATAAACTTCTATCACTATCATTGGAGGTAGATGCGGTCTGTAGGGATGGGTCATTCATGGCTCGTTTGTTGGCCGCTTTGGATTGAACCAACAACTCGTTAATATCTTGATACCCGGGCGAAATCCGTTGTATCTCCTCCAACTGGTCAATGGCTTGCTTCCAATCTCGTTTTTCAATCAGGGCTAAGGCATCGTCATAAAGCACTGCGACAGGTTTACGAACGGCATCTCGCTGGACGTTTTCTTGGGCTTTATCGAGCAACTCTTGGGCATCGCGATAGTCGCTTTGTTGTTTAACAACGTTTTCTAGCCGATTGACCGCATCTTGCCAAAAGCCATTTTTTATAGCCTGCTTGGCCCCGTTATAGTCGGCCAATAACACGGCTTGACGTTCCGTCTCATCAATCTTGTCGATAGCTCCTTGATGGTCTGGATTGAGTTTGAGCGCCTCTTGAAATAAGCCACTGGCTCGCCCCCACTCCTCCATGTTGATGGCTTTCACTCCTCGTTGATAAAAGTTATCAGCTATGTTCAACTTCAGTTGCTCTGTATCGGAATCATTCAGATTCAGGCCACCTTCTGGAATCGAGTGACCTGACAAAATCGCCGAGATTGCATGGCGTAGCCCAAGCGGAGTTTGGAAACGGCCTTCGGGTCGTTTGGCAATCATGCGCGCCATAAGGTTTTGTACATCCTGAGGGACATCATCTTCGGAGAAGTTGATGGGCGGGGGTTCACTGCTAATATGTTTACTAATCACTGACCACGGACTTTTCGCATCAAACGGAATATCGCCGCTTAACATCTCGTATAATACAACTCCGGCGGAATAGATATCAGAGCGTACATCAACCGGCTCGCCCATAGCTTGTTCTGGCGAGACATAATAAGGCGAGCCAACAAAACCGGATTGAGTTAATGAAGGGAGCGCGTCGACGCGGGCGATACCGAAGTCAAGCACTTTCAGCAACCCGCCATCTTCAATCATTAAGTTTTGCGGTTTGACATCGCGATGAACGATACCAAATTCACTGGCATGCTCCAGGGCAGAGGCTAACTGATCGAGTGTTTCTAGGGCATCTCGCCACGTAAACTGACCAATTTCGTCTAGTTTGTCCCGCAAATCTTGACCGGCGATGTATTCCATAATAAGGTAATAGACATCTCGGTCAGCACCATAATCTAACACCCGAACAATGTGCGGACTGGTCAGGGCGCTGGCGAGTTTAGCTTCTCGCTTAAACCGCTGAACGTAGGATAAATCTTCGCCAAATTGTGGGTATAATACTTTAACCGCCACCAATCGTTTATCATTACCGTCTTCGGCCAGATATACTTGAGCCATGCCACCTGTACCAACTTCACGAAGAATTCTGTAACGGTTGCCAAGAACTTTACCAATCAATATGAACTCCTATAACCATGTCAGATGTGTTGAGTTTAGGCATGTAGAAAAAAATAAATTATCGTTCCACACAAAAGTGCCTACTACGAACTTCTTAAGGAATGAGCATTAATTAACATGTGCATGCTGATACAGCCCTTCACGTGACGCTACAAGCGTCACCTACGATAATTGGAGGTCACGCTTGTAGCGTGACAATTATCTGAAAAAGATTATCTGAAAGACTGTAGTTCGCCTTCGACTGAGCTTACGCCGAAGTCTTGTCGAAGGCGATGGCGAAACGCGCAACTTATTTAATTCCGATTCCTAAGCTAACAATCATGATCAATCGTCATTTGGGTCTCTACTTTCCTTGATTATACAATAGTCAGAATATAAAGCCAAGCTAACTACCACTGTAGAATCGTTTTTGGCTTTCAAATAAGTGACGGGCACTTAAAGTGCCCGTCACTTGAACATCTATGTAGCCAGAAATCGAGTTTTTGAAACGATAAACTTTTGAATTATGGACTTACTTGACGAGGGACGGCAAAAAGATTTGCTTGATGTCAGGTTCTTTTGACTGACCAAAAATAGCCCAACTGCCCATCTGTTGTGGAGTGGCCCAACAACGCTGATTGACCATGTCCAATGTCGAGGTCGGCTCTTTAATCCACACGCCATGCTCATCGAGATAGTACAGGGCAAGGGTTGATTCGTCTAGCCTGTCAAGTTGAGCCGCGCTATAGCCGATACTAATCGAGTAAGGCTGTTGGGGCGTAACCTCTTGATGGACGTTTAGGGTGTAGGAAACTCCCGCCGAACTCAAGGTTATAGGCGGCGTGACCGTCACTGGTGTACTGTCATAGAACAGGCTAACAGGTTCGGCGAAGGTGTTAGCGGTGATGCTAATGACCCGATTAGCATCGAGGATAAACATGCCGCCGTCGTTTGGAACATCAAAATATTTGCCACTTAAGTCGATTTTGGTGCTGATGCTGGTGTTACCCATCACCAAGAACTGCTCTCCGCTAGATACCCCATAATCATAATTAACAATCACTTTGTTTGGCAAAGGAGCCGGGCCAATCTTCTTCTCGACCCAGGCCTTAAAATTTGCCACCCGAGTATAAACTCCGTAATATCCGGCTAAGGCGCATCCCTCGCCCCAACTGACGATACCGACTTGAGCATAGCCTTGTTGGTCATCCTTCAACACGACTAACGGCCCACCGCTGTCGCCCTGACAGGCATCCTTGCCCCCTTCGATATATCCGGCACAAATCATGGTGTCGGTGACCTCGCCGGGGAAAGCTTGATTACATGTTTCGTTGCTAACTAGTGGCACCGAGACTTGATGTAAAGTATCTGGATAATCTGATGACCCCACACCAGAACGATTGCCCCAACCTGTCACCGTCGCCATCGTGCCGGGAGCCGTGAGTGAACTATCAGGGCTAACGATGTCAATTAGTTGGACAAAACGGTTCAAAGTAGCCGGACGTTCTAGCTGTAACAGGGAAATGTCTGTATCAAGGCTGATGGGGTTATAGTAGGGGTTATTAATGATTTTGACCACCTTAAACCGTTGGCCCTCATTGGTGGCGAGGTCATGTCGGCCCAAAATAACCTCAATCTGGCTGGCTTGTTTGTCATCAGTACAATGGCCTGCGGTTAAAACCCAATCATCCCGAATGAGCGAACCGCCGCAGTAATGGCCCGATGAAGCCAGTGAACCAGCATTAATCAGGGCCGCCTGCCACGGCCATGCGCCCGGCTTGGCCTCGCCCCCCCCCCACAACCCGCGGGACAATCTGTGGCTGGTTGCTCGTTCTGGTTGATTGAATTTCATCCTCATCCTCATCCTCATCATCAACCACCACCGAAAATTGGACTGTTGTCGTTGACTGAGCGGGTAGGCTTGAGACCCACCAGCTAACTACATCAGAAGCCAACACCCCATTATCAGTCGCCTGCAAAAACTCGCTCCCAATTGGAACGCGGTCGGTGATGACCAAGTTGCTTAACTCGTACTCCCCGCTATTGCTGATGGTGAGGGTGTAGGTAATCGGCTCGCCGAGCAGAGCGATTGCTGGCCCATTGGCCGAAATATCAAGAAGGTGGGGTAATTTGTTCAGGCTGAAATGATACCCATTGTCCCCCTCGTCGCTCTCGTGCAGAAGCCCATTCGGATTCCCGTCGCCGTCTGAATCGGCATAACTGTACAGATTATCCGTCCCAGAGACAAAATAACCATACCAATTGCTAAAGCCAAGTAGCGGAGCAAGCCCATCGGCATGATTGCTGGAACTGAGCCGTATCGACTGACCGGGGGCGAGTTCCTCGACCTGCCACTCAATCCCTTGGCTGGGAGAGAGCGGACTGCCTATCTCGGCCCAAGGCATGGCGAAGAGGGGGGCTTCTGTCGGCTCAACATAAAAATCAACAAAAAAGGTACTGGCTGTACTATGTCCGGTATTGGTCACGGTGATAGTCACGGTGACAGGTTGCCCAAACTCAACATGGGGCGGGTTTATCTCGAAACTGGAAATCAGGTTGGGGCGGCTGGTGATGCGGGTTATGACCACGTCACTGCCCCGCACATGAATGTCACCATCGGCCCGTGCCCCAAAATGTTGATTAACCACCGCGTTGGTCGGAATCCTATCATTCTGCCGCGTGTCGTCAATCCAGTCCAAAAATTGGCTAATACGAGTATAAACGCCGTAATAGTTGGCTTTGGCGCACTCATATCCCCAACTGGTAATCCCGACCAGCAAATAGTTATTTTTCTCCTCATTTGCCACCACCAGACCCGCGCCACTATCACCCTGACAGCCATCCCGCTCACCCTCAACATAACCAGCGCATAACATGTTGATGGTGACGGAATCTGCCCCATATAGGGCATCAAAGGGGATGCTACAATCTTGGTTAGAGACAATCGGCACCGAGACCTGATGCAACTGGTCAGGATAGGATCCGTTATAATTTAAGGCTCCCCATCCGGCGACGGTAGCTAACACACCGGATGCAAACAGATGTCTGTCCGCCGGATCAATCAAGGTGATGGGCTGAATCGTGTCGCTCAAGGTTAACGAGCGGGACAGTTTTAGCAGGGCCAAATCTGAATCGAGGGTAAAGTTGTCATAGTTGGGATGGATGATGCTCGACTCGACCCGAATCCGATCTCCTTCGTCACTACTAAGAGTTTGCCGCCCCGCGACCACATCAATCTGAAAGTCGCCAGCCTGTGAAGATTCGACGCAATGCGCTGCCGTTAACACCCATTCTGTATCTAAAATTATGCCGGAACAGTAATAACCTGACTTGGCATTGCTAATATGACTTTTTATCAAGGCCACCTGCCAAGGCCAGTCGCCTACATTAACGACTTCACCGCCGACAATGCGTGGCTCAATCGCTCGTCGAGACGATTTGGCTCGGCTTTGAGGTTGGATAGATTTATCTTGATTTGGTACGGTTGCCGGTGCTAAAACCGTCAGTCGCAAATTCAACGACTGCCCAACCTGTAAATCCTCTAGGTTTGACCATTCGACTATGTCGCCCTGTCGATGGCCGTTATGGCTGGCACTGACAAAAATGGTTAGGGGCGGCAGGGTATCGGTTACAACCAATCCGGTCGCTACTGCCGAGCCGATGTTGGTCACTTTTAAGGTGTAGGTGATATAGTCATCGACCTCTGCCTCACCCGGCCCAACCTTGCTAATGGCAAGCTCTGCGCTCTGTTGAATTGGCATAATAAAGCTGAGTAGTAGCCCACTCAGGCTGATAATAACGATAATGATTAAACGTTTCATGCGGATAAACTCACTGATATTCATTTCTCAGCGCGTGGCCGACTTAGGACGAATAGCATGCCGAGGATTGGATAGACGTGTCTGCCGGTTCCGTCTTCCAAGGTGAGTGGCACGAGGTTTCCCTTTTGTGGGTTGCTCTTCTTCGGGCATGGTTCGACGTGATACAGCGAGGAGTAGGCCGACACTGGCCATGCTGACGACCAATGAAGATCCGCCAAAACTGATGAAAGGCAGGGGGATGCCGGTAAACGGTAACAATGCTGTAATTACGCCGACATTAACAATCGCTTGAAATACGAGGCTAAAGGTGATGCCAACCGCTAAAATCGAACCGAAGGTATCAGGCGCGGCCAAGGCGATTTGGAAACCTCGATAGGCCAAAAATACGAACAATCCAATCACCACTAAACAGCCGAGTAGTCCCAACTCCTCGCCTAAAATAGCGAAGATACCATCTGTGTGGGAAGCGGGAATATAGCCAAACTTTTGCCGACTCGCACCCAAGCCCAAGCCCGTCACCCCGCCGGATCCGAGGGCAATCAGAATCTGCCGGATTTGGTAGCCGTCACCCAACGGGTCACTGTTGATGGGATCTAAAAAGGCGGTTATCCGAGCTAAACGGTAGGAGGAGCTAACAATCAGCATGGCAAATACCATCGTTCCGGCACTCAATCCAGCAATAATTTGCCATAAATCCCCTCCGGCGACAAAAAACATGACCAAGGCCGTGACCGAGACCAGAATCGCGGTACTCAAATCTTGCTGCAACACAATCAATCCGGCAATCAGGCTTAGTAAAATCCCAAAAGGTAGGACACCGTAACTCACTTGCCGTATTTTGTCCCCTTTGACGGCTAACCAATCGGCCAAATAGATGATGATTGCCAGCTTACTCAACTCAGAGGGTTGGATTGAGCCTCGAAATAACCAGCGTTGTGCCCCAAAATATTCACCCCCCACAATCAACACCAATAACATCAAACTCATCGTGCCCGCCATAATCAAAATCGAGAAACGCCGCCAAGTGTGATACTCAACATTGGCAAAGATGACCATAGCCAGCAAGCCAATTCCGACCCATAGTAACTGCCGCGAAAAATAGTAGGTCGGCTGGTTATATTGTTGGTATCCAAGCGCAAATGTCGCGCTATATATCATCATCAAGCCAAAAAACAGGAGGGCGGCAACGGTGATGAGAACGAAATAATCCATGTTATGATGAGTCTGAGTCTTCGATTTTTTCATGTTATGTCTACGTTTCACCTCATAGTTCCGCCACAAGTTGATTAAACTGGTCACCTCGTTCCATAAAATCAGAGAAGGTATCATAACTTGCACAACCGGGTGAGAGCAAGACCACATCACCCGGCGCAACAGATTTAGAGGCAATAGCAACTGCTTCCGTCAAATTATTGCATAAATGTAGCTGTGTTTGCATGATGATAATATCTTGACCCGTTTTGGTAATCACTTGGGCAATCATGTCTCTCGCTTCGCCAAACAGAATAACATGCGTTGCTTTATGGATAATCACCCGCGCCGTTTCTTCCCATGAGAGATGTTTATCTCGCCCACCGGCGATGAGTACAATCGGCCTGTCAAAGGCCCGCAGAGCCATTATCATCCGTTCAGGGGTGGTGGCGATTGAGTCATTATAGTAGCTGACCTGCTCATGCTCGCGGACTAACTCTAACCGATAAGAGAGTCCCGTAAAGCGTCTCAAGACCGTCCGCATGGTCTCGATAGATATACCCGCTTCACGCGCCATCAACGAGGCAGCCATAATATTGCTGGCGTTATGCACACCTAAAAGTTTCACCTCTTGCCGATGAATAATCGGCTGAGACGACTTATTTTCATCAAGCAAGGCAATTTGGTCTTGATAGAGACAAGCCCCTTTTGGGCGTTCGGCCTCAATACTAAACCAGCGCACCCTATCCCCAAATTGACGACCAATCGTCCGTGTAACATCATTATCAAGGCTCATAATGATAACATCATCCGGTTTTTGGAAGTCTGTAACCGCTCGCTTGGCTCGGACATAAGTCCGCATAGAGGAGTGGCGGTCTAAATGATTGGGCGTAATATTCAACAATGCGCCAATCGTAGGACTCCAGCCAGCTAACAGTGGCGCGAATTTACTGGCTGATGCACCTCTGTTTAAGCGAGAATGGAAATATTCGAGTTGAAAACTGCTCAACTCCAAAACTACTCGGTCTTGCGGGGTTATCTTTGCTAAATGTCCAATGAGGGGTTGTCCGATGTTACCCCCGACCCATGTTTTGTATCCCGCGGCCTTCAAAAACTCACCGACTAAGGTAGTGGTGGTTGATTTTCCGCTTGAGCCGGTAATGGCGATAATCGGTGCCGGACAAAGATAACAGAAAAGTCGTGTTTCCGTACAAAGCGGAACTCTCCTAGCCCTGGCCTCTCTTAAAAAAGGAATATTCAACGGCACCCCGGGGCTAACGAATAAAATATCTACTTCATCAAGCAACCGAGTGGGATGCTCACCAAGAATGAAGCGTATCCCATCGGCTTCAAAACAGTTAGTGATTTTGTTGAATATTCCGCCCGATACTGAACAGTTAGCCATGAATGATTAGGGGATACCATTTAATTGGTCATTTCTGATATTATTGAAGCCTTAACTGGCAACCGAATAGAGGCTCGTCAGCCTATTAAACAGGTGGTTATCGACTCTCGGCAGGCCAGTCAAGACAGTCTGTTTGTCGCCTTGCAGGGTGAACATAACGACGGGCATGAGTTTGTCGAGCAGGCATTTCAGCGAGGGGCGACGGTTGCTTTGACCCATCGTCCGGTAGCGTTGTCTACTCCTCATCAACATATCAAGGTTGATGAGCCGTTGCCCCAAACCATTGCTCCAAATCAACCGTTATGTATCGAAACGCCGGATAGCTTGGCCGCATTACAACAATTTGCCAAGTTTTGGCGACAAAAGTTCGATGTACGGGTCATCGCCATTACCGGCAGTGTGGGAAAAAGCACTACCAAGGAGCTAACCGCTTCGGTGCTATCAACCCGTTATAATCTGCTTAAAAGTGAAGGAAACTACAACAACGAAATCGGCCTGCCCTTAACCCTGCTCAACCTCACCTCGGCCCATGAGCGGGTGGTGCTAGAGATGGGCATGTATGATTTGGGCGAGATTGCCCTATTGTGTGAGTTAGCTCAACCCCATGTCGGGGTCATTACCAACATCGGCCCATCCCATTTAGAGCGACTTGGTACGATTGAACGAATCGCTCAAGCCAAGGCCGAACTCGTTTCAGCCTTACCGCCTTACAGTAATCAGAGCAAATCGGTGGCAATTTTGAATTATGACGACCCGTTTGTGAGGGACATGGCGACTAAAACGAAGGCGGCAGTGATGAGTTATGGCCTTTCTCCTGAAGCTAATTTGTGGGCTAGTGATGTCACCAGCGCAGGATTAGAGGGCATTCGGTTTGTTTTTAATCAGGGCCAGGACGCAATTCCGGCTAGAGTGCCATTGTTGGGGCGGCACAGTGTCCATACCGCCTTACGGGCCGCGTTGGTCGGCCTAG
>JAUCGB010000197.1 GCA_030377895.1 Anaerolineales bacterium HSG24
ATTTCTTTATGTTGGAAAATACTTTGCTGTCTCGTAGTCGAGTTAAAATTGTAATACCCATTTGTTTTTACCTCTTTTTGTTGAAAGAAAATTATGTGCTTGATTTCTAACTTTACTACTATTTCATATCATACGCAACTTCTGTCTGTTTCGCCTTATGTTTATAGCCACTGAACCTATCATTTATAGCTATGGTCTTCGTTCCGACCGTCACCGACCATGTCATTGTGAGAGTAGTTTACGAAGAATCTCCCCCAAACCTATATCATGAGGGACTTTTCACTCCACTTTGTTATATTTAGAGTGACATGGCCGAAACGAAGATCAAGGTCTGAAAAACTATAGTTACCCGTTTTACTCTGTTTATTTCATCCCCTTCCGCAACTTATGGATAAAAGCCACACTTTTCAAGCGTCGCTCTAAGGTATGGGTGATGTAACCCAAAAGCAGATTCTCGGTTTGGTAGCTGGTGCGAGGCGTGAGTTGTAAACCGGATACATTTTCCCAAGGTTGCGTTTGTAAAAAACGGAGTACTTTTAAAGTAGCTAAGGGTATCGGTTGCGCCTTGGCTTTACCTTGACCATGCAATGGGCAAAATGTGCCGCCATCCCCAAAATGGAAAAAATTATCAACTGGTTGAAGGGGCTGGTTGCAGGCCAAACAAAAATGGAGTTGGGGCTGAAATCCGGTCAAGCGGAGTAAATGGATCTCGAAATATCGCAGGAGCAGAAACGAGTCGGTGGCATGGGCTAGATGAGCCAGTGTAAAGGCGAACAGTTCGAATAGGGATAAATTCGCATCGGCCTCTTCCACAAAGCAATCAATCAACTCGGCCATGTAGTAGGCTTGGCTGGTCTTGTCCAAATCTTCGCGCAAGCCCCGATAAGTCTGCAAAACCTGAACTTGGGTGACAATATCCCATGTGCGAGACCGAGCAATCTGCATGTCGGTCAACATAAACAGTTCAATATGGCCTGCTTTACGGCTAGTGATTTTACGCACTCCTTTGGCAACCAGTTTGAGCTTGCCTAACTTGGGCGTAAACACGGTCAACAACCGATCCGCTTCTTTGTGATCGGAGCGACGTAAAATAATGGCATCTGTACGATATAATCGTTCTCGGTTCATAATTAACCAAAGATTATACCCCCTACCTGAGTACAGGACAAAAAAAGATTGGGTAGTGATGCAGAAGTAGTGATATAGGTCAGTTACCTACCCGCAAGTTCTAAACTTGCGGGTAGGTGATCACTACATGTGCAGGACTACCAAAGATTGAACTTGTTACAGAAGAAAAAAGGGACACAGATTAACACGGATACACACAGATAAGCCTAAAAAATCCGTGTTTATCAGCGTTTATCCGTGTCCTAACTGTTTTGTCCGGTACTTAGACCCCCTACAGAAAAGGGATGCAAAGAGATACATGTCTCATCGTCTTATCGTCTTATCCGTAATCATTCAGCTCCTTTGTTCCCAAATTGGGTTTGGGAATACAATTGCTCTGTTTGCGACTTGTAGCATGCCAGAAACAGAGTTTATATGGCAAATACGTTCCCAATCTGGAGATTGGGAACGAGGAGGAGGTGAACGGTTACGTCTCACCAGTTTGACAGTATCTTAAATTGATACTATACTGTAAAAAATT
>JAUCGB010000059.1 GCA_030377895.1 Anaerolineales bacterium HSG24
ATCCGGAGTGGGCTATCAACGTAAGCCGAGACATGTAGCACATGCTTCAGCCTGTGCCGCACAGTCTAAAGACTGTGTTACGATATTATCTGTCGCACGTTAAGTTGGTAGCCTCCGGAGTGCAAGGCTTGCCTGCAAAATACTCCGGATTTCAGTTTCGGCACTCAGTTTTTCCAGCTCATTCCCAAACAATTATCAGGAGACAATCATGCAATTATCCTCAAATAGTGGTATAGATACTTACCCATCCCATACCCTTTTAAGCACGTTACCCCGTCGGGTTGGGTATGGCCTAATATTTATTTTTCTTGGTCTATTATTATTCATCTTAAATCGTGGTCAACCCGTACCCCCTGCCATCGCCGATGGTGGGCGCGTCAAAGTGGTTTCTATCAATTCCCAAGGAGAAATAGGCACAGGAGAATCAAATCGGCCAGTGATTTCATACGATGGGCGGTACATCGCCTTTGAATCATCGGCCAAAAATCTGGTGTCGAGTGATACCAATGGTTTACAAGATGTTTTCGTGTACGACCAAAGTTTGAACCAAATGCACATGGTCTCTGTTGCCTCAGATGGCACACAGAGCAACGGTATATCGAGTTACGCCGCTATTTCGGGGGATGGTCGCTTTGTCGGCTTTATCTCTACCGCTGATAATTTAGTGGAAAATGATGATAATCGACAAAGTGACCTCTTTATTCATGACACGTGGACAAAGATGACCGAGATAGTCTCGGTGGCGACGGATGGTACGCAGGGTAATAAATCCACTTTTAATCGCTCTGCTATCTCTTTTGATGGACAAGTTGTCGCTTTTCAATCGACCTCAACCAACTTGATTCAGCGAGACATCAACAATGTGGCCGATGTATTTGTACGAGACCGTCAGCAAAATATAACCACGTTGGCCTCTATCTCTTCAGAAGGAGTACAGGGGAATGGTGGTTCTCTTTCTCCATCTGTCTCAGGAGATGGGCGATTTGTCGCTTTTCGGTCATTTGCCAGTAGTTTAACCCGCGGTGATACCAACAACACCTTTGACATCTTAGTCCATGATCGCAACACAGCCCAAACGAATCGAGTCTCGATTGCCCCTGACGGAGGGGTATCAAACGGAAACTCGTTGGACGCATTTATCGCTATGTATGGACGATACGTTTCATTTCAGTCTAAGGCTACTAACCTCATCGCTAACGATACGAATAGCATGCAGGATGTATTTTTGTACGATATGGATACAGGGCAAACAATCCTCATGTCGGTTACTTCAAACGGGACTCAGGCCAACCGAGAATCGAATCAGTTAGCCCCAGTATCCGGTTTAGGGCGGAGCGCGGTGTTTCAAACCGTAGCCAATAACCTCGTCTCCAGCGACACTAACGGGCATATTGATATTTTTGTTCATGACCAAAGTTCACAACTGACTGACCGTGTGTCTGTCTCTACAACAGGCGAACAGGGGTCTATGTCGTCAAGTTATCCCTATATTTCAGCCAATGGACGATATGTTACTTTTGTTTCGGAAGCCTCTAATCTTGTCCCAAATGACGATAACCGCAAGCTCGATATTTTTGTTTATGACCGGGGCGTTGCTGAACCAACCGCCACGCCGACCACCACGCCATCGCCCACGCCATCAGCCACGTCCACGCCGTCGCCCACGCCCACAAAAACCTCGACCCCGACCATAACTCCCACGCCCACCTCGACCCCAACGCCATTTTCAGCCCTCATCACCAAAGATGAGGGCGGCGTACTCCCCTCACATGGGGTTGATACGAATTTGGGTGTGACTATCTACTTTCCCCCTCAAGCCGTTTTGACTGATACCCTAGTCACCTACCATTATCAATTGCCTCAGCGCTTCCCACCCATGATTGCTATTGATAAATTTTTCTCTCTTGAAACCTTCCCACCGCTGACCCAAACCAGCCTGCCGATTACGGTCGTCATCCGCTACACCGACCAAGAACGGGGCGCGGCCTTAGCCAACGGTATCTCGCTTTATCGCCAGCAAGATGGTCTGTGGGTGACGAATGATCTACTCCAAATCGCCAGAACCGATAACGCCCTCACCAATACCACCCGTTATATCGCCAGTTATGGAGTGTGGGGTGATACGCTTGGAATTTATTTGCCTGTTATCACAAGACCCTAAAAGTTTTAGAAACCTTTAGGGTCATGGGTCAGGGCTGTTCAGTTCTCCGTTTTGTCACGCTACAAGCGTGACCTCCATACTGGTATAGAGGTTCAGATAAACATTTTCAGCCGTCACCTTCCCGCAAGTTTAGAACTTGCGGGAAGGTTGGTCAGGTTGGTCTTGAATTGAAAACCATTATCTGAAAGACTGTAGCTTCCGTGCAACTTAAAACAACGGCCACATTTAGCGACAATCTACCCGCAAGTTTTAAACTTGCGGGTAGATGATGATATAATCATAATCTTTGCACGGGAAACCCCAAAGATTAGATAACTGAAAAACAAAAAACTCCTCAATTTTCGAGGAGTTTTTTATTTTTTGAATATTTTAGCTAATTAGCTATACGCTGAAGCTACCAATCTCAACTGCTGAACCTGTTGCCGCGGCGTTATCAAACGTATCCGGCACGATTGTAGCTGTTGCTCCGCCTGTAACTCTAACACCTGGACGTGGGTCGGGGGAAACACCAGCCGCCCCAAGATATCGTGCTGATACAGTATACGTACCAGCGGTGAGATTGGCTGTTCCGTTATTGTTGAAGGTAGTACCGTTCGAAACAGTATATTCGTAGTAAGATGAACCATCAGCTTGGTTACTACCTGTATGTTCAAAATTAACGGTAACTGGTGAACCTTGAGCATGAGCTGGTAACACACCTGATTCAATAACGGGTTGAGTCCAACGACCCGGTAACACTGAGGCGGCCATAACTGCCCCACTGGTAGCGGCTAACGCTTTTAACAAATCACGACGACCTAACTTAGTTTCTTCAGTTGAAACTATATTATTTTGTTTTTCCATAATTGGAGTACTCCTCTCCTAAAAATATAGTGTAATATGCTGTTTCTTAACTATCAGATAGAGACTGATTATACTCCATCAGGCTAGAATCAAGCAAAGAAACGCTTAAAAAATAGATATTGATTAACAACGTGTATCTTACTATTATTCATGCACATTGTCAAAACGCATCGAATCATCTTGTCAAGTAACCGTTCACCCCCACACAATATTTGCCAACTTGCTATTCTGTTTATACTATCAATATCATCTGCGAGAAAACACACCTCTACCCATTCGTTCTTGTGGTAAAAAATTCGTGCATCACGTAGGCTTAGAGGTAAAAAAATAGCAATATTAACTTTGCCTGTGTCAAGGAGAATACACAGTATTTACCTTGTACTACTCATTCCTTATGATACGCGCGGGATTCGAGCCAAAAGTTCGCTAACCACTTCATAATTAATCGTTCCCAATTGATTGGCCACCTCTTCGGCGGTAATAGTCTCGTTTCCCTGCTGACCAATCAGCACCACCTCATCCCCTTGGCGAACATTGGGAATATGGCTGACGTTGATAGCCGACTGATCCATGCTAACTCGCCCAACCAAGGGGGCACGTTTCCCTTTGACCAGTACCTCCCCCCATGTTTGCGGGCCGCGCCGAAAGCCGTCCGCATAGCCCACCGGAATAATGGCAATCGTCTCCTCACCTTGGGTGCGATAAATAGCCCCATAGCCGATAGGGCTATCGGCGGGCAAGGTTTTCACCTGCCCAATGGTGGTCTTAAAGGTCAGAGCGGGCTTAAAACCAGCAGGCATGTTCATCTCTTTGGAAGGACTCAAGCCGTAAATACCGATTCCGGGTCTGACCAGATCAAACCGAGCTTCAGGCAAGTTAATCAATCCGGCGGTATTGGCGGCATGGACAATCGGCGGGCGCAGATTCGCGGCCTCAAGTTGAGTCAACAGGGCGTTAAACCGAGCCAACTGCTCATGGGCCTGACTCAAATCGGCTTCATCGGCGGTGGCAAAGTGAGTATACATGCCTTCCACCTTTAGGCCGGGGAGCTTAATCGACTCCAAAAATGGTTGCACATCCGGCGGCAACAAGCCTAATCGCCCCATGCCGCTATCCACTTTAACATGGACATAAGCCTGCTCATTGAGGTCGCTGGCCGCTTGACTGTAGGCTCGGGCGATTTCGGGACTAAAAATAGTGGCCCGAATGTTGTGGATGACCGCTTCATGCGCTTGCCACGCAGGCATGTAACTCATCACTAAAATCGGAGCGTCTATACCGTTTTCGCGCAATTTAATTCCTTCGCCCAATGTGGCGACCCCAACCCAACTCGTGCCATTATTCAACACGGTGCGAGCCACTTTTTCCATGCCGTGTCCATAAGCATCGGCTTTCAAGATTGCCATGATTTTGGCTGGATTTGCGATTCCAGCTAAAAGACGGACATTGTTTGCCACTGCTTCGAGGTTGATTTCTACCCAAGTCGGACGGGCCGGTTGTCGGAAACGGACTTGTTTCCAGCCCGCGCCCTGCCGTACCAGTTTATGGCTGTCTCGCTTGGGTTCAGCCAGCAGACGTTGCACCACATTTTCCATGCGAACCGCCGAACCGCCCTTAACCAGCACCACCGTATCGGGCGAGAGCAAATCATCCATCGCGGCACAAGCATCATCACTAGTAAAAGTGACATGCACGGCTCGCTTGCCCAAACTGCCAGCCTGAGCCGTCCTCGCAATCTGTTGAGCCGCCTCGCCTTTGGTGATTAAGCGTTGCACCCGCGTCGAGACATACTCGCCCACCTGTTGATGAGCCGGATTCGTTTCATTGCCGAGTTCGGGCATGTCACCCAAAATAGCCACTTTGGTCGCGCCCGGTAGCTCGACCAAGGTGTCGATGGCGGCAATCATGGCTTCGGGACTGGCGTTAAAGGTATCATCCAGAATTAACGTGCCGTTTTTGCCTCGGAGCGGATTCATCCGTCCGGAAACGCGGGGCAGTTTCTTTAAAGCCGCTAACGCATTTTTTGGTGAGATATTAAAGATTAATCCGGTGGTGATAGCGGCTAATATTGGGTAAATTTGGTGTTTTCCGAGCAAGGGAACTGTGCCGCTATACGCTTCACCTTCATAATGAAGGGTAAAGGTCAAACCTTCTGCGCTGATGGTCACATCGCTGGCCCGCACATCAGCCCCGCGTTTAAGACCAAAGGTCAAAATTCGGCCTTGGGTGCGAGGTACCATGCCCGCCACTCGCGGGTCGTCGGTATTGAGGATAGCCGCGCCAGTAAAGGGCAGGGCCTCAATTAGGCGGCCCTTCTCAGCTGCGACATTGTCCAGCGTTCCCAAACGAGCCAGATGGGTGCGGTTGATAGTGGTAATCACCCCCACATCAGGCGGAGCTATCTCGACCAACTCAGCGATTTCGCCAAAACTGTCACTCGCCATCTCTAACACGGCGATTTCATGGTCAGCCTCTAAGTCGCCCAAGGCAATCGGGAGGCCGTATCGCCCGTTATAACTACCGTAGTTTTTAAATACCCGATACCGTTTTTGCAAAATTGCGGCAATCGCCTCTTTGGTGGTGGTTTTACCGTTTGAGCCAGTCACGCCGATCACTTTGGGTCTATGTTTTTTTAGAATAAAGTTGGCGTAATTTTTCAAGGCTTGCTGACTATCAGGCACAACAATGACCGTTACTCCGGCTAAGGTGGGCAGGTTGACGGTTGTTTCGCACAGAATCCCCGTCGCGCCATGCTGAATAGCCATTTCGATGAAATCATGCCCGTCTCCAGTGGCGGTTCTGACGGCCATAAATAGTTGCCCCGGCTCAACCTGACGAGAATCGAAGGCAAAATTGCTAAATTGAGTGGCACTAGTCCCGTTAGGCAAACTACCGCCCGTTGCGGTGACTAAATCATCTAAATAAATCATGTGTTTCTCCTGTCGATAACACAGAAAGATTAGATCACGGATAATCTGTAGTTCGATGAATCGACAAACTTTTGGCTCGATTCTACTCCAATCTGATGGGTTTGACCAATAGGCTATCAACTTAACGTGCGACAGATAATATCGTAGCACAGTCTTTAGACTGTGCCGCACAGGCTGAAGCATGTGCTACATGTCTCGGCTTACGTTGTAGCCCGACCAATATATTGAATCGGTATTATGGGGTGAGAGTTGCTTAAGGGGATAAGTTGCCTAAAATGGTGAGTTGGCGATACCGGACTAACACAAGATTGCAAAGTTTAAAGTTTGCTGTTCTTGTTCCCAATTTGGAGATTAATCCCGTATGAACGCAACACAACAAAACACAAACGCTCCCATCGGCCTGTTCGATTCAGGTATCGGTGGGTTGTCGATTTGGCGAGAGTTGGTGCGGTTACTACCGTATGAATCAACCGTTTATGTGGCTGATAGTGCGAACTGTCCTTATGGGTTTCGCTCTAAAACCGAGATACGGGCTATATCGGCTCGAATTATAACTTTTTTATTGAATAAAGGGTGTAAATTGATTGTGGTAGCCTGTAATACGGCCAGCGCCGCAGCCCTGTATTGGCTACGAGAACAGTTTAACGTTCCCTTTGTCGGGCTAGAGCCAGCCTTAAAACCAGCCGCCCAAGCCAGTCAAACCGGACATATTGGCATTTTAGCTACCCAAGGAACCTTACATGGGGAGTTACTGAAAAATACAATCCGTACTCATGCCCAATTGGTACAGGTGCATGTTCGAGTTGGCACGGGCTTAGTGGAGCAGATCGAAACAGGTCAACTTGATACGCCCATGACGAAGAAGCTGCTTTTTGAACATTTGGAGGTACTGCTGGCTGAATATGTTGACCAAATTGCCCTTGGTTGTACCCATTATCCGTTGCTCCAGCCCCTTATCGACCAGATTCTTGCAGGGCGAGCCAAGGCCATTGACCCCGCTCCGGCGGTGATTCGGCAGGTAAAGCGACTATTGACGGCTCATGAGTTACAGACTTCAATGAAAACATCTGCACAAAAAACACCGGTACACCAATTTTATAGTACTGGCGCACCGGAACAGTTACAACGCATGGTCAACAGATTCTCAGCAAGTCCAATAACGGTGCAGTCGTTGAGTTTATCGGCTATCAACGTAAGCCGAGACATGTAGCACATGCTTCAGCCTGTGCCGCACAGTCTAAAGACTGTGTTACGATATTATCTGTCGCACGTTAAGTTGGTAGCCAGTTTATCAGCCTGATCTTAGTACTCGACAAAACGTTTAGCCAAAACTAATTAACACAGAGTTTCACAGAGGAACACGGAGATTCACAGAGAAAAAGCGATTTATTTTTTCCTCTATGTCCCTCTGTGAAAATCTGTGTTCCTGTTTTAGTCTTCCCTAAGCCAGTTTGTCGGGTAGCAAGAGCCTGATTAATTATTGGGGAACAACGGCCATACTAAGGGCAGTATCATTATGGTCAACGTAATATGAATTAACATAAGACCAAACCCAACTTTGGTATAATCGAGGAACTTATATCGACCTGGCCCAAAAACGAGAATATTGGCCGCATGTCCAATAGGGGATAGAAAAATTGTACTAGCCGCAATCACTACAATCATCAAGAATGGACGTGGATCCGCTTCCATTACTTGGGCGATGTTGATGGCGATGGGCGCGAGCAAAACGGTTGAGGCTGAATTGGACATCAGTTGGGTCAGAATGGCGGTTAAGATATACAGACCGATTAAGATTGGTGTTGGCCCATAATCGATCAAGCCTACTACCATGAGGTCGGCAATAAATTTAGCCGTATGAGTTACCTCCATCGCCGCGCCCAAGGTCAACATGCCCGCAATAAAAAAGATGGCTCGCCAATCAACCGCTTGATACACTTCTTCCATGGTCAATACGCCAAATATCACCATCAACACCGAGGCTGTTAGTGCCGCCACTGAGATATGCAGGAAGCCTGCTGTCACGGTCAGGAGTAAAACGGATAGAATAATGAGGGCTGTTTTGGCCTTATGATGGCGGCGGGTCTCAAATGGTAAGGAATCTAAAACCAAAAAATCAGGCTCAGTACGGAGCAGGGCTAAATTTTCCTTTCGTCCTTGGACGAGCAGAACATCACCGTATTGTAACGGTTCATTTTTAATTGCCCCTTTAATCAAATGGTCTCGACGGCGTAAGGCCAAGACAGTGAGACGATGTTTCTCTCGAAACCGATTTTCTTGTAAGGTACTGCCAAAGATGGTTGAGCCAACGTCTAAAACAACTTCTGCAATGGCCATGTCTTGAAAGGCCAACTCTTTATCTTCCTCACTGACATCGCTTGAGGTGATGATCTGTAATTTTTCCGCCTCTTTGGCCTTAACAATCTTGTCTAAACTTCCTTTAACGAGTAAGGTATCTCCAACGTGGATGCGGGCATCTCGGTGAATATTTTGGACACTATGTTTGCCTTCTTGAATAATACCGATAATCGCTAAGTCATAATCGGCCCCAAAGCGGCTTTCAATGGGTGTTTTACCGATAAGGCTAGAATTTTTCAATATCCGAATTTCGCTTAAATAATCCTGTACCCTGTAGCTATCGGCCAACTCGTCGTCTCCTCGGTCAGGTAGAATGTGACGACCAATGAACACCATGTACAAAACCCCTGAGCCAAGAATAAGAATCCCCATAGGGGCAAAGTCAAAGAAACCAAACCCTTGGCCGGTATGTTCGTGCAGGGCAGCGGAGGCTAGGATGTTGGGCGGGGTTCCGATGAGAGTCATGTCTCCGCCCATGAGCGAGGCAAAAGAGAGGGGGATGAGCAGTTTTGAGGCCGAGATTTTGGTCTTCTTGGCAATCGTTAATACTGCCGGTAATAAAACCGCCGTTGCCCCAATATTGTTCATAAAAGCTGACATTGCTCCAACGGTCAGCATAATCCCCACAAGAAGACGGCTTTCATTATTGCCCGCGAAGCGTAGTATCCGCGCTCCTAAAAAGTCAGCGATGCCAGTTTGAAACAGGCCCTTGCTGATGACTAGAACCGCCCCAACCGTGATGACCGCGGGATTGGCAAACCCAGCAATAAAGGCTTTCTCGTAGGTTAATATTCCGCTTAAAACCAGAGTCAACATCACCGAAATTGCGATAATGTCGGGACGGAACTTTTCCGTTAAGAACAAAACAATGGCTATCAATAAAATAACTAGAATCAAAACCATTTGTGGAGTCATGATGGTTCTCCTTATGTAGTGATACAGTTTATCATGCCGGATTTAATTGCCTAATCTACTAAAATGAGTGTTGCAATTTGTATCCTGTCCCACTATCTTATGGAATGATAGTGGGTGAACATTGGCCTTTATCGTCATTGAGATAAGATTTTTGAATGGTAAATGAGAATTGTATTAACGAGGTAAAACGATTCTACATAAGAGTTAGTCAATCGTCAATATCGGTACACGTCATGGTTTGGGGATATTTATATCCTTTCTGTTAATAAAATCAGCGTTTTAGCCAAGATTAGAATTAAACTTGTATATATTGCTCCAAAAACGATTATATTTTACCTGATGTAACATGAAATCGAGTTGATCTTTTTATCAACACCGAAATTTACAAAATTTAGTTACAAGATTCCTGTTCTCAGGAAAATATCATGACTCAAAATTCCAATTCGTTGTACTCCCACCCCTCTGTACAGGACAAAACTTCAATAGCCACCCTCACACGGGGATAAATCCCCGTGCTACAGAACAGTGCCCCATAAATGGGGCTTAATACGCCATTCCAGCCCGATTTATCGGGCGCTGTTTTGTAGCCCTGAAATTCATTTCGGGGCGGTTTTGGGTATCAAACTTTTTGTCCTGTACTTAGCTCCCACCCACAACTTGCTCGGTAATAAGGAATAGTGTAAGATAATAAGGAAAATTTTTCGTAAATAAGGAGCAAATCCCTACTAAATAAACTCAGTACCCGACAGAAAAGTTAGCCAAAACTAATTAGCACAGAGTTTCACAGAGGAACACAGAGTTTCACAGAGAAAAAGCGAATTATTTTTTTCTCTGTGCCCCTCGTTACCTACCCGCAAGTTTGGAACTTGCGGGTAGGTGATCACTACATGTGCAGGACTACCATTTTTTCCTCTGTGCCCCTCTGTGCGTCTCTGTGAAACTCTGTGTTCCTGTTTTAGCCTTCCTTAAACCACTTTGTCGGGTAGCAAGTCAAATAAATGGAAGCGGGGCTTTGTTATTATAACCATGAGCGAATATCTATACGGGCGGAACGCCGTCCGAGAAACCTTACGGGCGCGTCGTCGTCACATCCACAAGCTGATACTGGCCGATAACCTTGAAAAGTCAGCCGTTCTGAATGATATTCTAACATTGGCTGGACGGATTGGGCTTAGGCCCACTCGCTGGTCGCGCAAAAAAATCAACAGTATTGCCAGAGGAACTCAAGGCGTGGTGCTTGAGGTGGGGCGTTACCCCACCGTTGAGTTGGAAGATGTTCTCGGCCATGCCAAAAAACTAAAAAACGAACCGTTTATATTGATTCTGGATCATATCGAAGACCCGCACAATGTCGGCGCGATTTTACGAACTGCCGAAATCGTAGGCGTGCATGGGGTGATTCTGCCAAAACAACGAGCCGCCCAAATCACGCCTACGGTAGCGAATGTTTCAGCCGGAGCCACCGAACACATGCGAATTGTGCAGACGGCCAATCTGGTGCAGAGTTTGAAAAAACTAAAGAAACAGAATATTTGGGTGTCTGGGGTGGAGCATGCTCCAAACGCCATATTTTTCCATCAGGCCAACTTAGGTGGGGCGATAGCCTTGGTCATTGGGAGCGAAGGTAAGGGTATGAGCCGCTTGGTGCAACAAACCTGCGACTTCTTAATCAAAATTCCCATGCAAGGCCAAGTCAATTCCCTGAACGCCTCGGTGGCCGGTGGATTAGCCCTCTATGAGGTCTGGCGCGCCCGTGGGTTTGCGCCGAACAAATCAGAATAACTTTATCGTTTCTCAATAATAGAATGGGCATTAATTAATATGTGCATTTGCGTCGGAGATTATGGTAGGGGCTAGGCAGGGCGGCCTAGACTTGGAATGTGCGACCATGTTCTCTCCGCCCCTGCCTCGCCCGTTATTCCGTGGATTCAGGGCGAGGCAAGGCGGATTGGAGTTCTGATTTCAAACCAACGCTACACCGCCTTGCCTAGCCCCTACGATTGCCAAACGCGCAAGTTAATTAATACCCATTCCTAAGATTGGGACACGGATAACGTATTTACCACATTGAACTGCCCTAATTAGGTTTGTTGCGGTGTACTACGAATAGCAGATTCGCTATTCGCCCATTCGTATTGTTTAATCCCTCCCCATGTGATAAAATCCATCGTTATGCTAATGCCTTATTTTTCGCCTCTAGCACCCTCAGCGTTTTTGCTGTTGAGTGCTTTAATTTTGCCATTCCTGACCCGTTCTCGTAGGGCAACAATATCACAGTTTGGACCACTTTTTTTGACGGTCGTCACGGCCCTTATTGTCGCAACCACCCAACTCAACAGCCCCGACACCATCGTCCAGTGGCAATTTTCAGATTTCAGCCCTTCGTATCAACTAACGGCTCAACTAACCCCTAACCAATTACCATTTTTACTGGTTTTGGTGCTACTTCTATTCATCATCATTTTAGCGAACATCCCTCTTGAAACATCAGCCCCGCTTGGTACACGACCAAATTCAAGCTGGTTTTTATTGGGATCCGGTGCATCGGCCATGTTTGTATCGACTAGCCCCTTGGCCTTAAGTTACGCCGTCATCCTGTTTGACCTTTGGGCCGCCTTTTACTGGTTTCGTCAGCGACAAACCGACTTAGGCATCGCCCGACTATTTCTGACTGGCTTGACTGTCTTGAGTCTTATACTGATCATGATTCAACCCTCAGACCCATTGGCCGTTTACCTACTGACTGGTACAATATGGTTACGTCTTATTTTATATCCGTTATTTGAACTACATGGTCGCCAAGCCAGCGATGATGGTGAGGTTATCTATTTTGGTATCTCGGTGATGGTGGGCCTATATTTAGCCCTAAATCTGCTCAATCAGCCATTACCCGCCTCAATTCGTTGGCTAACGATAGCCATTCTCCTGTTGAATGGAATCATTATCTGGTTGAGTGCCATATCTGACCAAACCATCAATAAGCTATCGTTGATTCGAATCGTCGTCCCTCTGGGTGGATTGACATTGTTAATCGTACCTGCTACCCTCAAATTAACAATATATGCCTTGATGTTACCACTGGCTCTGGCCGTTTTATGGATAACCGCAAACCTTGGCCGAGTATCCTCTCAACGATTGCGCTATCTACCGGGCGCGGTCGCCACCATCAGTTTGATTGGCCTGCCCTCCACCTTTGGTTGGCTGGTATTACCTCCAATCTATGAGATGACCTCATCAAATTGGGGCGTACCGACTTTAATAGGTATTATCCTCTGTTTGGGGCTAAGTTTCAGTTATTTAGTCACCTATTGGCAAACCCTCTGGTTCGCTCCGTTAAATAATGAAACTGAAGATGTAGCTGAAAATGAAGCTGAAAATGAAGACGAAACGGAGTCTACGCCTGCCGACACCGAGCTAATATCAAACATGGCAATTGGTGCGATATTCATCAGCATGATACCCTTACTCCCGTTGATTGGTCAACTTGGTTTGAGCCGATTAACGGGCCTAACCGTGCCGAGTCTAATCATACCCACCACCGAAACTCTGGTCGCCGTCGGACTGTTTTGGCTTCTGGCCGCGGGGGCGGGATATTATCGGCTTGATATTGTGTATCGTCTCAACATTCCGGTAGAGACGCTGAACCAGATTCTAACGGGCGGCTGGTTGACCTGGCTCTTGTCGCCCTTAGGACGACTTGATAAGTTTACCTTACAGTTACAAGTCATTCTCGAAGGGAAACATTATATGGCCTGGGTATTTTTTATCGCTCTAGTAGGTGGTTTAACCTTTTTATTGCAGTAGAGGAGTAGGCTCATTAGGAGTTTCCGTGCAAAATTCTAGATACTCTCGCAAAGTCGCAAAGAAAAACGTAAAAACTTTGCATCTTTGCGAGATGTTTTTCTATTTGATAATCAGGACTCGTTTTGCACGGAATATCCCATAGAGCCGGGGAGTACTCCCCATCTACAGTCTTTCAGATAATGGTTTTCAATTCAAGACCAACCTTCCCGCAAGTTTAGAACTTGCGGGAAGGTGACGGCTGAAAATGTTTATCTGAACATCTATAGGACATGCTAAATCTATCTGAGTTACTAACCGAACTACACTTTATTACTTATGAAATCGCCTTATTAGGGCTATTTGTGACGGCCAGCTTTATCATGGTTAGTCGAGATTGGCGCTCACTGATTATGGCCTTGCTGGTGCAATATATTTTAGTTGGGCTGATTTTGGCTCGTATCGTCCGACCTGACATCGCCTTTCTGAAAATCATGGTCGGGGCGTTTATTTGTCCGGGGCTATTTTTATCAGCCCGACAAGTCTCAATTAGTGCCTTGAGCATCTCCCTACCTCGGCAAACTGGGCAAAACATGGGTTTGATGAGCTATCTATCAATGTGGTGGCAGAACTTCTCTGTGCTAGACTTATTGCGTGGAATTGAGCGTTATCGCGAAACGAGATCAACCGGATTTACATTCCAACTGATTCTAGTTTTGTTGATTATCCTCATCAGCATGCGGCTAAGTGTCAACTTTCCTTTGCCCGACATGGCCCCCAATGTGACCACCGCCATCTATTGGTTGATTTTAGCTGGCTTAACCACTTTGACGCTGACCGAAAATCCGATTCAGGTTGGACATGGATTATTAACCATTTTTATGGGATTTGACCTATATTATAGCACTCTTGAACCAAGTTTTTTGATTACAGGTCTGTGGGCAACGGTCAACTTATTAACCGCCTTGGCAATCGGCTACTTGATTATAGCGCGTGGATCCGCACCGGAGGATGACATATAATGCCACCTGTAATTTGGCCCATCATCATCCCGATTGGCATAATTCCGATTGTCTATCTCTTCCGTCGTACTCAAGTGGGCGCGTTCATCGCTACTTTTACGGCGCTAGAAATCGGCTGGCTGATTGTTCAGCTTGAGCCTGATTTTGTGGTAGATATTCTAGGACACGCCTTGACCCTAAACAGTTTTTCCCAAACAGTCTTGGCCCTTATCGCCTTTTTTGCGGCTATTTTTTTCCTTATCTCTGCCCTATCCCCTTCTTTCATCGAGGAAAAAGCGAAACGAGTCCAACTCCGGCAACAAAAACGGCATCGCAAGGCTCATGGCGGGATTCAAGGGCAAGAAGGACGCACCCTATACCCGGTCGGACTGGCTCTGCTCAGTCTTTTTATCGTCTTGAGTCTCACCCACCATTTAGGAATTACTGCACTACTTATGCAGGTAGCCGCCATTTTAATCGTCTTTGTGATTCAAGGTGGACGACTGGTTTCTATTCGCGCTGCCTTACAATTTCTCTCGTTAATGTCATTAGCTACCCCGATGTTACTGTTGGCCGCTTGGCAGTTTGATACCTATCAGTATCAGACTCGTCCCCCATTTTTACCCGACACCTATCAACAAACAGCCCTGTTGGTCGGGCTAGGTTTTGCCCTATGGTTGGCAATTGTACCATTTCATAGTTCACTCACCGCCACAGCCGCCGATAGTTATCCGGCCACAAGCGCGTTTGTATTGCTGACCGTACCGGCTATTGCTCTGATGGTTTTTATGCCATTACTAGAAAATAAATCGGCAATTTTTGAGTATAGCCCGTTTTTTGAAAATCTGTTAATTGCGGCCTTTTTCACTGCGTTTATGGGAGGCATGTTAGCGGGGATTCAACGGGGGTTTAGTCAGTTGATGGGATACGCGGCCCTGTATGATTTAGGCTGTCTGCTTCTCATCATTGCCTTAAAACATCAGGAGGGGGTGACCATGTTGTTGGTGAATCTCAGTAGCCGCGCCATCGCCTTATCATTGTTAGCCACGGGCATGGCCGCGCTACGAGCCAGCCATGCCCGAGACGGTTTTGTCGAGCTAACAGGCATGGCGTGGAAAATGCCCTTTGCCACGCTTGGTTTGTTCTTTGGTGGGGCAACCTTGGTCGGACTGCCTTTCACCGCTGGACTGATGACTCGTTGGGAAATCTTGGCGGAGTTAGCAAGCTGGGATGTCCGCTTGACGATTTTGTTAGGATTAGCTGGCTTGGCAGTTTTTATTGGATATTTACGGGGGATACGGCATCTTCTTGATGACCAAAACGGTGACTCCACCGTACAAATTCAGGAGCCGCTTGGTCTGCTAGTCTTGATTATCGGTCTGATTATCATTAACCTGTTAGTGAGTGTTTTCCCCAACAATTTGCTTGAACTAATCGCCAGCATATATCAACCTTAGCTGATTTATTGACACAGTAGTACAGCATGTCCACCAGATTAGGCAGTTCCAACTTTTAAAACCTCCAAAACGGAGAGTTGGCATCCAGCCAACATGTCGGCTAGAAGCTGACCTTCCATTGATTGTGGGATTTATTTTCTTAGGCTATCGCCCTGAGTACAGGACAAAAAAAGATTGAACTTGTTACAGAAGAAAAAAGGGACACGGATTAACACGGATACACACAGATAAGCCTAAAAAATCAGTGTTTATCCGCGTTTATCCGTGTCCTAACTGTTTTGTCCGGTACTTAGGCTATCGCCTCAAAATCTATTAGCTACAACAGGCAAAACCATGACAAAAAAAAGAAAAAAACGCCGTCGAACACAAAAGAATCTATATTGCCAAGACTGCGGAGAGTTATTAAGCCCTGAACTAACTGAAGATACCAGAATGACGATGAAATCTCTTGACATGCCAAACATGTTGATATTTTGTAATAATTGTCGATATAAGTTCAAGAACCAGATACGTAGAATATGGAATGGGTTTACATATCTATTTGAGTAGTGTATATTGAAAGTTCGTATTCTATTACTATTTTATTTTGGGAAGGCTAAAAAAGGAACACAGAGTTTCACAGAGACGCACAGAGGAAAAAATGGTAATGGTGCAGAAGTAGTGATCCGGATCCGTTAGCTACCCGCAAGTTTAGAACTTGCGGGTAGCTGACCACTACCTATGCAGGACTACCGAAAAAATAAATCGCTTTTCTCTGTGAAGCTCTGTGTTCCTCTGTGAAACTCTGTGCTAATTAGTTTTGGGACAAAAAAAGCCCCGCTAAATGTTAGCGAGGCGAAGCCCTCGGTCGGACTTGAACCAACGACCGGCTGTTTACAAAACAGCTGCTCTACCACTGAGCTACGAGGGCGAAGATAGCTTAATTATAGTCATTGTTGTTTCCTTGTCAAATTGCAGGTTATCATAAAAACGACTTGTTCAGGCCCTCAAAAGTGCCTACTACGAACAGGCAAAGGATTTGTGTTGAAACAAGGTATAAGTTTTTTGGAGGAATAAACGGATGCAGATTAATCGTAAAGTGATGATTACTCGTCGCCGTCGCCGTCGAGTGTACGAACAAAAACCGAAAATATATCTTTATGTGATGAATTTTCTATTGCTGATTTTAGCGGGACTGGTGGTCGCCTTTTTGGTGACAACCTTTAGCGCAGTCGGAGCGACTTATTCGGTCTATGATAGTTTTGCTCAACAATTGCCCGATCCTACCGCTATCGAGACGGAGCAGGAGGATTTTGAGACGACCAAAATCTATGACCGAACCGGAAAAGTATTGCTCTACGAATTATTTGACCCTTTGTTCGGTGATCGAAGTTATGTTACCTTGAATGAAATTCCAGAATTTTGTCGCGAATCGACGATTATTTTAGAGGATAAGACTTTTTATCAAAATGCTGGCTTTGATCCCGAGGGGATTGGACGGGCATTTTGGCTGAACTTACAAGGTGGACAGGTGCAGGGGGGAAGTTCGATTACTCAGCAGCTTATCAAAAATATTTTGATTGCTGAAGAGGAGCGCGCCCAAAAATCGTACACTCGTAAAATCAAAGAGCTTATTTTAGCCACAGAGATCACCCGTCGCTTTGAAAAAGACCAGATTTTGGAGTGGTATTTTAACACCAACTTTTATGGAAACTTGGCTTATGGGATTGATGCCGCGGCCCGAGTCTATTTTGATAAACCGGTCAGCGCCTTGACCGACGCGGAGTGTGCCATGCTGGCTCCGATTCCCCAATACCCCTTTCTGAATCCGGTCAATAGTCCTGAAAAAGCCAAATTTCGCCAAAAAATCACCTTCAACCGCATGGAAGAGGAGGGCGTGATTACCCTAGAGGAATCGGAGGCTCTATATAATGAAGAGCTACAATATCGAGAGGAGAATCAAGATAGATTCGATATTATCGCGCCCCATTTTGCAGTGCATGTTCGCAAAGAGTTGGATAAGATGTATGAGCCAGAACTGATTTATCGGGGTGGTTTGCGCGTCTTTAGCACCATCGACCTCGATTTTCATCTGGAAGCGCAGAAAATTGCCCATAAACAGATTGAGCAACTGTTAGAGGATGGACATAACGCCAGCAATGCCTGTGTGGTCTCGATTCGGCCTCGCACTGGCGAGATTTTGGCCTTGGTCGGTAGTATTGATTATTGGGACGAGGATAATGATGGCAATGTGAATGTCTGTACCGCCAATCCGGGTCGTCAGCCGGGATCATCCTTCAAGCCATTCAGCTATCTGACCCTTTTTTCCCAAGGGAAATATAACCCAGCCACGATGGTCATGGATGTCCGCCAATCGTTCCCCGATAACCCGAATCCGCCTTATGTGCCAGAAAATTACGACCGCGAATATCATGGCCCGGTGCGCCTCCGTAACGCCTTGGCCCGGAGCTACAACATTCCGGCGGTGTGGGTTTTGCATAAGGCGGGGGTAAAAAATGTCATCAACACGGCCCAACGGTTGGGGATTACCACCCTCAACGAGGATTATTATGGCTTGGCCCTAACACTCGGTGGGGGTGAGGTAAAGCCGATTGACATGACCTACGCTTATAGTGTGTTAGCCAACATGGGCACGATGTCCGGTCAACTCGTGCCGGAGGTAAATCGCCGTCCGGGGCACCGCACCCTAAACCCAGTCTCGATTTTACGGATTGAGGACAAAGATGGTGGGGTCATCTATCAATATACTAAGCCTGATACCGAGCAGGTGGTTGACCCGGCCTTGGCCTACTTGATGTCCGATATTATGTCCGATAACAATGCCCGAGCTGCCGCGTTTGGTCAAAATAGCGATTTGAAAAAAGGATTTGAAGACCGACCAATCGCCGCAAAAACCGGAACAACCAATAACTTCCGCGATAATTGGACGGTTGGATTCACCCCCCAGTTAGCCACTACGGTATGGGTCGGCAACAATGACAACGAACCTATGGAGGATGTGACCGGATTGTCGGGGGCCGCGCCGATTTGGAACGAAGTCATGCAATATTATCACCAAGATAAGCCAGTTCAGGAATGGGAGCAACCACAAGGCCTAGTGCGGTTATCTGTGGATAGGCTGTCAGGCTTGTTGCCTACGGAGCATAGCAGTTATCAAGTTGCTGAGTTTTTTTTGGTGGGGGCTGAACCCACAGAGAGGGATGATATTCACCGAATGTTTCGGATTAATCGGGAAAATGGCAAATTAGCCACCACCAACACCCCTCCCGAACTGATTGAGGAGCGGGTGTATGAGGTTTATCCCCCTGTGGCTGGGGATTGGATTCGGGAGAATGAGATTCCCCTGCCTCCGACCGAATATGATGATACGGCTGGCACGGCCAGTTCTGGGCCGGTGGCGATTATGCACCCCCGTCCCTATGAATATGTCAAAGAGCAGGTCGTGATTAGTGGCAACGTGCAAACCGAGAACTTCCAACTTTATCGGGTTGAGTATGGAGCCGGTTTGAATCCGACCGAATGGCAACAGATAGGTGGTGATCATGGAGAGCAAGTCACTAGCGCGCCATTGGAAAATTGGGACACGACCTCCCTGAGCGAGGGGTTGTACACCTTGCAACTGACTGCGGTACGGGGAGACCAGTCGATTGACCGCAAAGCAATTCAGGTGACGGTTGATAATACGTCACCTGATGTGTTTGTTATTAACCCTGAACCGGATAAACTGTATGTTATGGAGGACAACGAATGGATCAATTTTCAGGTCGAAGCGGTGGACAACTTCTCTATGAATCGGGTGGAATTTTTCATGGATAATGAAAAAATTGGCGAAACCACCGTCACCCCCTACACCCTGCGCTGGAACATCGAAATGATTGATCGCCCTGTCCGTCCAGAGCCGCCCGTAACCCAGGTGCAGACTACCCTCTCGGCGGATGGATCATTTAGCCAAACCAAAGTCGTCACCCTGAGCCAAGTGTTATCGCTAACAGTAACAATGGGCAACCCATCGTCTGACAATTTCGCAGAGGTTTTTATTGGCTATAAAAAAGTCTTTTCGGATGGCCTAATTTTGATGAGCTTGCCCGATGGAACCTACACCGAAACCCACCTAATCCATGTGATTGCCTACGACTCAGCCGATAACGAAACCAAAAGTCTGCCCTTTTATATCTCTGTGGTGCATGAGAAAGAGGATGAAGATGAGGAAGAAGAAGAAGAAAATCAGGAAGAGGGGTACTTTTTACCTAAAACATCACCATACAACGCTCCGCCGCAGGATGTGATAGAGCGGCTATGTTTGACCTGTTCTTGAACCTTGAACGTTCGCGGCTACCAACTTAAGTGCGACAAAACACATCGGAATAAATCCCGATGCTGATAGCCAAAGCAGGCTAAAGCCAGCTAAATAGGCCGCTTTTAGCGGTCTTCAGCTTTTAGCGTGGGGATTTATTCCCACGTTATCTGTTTCGCCTTATGTTTATAGCCGTCTTATGCCAAACAATTGGTATAAACCAAACCCACACCCCTTGTTAACGCGAAAAAGAGGCAGACCATGCTGGTCAGCCTCTTTTTGATTGAGGTTCTATCGCTTCCTTGCTACCCGACAAGTGGATTAGGGAAGACTAAAACAGGAACACAGAGTTTCACAGAGAAGCACAGAGTGACACAGAGTAATACAAAAGAAAAATAAATTGTTTTTTCTCTGTGAATCTCCGTGTTCCTCTGTGAAACTCTGTGTTAATTAGTTCAGATGAAATTTTCTGTCGGGTACTAAGATCGCTTCAGCGACTTAAATCTCCGAAACGCTAAATCCCATACTTCTCTGCATAAGCAATCAACGCCTGCTCAAAACAGGCCATGGGTGGACGGACAAGACCCGCCCCGATTTGACCGACACCAGCCTCTTTGTGAGCGATGCCGGTATTCACGCGCGGGGTGATGCCAGTTTCGATCACCTTGCGGATGTCGATTCCGGTGGGCGTACCTCTAAAATCAAGCTGAGGCATGGTGAAATATTTATGCTCGGCGAAGTTGATTTCGTACATCTCCATCGTCGTGTTGATAGCATCTTTGGGCGTGCCACTAACAAAGGTCACAATCGCAGGCGCGGCGGCCATGGCAAATCCACCAATGCCAACCGTCTCGGTGATGGTGCTGTCGCCGATGTCGCCACTGGCATCATCTGCGCTAAAATTAGGAAAATAAAGGCCCTGCGGAGTCGCCACTGGCGCAGTGAACCACTGGTCGCCCAAGCCACTGACTCGAATTCCGAAATCAGTTCCGTTACGAGCCATAGTCGAGACGATGGTACTACCTTCGATCCCGTGGGCCGCGTCAGCCATTGCTTTGCCGGCGGCCATGACTGGATTCAGCACGCTCAGGGCATTGTCACCAATCGCCTGTAGCACGTCTCCGGCCACGTTGGAGTCGCCACATGTACGAGCGATATGCGGAGCAAGGGCTTTTAAGAAGAGAATAGAACCGGCTTTGTTCCGGTTGTGGCCTTCGTCGCCCATGTGTAACGCCTCGGCTAACAATGCTTTAATGTCGATGCCACCACTGGCCTCAATGGCCGCTTTTAAGACGGGAGCCATCGTCTCGTTCATCCATGTCAGGCGACTAATCACCTCTTCGCTGTAGGCTCCGTAACGTAATACTTTGCCATAACCCTCGTTCAAATTGGAATAAGCCATGCCGCCGTAGGTCTTATCCTCGATGATGTAAACCGCCATCGAAGCGGAGGTAGCACCAGCCATGGGGCCAACAGCGTTATGATGATGACATGGCTCTAGCTTGATTTCACCCGATTCAACCAGTTGTTGCGCTTCGGCCTCACTGCTGGCTTTGCCCTCCAGAATCAGAGCGCCGGTAATCGCGCCTCGCATCGGCCCGGAGGCTCGTTCCCATGTAATTGGCGCGCCCGCGTGAAGCAACAGATTATCTTGCATGCCGGGAATCACATCCCGCGCCGTGCCAATACCGACCAAAACGGGTCGGGCTTCCATCATTCGGTCTACTGCTTGTTGATTTGCTTGTTCGATATTCATAGTGATACGTGATACGTGGTTCGTGACACGTAATCCATGATACGTGAGGAATCAGTATCATGCATTACGTGCCACTAATAGAGTAATATAGGTCATAAATTTTTGTTTGCAATTTATTTAATTCGCCATTCGCCTATTTTTTCATCCGAGCCAAAATATCCATTAATTTCTGATTACCGCCTGCTGGTGGTCGCCAGTTGACATGGATGACTGCGGCTTGTTGAGTCTGCAAACTGGCGGTAAATGATTCTAGGCCGACATTGATAACCGCTAACGGCTGGTCGAGCGTACTCAAGGAAACGGGGGCTAGTCCGCTGGTTTGGTTGAGGCTTTGCAGTTGTTGCCCCACGTATCGCACCGCAGTCTCGTTGTTGGTTTCAACATGCGCGCCAGCGTTTTGTAACTGCTCAATCTGAGCGGCCATGTCTTGTGGGTCTTCATCCGTTCCACAAACGAGGGTGACAATTTCCAAGTTGCGTCCGGCATTTTTGGCCTGCTCTAAGGCGGCTTGAATCGCGGGAGCTAGTTCGCTGGCTGGGTCGGGATGCGCGCCATGCCCTAACATCACATCAAGCAAAATCAGCGCAACTTCGGGGTCATTGACTTCATGTTGTATACGTTGAATCCGCAGGCGGTTATCCATCATAGGATGCAATCGCCCGATAGTGAACTCATCATCGCCCAAATCAACAATAGTATGGCTTTGGCTGGTCTGCAAGTTGGGCAATTTGTAAGCCTCATCCAACGGGGCATTGGAGTAGACCACCGGCAGATAATCCTGCAAAACCAACAGAGCCTCGTAAGCCAAAGTGCCACCGGAGAATAGGCCACGCAGATAACGGGCTTGATTCAGTTTCATCTCAGGGGTTTCAGTGGTTTCGATGGTCGATGAGGCTACCTTCGTGGGTTTGCCAGTGGAGGCTAGTTTGATCAGCATAACTGCTAATTCGGCAGCATGGTCAAGAGTACGAGCAAACTGGATACCCGGAATTTCTGCTGGATGGTGGTAGCCAATAAAGTTGATGATGACTGGTTTTCCTGATGAGCGGGCCAAGCGCAACAGGTTATCGGCCACCGATTTGGCGGGCGGTTTGGAGATTAGCACAATCACCTGCGTGTCGGGGTCACGACTGAGCAGGTCTAAACTTTGCCGAGTAGTGATGGCTCCGACCGTTTCTGATAAATCCCGTCCGCCAGTGCCAAGGGCATGGGTGATGCCGCTACCAAGTTGATGAATCCGAGCCGTGACATGTTGCAAGCCAGTACCCGACGCGCCGACCACGCCAATCGGGCCGCGCCGGACTTGGTTGGCAAACCCTAGCCCGATTCCGTTGACAATGGCCGTGCCGCAGTCCGCCCCCATGACCAACAACCCTTTGCTCGCGGCCTCGTTTTTTAGGGCAATCTCATCATCAGTCGAAACGTTGTCACTATAAAGGAAGACATGTTTGTTGAAGCGAAGGGCCTCCCGCGCCACATCGGCCGCGTATCGCCCCGGCACCGAGACCAGCACCCAATTCGCATCGGGTAACATTTTGCTGGCTGCCTCAATGCTTTGGGGGAGATAATCCATCTCCTCGATAGCACTATGTCGCTTTACCAATAACTCGTCAATCTTGGTCAACGCCTCAATGACGGTTGCTTCATCATGACCTTGCACCGCGATAATCAAATCGTCGGGCAAGGCTGATTTGGCTTCAGCGGTCAGGAGGTTGGTTTGCTTGAGCAGGGCTTTGTTGGCCTCGGTGCCCATCATCACCCCTACATTTTCTACGCCGGAGAGGTCAGCTAATCCGGCTTGCAGTTGCATCAATATAATGGAGTCATAATAGGCTCCTTGGCGAATTTCGGTTTTGATAATTGACATGGTGTATGAGAAATAGGGCATGTAAAGTTTGTTTTATCCTATTTTGCAAGCAAAGCAAGCTTTACACGTCTTTTATTTCTTATAAAAGATAGGCGATAATCCAGTGGATTAATTTATGATTTTTGAAGCAATGGGTTGATTATTTGGGTCGATAAATATTTTATCGTTCATACAGTTCGTCTCGATTAAACTCGTAGTCATCGGGTAAGATGAAGGAAATAGTTTCAGCAAAGTTTAAAAACTGAGCTTTATTTTTTAATACAAGTAATTTTTCCCAAATCTGCAATGGCACTAAAACCTCAGTGCGCTCTCCATGCTGATTGGTGACATAACGTACTGCTTCAAGGTTATTAATCATTCTTATTCCTCTTTTATATTAGGAATGAGCATTATACTTGTATCGGTTGTTTAAAAATGGCTGATGCTAACTTTTTCTTTGGTTTAGCCGGAATCAACACTACAACGGATACTTAACTGCG
>JAUCGB010000198.1 GCA_030377895.1 Anaerolineales bacterium HSG24
CAATAACTCAATGTTAATCTCTTTACGACTAGCCGCGTTATCTGCCTCAATCGTTATGGTTGTTGTTAAGGTTGTTTGGTGAAGGATAGGGCTATCTGGTTTAGCGGGAAGTAATATTAATTCAGCGGACGACGAAGCCGAAACCGTACCTGACATGGGGCTAGAACTACTTAGCCATGAAACGGTGGGCGAAATCGTAGCAGTCCAAGGTCGCACCTCTGGGTTAGTAGTCTTAATTATCAGGTTAGTCGATTCGATGTTGCCATCTGTACTGTCATCCACACAGAACGTTTGCTGAGTTGGCACGTTAAGTTTTGCCAAATATTCCAAAGCTTGACGGGCATTAACCCGTCCCCAACCAAACTCGTCATCTCGACCTGCTCGGTCTGAGCTGCTGAGGTCATCGGTGGTTGACTGGATAATTTGACGCACCTCGGTATGGCTCAATGAGGGGGTATACGACCAAATTAAAGCCGCTAAACCAGCTACATGGGGGGCGGCCATGGAGGTGCCAGACATGTATTCATACCCGCCATTCAAATAAGTACTATATATTCGGTGACCGGGTGCTACAACATCAAGACGCTCCCCACGATTTGAAGTGGCAGCTAAATTATCCAACCTATCTGTTGACCCAACAGCAATCGCTTCATCACGTGTAGCGGGACAATTAACTTCACCAATTTCATCTCCTACTGTCTCATTACCTGCCGCGGCAATTATCAATACTCCTTTTTGATCAGCATATTCAAAAGCCTGTTGCATAGCAGAACTGTTACATGGATATGAAGATTTTTCTATAGCAAAACTTAGGTTGATAATCTTGGCCCCATCACTTGCCGCGTCCTGAATGGCTTGAGCAACCTTATTAGTATCCCCTTCTTGATTAGCATCAAGGACTTTTAGGGGCATAATTCGGCTTTCCCAACTTATTCCAGCCATGCCGGTGTCATTATTGGTTGAGGCAGCAATGATTCCCGCAATATGGGTTCCATGCCCATTATCATCTTCAGGGTCAGCATTGTCGTCGATATAGTTTTTACCCCCCACGATTTTACGCTTCAAATCAGGATGGTCACTGTCAATTCCGGTGTCTAAAACGGCAATGATAATTTGTCTACTACCAGTGCTAACATCCCAAGCCTCAGGGGCATCAATATCATAATCGTCTGGGTTGTCTAGACTCCATTGCCTGCCAAATTCTGGGTCGTTTGGCTCTTCTGTGCCTCGGACATAGTAGTTATACTCAGCAAATTCAATATCACCGCGGGCAAGCAGTTCGTCAATCGTTTCTGATTCTTTTCCAAGTGGAACTGCCACGCGTAATAAATGCCATCGAGCTGAGGCTTCTAGGGTTTGCAATCCGATAGATGTTAACGAGCGTTGCCCAGCTCGGTTTGAAACTCCTGATTTGAACTTGACAATAATCTCGCCGGGAACAAATATGGCCTCTTCTGCTGGGGGCTGGACAGGCCAATATCCCTGAGCTAAACTCAATGTTCCGCTCCAGATCATAAAGAACAAACTAATTACCGTAATTGCTATCAATTTAGATGCTGACATTAGACACCTTCCAAAGTTATGGTGATAAAAAGAACTTTCGACTCTATCGTTAAATTTTAGC
>JAUCGB010000060.1 GCA_030377895.1 Anaerolineales bacterium HSG24
AAAATTCTCCCTTTTACGGGGCTGTGATTTCATTTAAGAAGACGTTTGCTTATCAACGGCCCTTGCCATTGTTCAATTTCAACCCTCTTTGAAACTTCTCCCTTCCTATTGCGCAATTATTAGGCTAATCGTTGAAAACTGGTTACGGAACTAATGAGGAAAGTTCCTTTTTACCCTGTTGATTTCTTCCTTATTTGTGGATTACACTAATGCTCAAGAGTATAACTTGAGTATTTTTATTTTCGGCAAAGGAGCCACAAAAATGAAAGACTATTTTCAACATATTTTAATCGTTTTAAGTTTGTTTGTAATATGGGTCGGTCGAGTAGCCGACTTCCTTCAAGTAATTTCCGAGCAATACGGTTTATGGCTACTGGGAGGATTACTCGTTTCAGCCATAAGCTACTATGCTGTCGGAAAACCTGTTTGGAATCTCTGGAACAGCTATCGCAAATATGGAGATACGTTGGAGCAGATTGGTCAACTTCTGCAAAATCATGGTCGGCAAGAAGTCGTCAGAAAATGTTTCGTTGCCTTACGGATTTTCCAACAACAAGACCAAACCATCCGAATTATTACCATTCAATCGCCGGACACAGTCATTGTAGACACAAGCAACGTCCCCTTGAGTTATGACGATGACCTGCTTGGTCTTGAGTTCAGCATCACCAGCCTTAACGGTGGCGGACAGACCAAAGGCACGGTTGTCCTCTGCAACCGAGACTCAGCCCACATTCGCTTAGACCAGCCTCCGACCATCACGCCACAGGTTAATGACCTCGCTACACCTATTCAGCCAACCGATGCCACCGAGTTGGAATGTCTCATCGCTAAGGCCATGCTTGTTCTGAAAAATTAGGGCGATACAACGAATTAAAGGAAAAATCGTTCTGCCCTACCCCAACTACTCTACGCGCCCATCTTGCTACCCGACAAAGTGGTTTAGGGAAAGCTAAAACAGGAACACAGAGATTCACAGAGAAAAAGCGTATTATTTTTTCTCTGTGAATCTCTGTGTTAATTAATTCAGATTAATTTTCTGTCGGGTACTAAGACCACGTTTCTTTTTTGCCAGTAACGACAATTGGGACTAAAATTTTGGCTCATCAATTTAACTTATCATAGGACAAATAACATCATGGACATGAACACCATCCGCGAACTCAACGAAAAGGTTGAGCGCGAGGCAATGTTTCTACAGGATTTACTCACCGAAATCAAAAAAGTGGTGGTTGGGCAGGAGGTGTTGATTGAACGTCTGCTGATTGCCCTCCTCGCTGACGGGCATATTTTACTAGAGGGAGTGCCTGGGTTAGCCAAAACCTTGTTGATTAAGACTCTCTCGCAGGCGATTCAGGCCGATTTTACCCGCTTACAGTTCACCCCCGACCTGCTTCCGGCTGATTTGCTTGGTACGCAAATCTACAACCCCCGTACCAATGAATTTACGATTCACAAGGGGCCAATCTTCACCAATCTGGTTTTGGCCGACGAGATTAACCGCGCTCCGGCCAAGGTGCAGAGCGCGCTACTTGAGGCCATGCAGGAGCGACAGGTCACGATTGGAGGCAAGACCTATCCGCTCAACAGCCTGTTTCTGGTCTTAGCCACCCAAAACCCCATCGAGCAGGAGGGAACCTATCCTCTCCCAGAGGCGCAGGTTGACAGATTCATGCTCAAGGTGATGGTCGATTATCCCTCCGAGTCCGAGGAGGAGATGATTGTTAATCGCATGACTGGCGCGCCCTTGCCCCCCGTCTCCGCTGTGGTTGCGCCGGATGATATTTTGCAGGCCAGAAAAACAGTGTGGGATATTCACATGGATGACCGGCTTAAGCAGTACGTCATCAAACTGGTGCATGCCACTCGCAAACCTATTACGGCAGGGCTAACCGACTTGCACCAACTGATTGCCTTTGGCGCGTCGCCGCGAGCCAGTATCAACATGGTGGTGACGGCCCGTTCCCATGCCTTCATTAAAGGACGAGGTTATGTGACCCCCGAAGATATTAAGCAGATTGCGCTCGACGTTTTGCGCCATCGGGTCATCATCAGCTACGAAGCTGAAGCCGAAAACGTCAGCAGTGCCGATATTGTGCAACGGATTCTGGATCAAGTTGAAGTGCCGTAACGTGAAGCATGAGGCGTGATCATTGCAATTAAACGATTAAACGCTCAATGGAAAGAGTGACATATCACCGCACATTTTACGTCTCACGTTTCACGCTTCACGAAAACCTATGCTAACAACCGAAATTCTCGACAAAATTCGCCGGATAGAAATCCATACTCGACATCTGGTCAATGACAGTTTTGCTGGTGAGTACCATGCCGTTTTTAAGGGACAGGGCCTTGAATTTGAAGAGGTGCGCCCCTATCAGTTTGGCGATGAGGTTCGCACTATCGACTGGAACGTGACCGCTCGGATGGGTTATCCCTACATCAAACGGTTCGTGGAGACCCGCGAGCTAACCGTCATGCTGGTGGTTGATGCCAGTCGCTCCAGCGATTTCGGCTCGGTCAGCCGATTTAAGCGCGATTTGGCCGCTGAGTTGGCCGCAGTGCTGTCTTTTGCCGCTACCACTAATAACGATAAAGTTGGCCTGCTATTTTTCACCGATCAGGTCGAAATGGTGATTCCGCCTCGCAAAGGAAGACGGCATGTATTACGTCTAATTCGGGAACTATTGACCTTCAAGCCGATAGGTTATGGCACCAATTTGAAACTGGCTTTAGACCGCATCAACCAAATTCTCAAGCGGCGTAGTATCGTCTTTCTCGTCTCCGATTTTTTGGCCGAGCCGGACAGCTATCGACGCACCATGTTCGTCACCAATCGTCGGCATGATGTGATTGCCCTCGACCTGAACGATCCGCTGGAAACAGAGATTGGCAACGTCGGGGTGTTGACTCTGGAGGATGCCGAAACTGGCGATCTGATTTGGGTTGATACCAACAGTCAGGCTTGGCAAGATGAGTTTCGACAACGAAATCAAGCCTTTGAAGCCCACAAACAGGCCGCCTTCCGCCGCGCCGGAGTCGATGTCATTGATATCCACACTGATCATGATTATGTGACCGCTCTGACCGAATTTTTCCAACGGCGTACCAAGCGACGGGGGAGGTGAGGTGAATTACGAATTGTGAATTGTGAATTGGTAGTCCTGCACATGTAGTGATCACCTACCCGCAAGTTCCAAACTTGCGGGTAGGTAACTGACATATATCACTACTTGTGTACCACTACCTTATGAATTATAGTCCTCCAGAAAAGTTTTGGCCGCTAGTCATCCGATGACTTCAAGTCATCGGATGACTAAATGAGACAGAATTTATCTGGACATCTTTATGAATTAGATGAAAAACCATAAACTTCTCTCATACATAATCCTAGCCATGTTTATTTGGCTGATGGTCGTTCCGGTGCAGGCTCAAGCACCGTCGATTGAAACGACCTTGACTAGTCCCGAAAGCACCTACACGCTTGGCGACCCAATCACCCTGACCCTGACGATTGTCCACCCGCCGAGCTACACTGTGTTAGTACCACCCTTGGAGACATGGGGCGATCTGCGCGTCCGCTCCCAATCGACCTTGGATCAGCAGACCAATGATGACGAGACGGTGACTAGTCAACAAACAATCATCGCCAGTCGATTCGAGCTAGGCCAGTTTGACACCGCGCCCCTCAGTATCACCCTACGGGCTGGAGACATTGAGTTGATTGAAACCAACGTGCCCGCCTATCGGCTAGAGATTGTCTCGGTGCTGACCAGCGAAAATCCAGATTTGGTTGATATTCGTCCCCAAGCCAGTTTGGATCGCTCTCTGCTATCTCGGATTCCCAACGTAGTCTGGCCCTTGTTAGCCATTTCTGTCGTGACCGCGCTGGTCTACTGGTGGCTGTATCGTGAACGGGAGAAAGAGGAGTGGATCAAAATCGAGGAGACTCGTCCGGCGCATGAGGTCGCTTGGAATGAGTTAGATCGGATTGAACGGCTCAACCTGCCTCAGCAAAATGCATTCAAACAATATTACATCCTTTTATCAGAATGTATGCGAGGTTATTTAGACGGACGGTACGACATCCCCGCGCTCGACTCGACCAGCCTCGAAATCAAAACCGCCTTGCGAAAACAGACCCTCACCGCCAACCAGCAACAGGTAATATTGGAGATGCTGACCGAATGTGACATGGGCAAATTTGCCGAGTTCACCCCCACCGTCGAGGAGGCCGATTCTCTCCTCTATCGAGCCAGAGAGTGGGTCGGCGAGACGCGAGAGAAACCGAAAATCGTATAAAATAACCGTGTTCTTACTCTACCAACGTCCCCTTAAGCACCAGCCGATCCAGATAACGCCCATCCTCTTGGCTCCAGCGGCTACAGGTAATCAGAGTGATTTGGGACTCCTCCGTGGGGTAGGCCACCTCGACATTACTACGGTCAACCACTTCTCGATGGGTAATTTGATACCTGTAAATCTGGTTCTGCTCATCATACACCACCACCTCGTCCCCTGTTTCTAACATGGACAAACCGGCAAAGGGGCCGTAAACGCCGATATCTAGCGTGATATGGGCAGCTAAAACGATATTACTCTCCGATCCCACCGGAGCCGTTCCTTCCAGATGCCCGACTAAATTATGGCCTAGATGTCCCACCTCCCATGTTCCGTTCCGAATTGGCGCTAAAACCACCGGTGCGTCCAACTCTAGTTTGGGGATAACCAGTTTTGAAGCCAAGCCGACCGAATTGTTGACGCTAACCGATCCGGCAGGTAAGGAAACGGCTTGAGTATCGGTCACTTCTGCCATGCTGATGCTAGATTCGGTCTCGACGGCTGTCGGCTTTGGGGTGGGAGTTAGTACCGGAATGGTGGCTTCTTCAATAATAATCGTCTCAATTGGTAGTGGGGTATCGGTCGGCAGTGCCGTTGACGGTGATGGTGCGTCGGTGGCGGTGGGGTTAGAATCGACCAACGCGGCCAAGGTGGCGGTCGGTTCGGTTGACGGGGGTAACAATATTCGAGAGCGAACATCCTCCGGTTGCTTGGATGAACTGCTCGTCAGAAACCAGCCGGTTCCACCAAGCAATACCATTGCCCCGACACAAATTATCAAAATTGCTAAACTGATGACTAAAAGTAACTGTTTGGTTCGCATGATTCTGTGGCTCGCCGACTAAATTACTGTTTGATACGATTAAATACGGATAAATACGCAAATTTTAGTATCCATATTACTTGCTACCCGATAAAGTGGTTTAGGGAAGGCTAGAACAGGAACACAGAGTTTCACAGAGGGGCACAGAGGAAAAAATAATTCGCTTTTCTCTGTGAAGCTCTGTGTTCCTCTGTGAAACTCTGTGCTAATTAGTTTTGGCTAACTTTTCTGTCGGGTATTGAGTCCATGTTATCCATATCCAAATTTGTTGTAGTTTCACGCCACGAGTCGCTTTTTGAGCCGATTCAACAACCTCTCATCCCCGTCAATCAGGCACTGTTTCTGGGTGCGGCTTAACTGTTTGATCATCCATTCGACCCGATAAGCATCCCGCTTGCTCAGATTATCCCACCAAAAGAGGGCTTCTACCGGCAAGCGACTGCGCGTGTAGCGAGCGCCCCGCCCGGCATTGTGAGTGGCGACTCGCCGCTCGAGATCGTTGGTCAGGCCAGTGTAGTAGGTGTTGTCGGCACAACGGAGGATGTAGACTCCATAGGACATACGTGAAACGTGAGGCATAAACGCTCGAACGTTGTCATGCCTCTAATTTCTGGCTCATTTCTAGGCGTTGTTGTTCACGTCGCTGCATTTCTAATGCTTTAGTGGTTGTACGGGTCACAAAAACAGAGAGAACCTTTTTTTCTGTGTCAAAAAAAGGATACCCTTCAACAATCAACTTATCATCGGGGTCGGTAATGGCTTCATCAACATTATTCCATTGCCTTGGAGTGATGTAGAGTATATAGGTGGTTAAATGGTTCATTGGTTGGGGTAAATCTTTTGGCAAGTTGGGTACTTTATTTTGAGACATTGCCGTAACGATAACATGTGTATTTTTTACGATTTTCCCCGGTCGACCAGTAATTGAAATTTTCATGATTTTTCCTCAAATTCAAACGATTTTTAGAGTTGTAACCGTGATGTTATCAAGACCACCAGCATTATTTGCGGCTTTGATGAGGGCATCGGTTAACGTAGTCGGTGACTGATTATTTTGTTCAAATACAGCTAAAATTTGCTCATCTGGTAACATGTTCCATAACCCATCGCTACATAACAACAACCAATCTCCTGAGTTGAGAGTATAGTTGTAAAAAGATGGCTCAAGAGCATGTTCTTGTCCAATGGCTTTGGTTAATACATTTCGTAAATTACCAGTGGCCATCCATACGTCATCCTCAGTCAGTTGACGCATTTGGCCCTCACGGATTAAATAGGCCCGCGAGTCTCCGGCATGGCTGATATATACCGTTGGTAGTTGGAGTAGAGCTAGTACAATGGTAGTACCCATTTTCTGGTGTTGGCCGTCTTGTTGAGCAGCATTATAAATCTTTTTGTTGGTGGTTTCTAAGGTGTCTATGAGCAGTTGCTGTAACTGCTCCGGTGATGTTTGAGGTGGATGCTGAACCAAATGTTTTTTGATGGCCTCACTAGCGATTTTGGTCGCCATTTGACTCGCCACTTCGCCCGCATCATAACCGCCTAATCCATCCGCAACAATATATATGCCTAGTTCATCACTACTCCAGACAAAATCTTCATTATGGTCACGTTTACGACCAACGTCTGTTTTACTGGCTGATGTTACGTTAACCATATTTTGGTTAAGCTATTTTGCAGGAATTACACATAATATATGATACGCAATGCCTTGCCTAAACCCAATAAATAGCTTTTTCTCCTTCGATATTATTCAATCGGTGTTTTACCAGAAAAGTTTGATTCTGGCTCTAACTGACTTACTTACTACCCGACAAAAACTCTTAGCCTAGACTAATTAACACAGAGATTCACAGAGTTTCACAGAGTTTTTTAAAAAAGAGATTTATTTTTCCTCTGTGTATCTCTGTGTATCTCTGTGAATCTCTGTGTTACCGTTTTTAGCCTTTCCTAAACAAGTCTGTCGGGTAACAAGACTGACTTATAGATGTTCAGATAATACTTGCGGCAAATTCATGCAATTCTCAATCTAATCAGAGAGACACAACCTTATTTAACTGAGTATATCACAGAATTCAAACCTTTGAAAGCCTAAAAGATATGCATTTGAAATCTTTGCCAATTTACTATTGTTCATATATCATGCTTTTCTGCAATAAGCAAATAAGGGGATCCGTCGCTATTAAGCAGGGTTTCAATCCCGTTTAGTAGAGGAACTTCCCGACTTCCCGTCCGTCAGTGATGGCGGGCAAGGTTGCCTCATGAAACAGTAAGTGAGGGCGGGTCGTAGGTAACTACGTCCGACTACAACCGCAACAGAGAGCAGTCCCGCCAACGGTTCACCTTGGGTGGATACGGGTAAGGGGTGAAAGGGTGCGGTAAGAGCGCACCAGCGATATCAGCAATGATGTCGGCTAGGCGAGCGTGTAACTGGAAGCAAGGTGAGTGGGCCGGGCCATGTGTTCGGTCTCATCGCAGTGGCGACAGTGAGGTCGAGTCACACTCGACGAATTAGGAGCAACCATTGGGCTTGGCCTGATGAGACAGATGGCGGTTAAAACAGAATCGGGAGTACGACCTTATTTGATTGTTTATTGCAGATAATCACATGCGGGGCTGATTTTCAGTCCCGTTTTTTTATACAGCTCACCAATAATTATACAGATAAAAGGCAAATTTAATATACTCGTTCAGATAGGTAATCAAACCATCTTCGTTACGCCACCAGTTTGTTTCGTCAAAAATTTCATGCGACGCGGCTACCATACTGATTTCTACCTGTAAATCGGCCAGTTGACGGTTGAATATCCACTGCGCTCGTCGAGTGTGGAAAGCGGTGGTGACGATGATGACTCGCTCCGGTTGATGTTGGATGATGTACTTTCGTAATAAAACCGCCTCATCAAAGGTACTGGTTACACCGCCGGGGGTATCAAGCGTGATGATGTCGGCTTGTGGCACAGCTAACTCATCCAAAATTGCCAACGTGACCTCCGTAGTGGTCGGTAACAACCCCATTTTGATGGGCGGACTCTCCGCCTCGACAGAAACGACGATTCGAGGTGCTATTCCCTGTTGATACAACCTCGCCGCGTGAAAAGGGCGATTCTCGATTCCACCACTCAACACATAAATGAGGTCAGCCTGTTCAGGTGGATTATTGACGGTTAAAAACTGGGCAGTCTGAACCAGAATCGGCTCATGGAACAGATAGAGTAGGCCCAACGTCAAGGCCAAAATCAATAAAATGGTTTTGAGTTTTAACATAGGAATGTGATACGTGACATGGCCCCTTGTTCCCAAACTGGGTTTGAGAACACAATTGCTCAAGCAAACTCTGCTTGTGACTTGCAACATGCCAGAAACAGAGTTTTTATGGCAAATACGTTCCCAATCTGGAAATTGGAACGAGGGAGGGTGAATGGTTCGCCATTTATCCATTCACCATTCTAACAAAGTTCTAACATTGCTTCTAATGAAATTCTAACACTATTTGCCTATTATAGCCAATGATTAAATTAAATAGTACGAAATGTCTATTAACGAAAAAAATAACATTTAGTTACAAAATTTGGAGGTTTTGAGCATGGCAGACTTAAATTTACGCCCTTTAGGCGACCGAGTATGGGTTCAACCCATTGAACGCGATCAAACAACCGCGTCAGGAATTATTTTACCAGAAACCGCAAAAGAAAAACCAATGGAAGGCAAAGTGCTTGCTGTTGGACCTGGCGCGTACAATACTGACGGTGAGCGTCAAAAGTTGGATGTTAGTGCTGGCGATATTGTTTTATTCGCTAAATATGCCGGCACTGAAGTTAAGCACGAAGGAACTCGCTACTTGATTATGCGCGAAAGCGACTTGTTAGCAATTATCGAATAGGAATCACGTTTACTCAGTTCGATTAGATTCATATTAAAAGATTTGATTTATAAAACAAAAACACTCGATTTAGGAGAGTATTAATATAATGGCAAAACAACTACTTTTTCAAGATGAAGCTCGCCGACAGCTAAAAGTTGGTATTGATATCTTAGCCCAAGCCGTGGCTACCACACTTGGCCCAAAAGGCCGCAACGTTGCCTTAGACAAAAAATGGGGCGCGCCGACTGTCACTCATGACGGTGTCACCGTTGCCAAAGAGATTGAACTAGAAGACCCGTACCAAAACATGGGCGCGCAACTGCTTAAAGAAGCCGCCACCAAAACCAACGACATCGCTGGTGATGGAACCACTACCGCTACCGTCTTGGCCCACACTATGGTCAACGAAGGACTGAAAAACGTGGCTGCTGGCGCAAACCCCATGTTGCTCAAACGTGGTATGCAAATTGCTACCGTCGCTGTAACCGAAGCATTGGCTAAAGTTTCTATCGCTATTGAAACCAAAGAAGAGATCGCCAGTGTCGCCGCAATTTCCGCTCAAAATCCTGAAATCGGTGACTTGATTGCCGAAGTCATGGACAAAGTCGGTAAAGACGGCGTTGTGACCGTTGAAGAAAGCAAAGGATTAGCCTTTGAAACTGAGTATGTTGAAGGGATGCAGTTTGATCGAGGTTACATTTCACCGTATTTCGTGACCAACCAAGAAAGCATGGAAGCCTCACTCGAAAGCCCGTACCTCCTCATCTACGACAAGAAAATTTCTGCTGCTCAAGATTTAGTACCAATCCTTGAACAACTGGTTCAAACTGGCAAACGTGAAATGGTGATTATTGCCGAAGATGTTGACGGCGAAGCATTAGCCACCCTCGTGCTGAACAAATTACGAGGCACATTCAGCGTCTTAGCCATTAAAGCACCCGGCTTCGGTGATCGCCGTAAAGCCATGTTGCAAGATATTGCTATCCTGACCGGAGCTACGGTTATTACTGAAGAAATGGGCCGTAAACTCGACAGCACAACCTTAGAAGACTTGGGTCGTTGTGACAAAGTTGTCTCCACCAAAGATGATACTACCGTGATTGGTGGCGCTGGTACTGAAAACGACATCAAAGGTCGCATCAACCAAATTAAAGCTGAAATCGACAACAGCACCTCTGACTACGACCAAGAAAAACTGCAAGAGCGATTGGCTAAATTAGCCGGTGGCGTTGCCGTAATCCGAGTTGGAGCCGCAACCGAAACTGAATTGAAAGAAAAGAAACATCGTGTTGAAGATGCCTTGAGCGCAACCCGCGCCGCTGTTGAAGAAGGTATCGTCCCCGGTGGTGGAGTTGCTCTGATTAACGCTATAGCCGTGTTAGATAACGTGACCAGCGATACTCCCGATATTAAAACTGGTATCTCCATTGTAAAACGTTCCTTGGAAGGCCCGATTCGTGGTATTATGTCCAACGCTGGCTTAGACGGCTCTGTGATTATCCAAGAAGTTCGTCGCCAACAAGACGCTCAAGATAATGATTCTATCGGTTTTAACATCATAACCTCTGAATATACCGATATGGTCAAAGCGGGCGTGATTGATCCGGCCAAAGTGACCCGTGGCGCGCTTTCAAATGCTAGTTCAATCGCCAGTATGATTTTGACCACCGAAGCCCTCATCACCGATATTCCAGAACCAGAACCAGCCATGCCAGCCGGTGGCGCACCCGGAATGGGCGGTATGGGTGGCATGATGTAAGAGAAGTTTGAGGATGGATATGTGCTTCCTTCTCTTCTACTCTTTATAATTAACAACAAACGGGGTGACGATGATAAGTCGTTACCCCGTTTTGATTCGAGCGATTCAACGATTCAGAGATTCAGCGTTTCGGACGGTCATGGAATCAACTTGCGATTCCCGAATCGCCCGAATCGCTGAATCACCCACAATTGACAGTTCTCTGAGCGTGGGCTAGAATGACGCTACCTTTTTAGGCTCGGTAGTGTTGCCATGTTGACTGATGGCCATGTTACTCTGAGCGTAACGAAGTGGAGTGAAGAGTCCTCCAGAGCTTATACAGTCTTTCAGATAATCTTTTTCAGGTTATTGTCACGCTACAAGCGTGACCTCCAATTATTGTAGGTGACGCTTGTAGCGTCACGAGAAAATCTTATCAGTCAATAGGTCAGCACCACCGTTATACACATAGTAAAGGAGACTAAAAATGCCTCAAAATAATTTTGACCAAGTGATCCTATCACTTCAATCTGACCGAGCCTTGGTTCCGGCTAATCAGACCAATGACCGCTACATCTTGCTGACGGTGCAATCGCCGGAGCGAGATCTGAAAACTGATCGTCTACCACTCAACCTGAGCCTGATTATCGACCGCAGTGGCTCGATGAGTGGTAAAAAACTAGAGTATGTTAAAGAAGCTGTGACCCATGTGTTACGTATGCTAACCCCCACCGACCGCCTGTCGATTGTAACCTACGATGACGAGGTGAAACTGTTGGCCGCGAGTCAAGCCCTGAGCAGCGCGGCTCGGCAACGACTGATTGAGCAAGTACGTCAAATTCGATCCGGTGGCATGACCAATCTGAGCGGTGGGTGGCTGACCGGCTGTGAACAGATTAAGGAATATCAGAGCCAAGAGTATGTCAACCGAGCCTTTTTGTTGACCGATGGACTGGCCAATCAGGGGATAACTGACCATGAGGAGTTGGTTTTTGAGGGGAAAAAACTCCGTAAAAACGGCATTAGTACCTCTACGTTTGGGGTGGGGAATACCTTTAACGAGTTTCTCTTGCAAGGCATTGCTGATGGTGGGGGCGGACACTTCTATTTTATTGATACCCCTAACCAAATCCCGAACTATTTTAAGGGAGAATTGGGCGAACTGCTGACCACTGTGGCCCGCGAAATGACCTTGGATATTAGCCTGCCCGCTGGTGTAACCGTCGAGTTGTTAAATGAGATACCGACAGAATCTTCTGATGGCCGCTTACGTGTTTTGTTAGGCGACACCTACGCCGGAGACAGCCGCACCTTACTCTTCAAAGTGAGCTTGCCCGCTTGCAATCTACGTCAATACCTGAGTTTGGGCTTTACCTTGCAGTACGAAGATGCCCAACATCGGCGAGCGGTTGCAGTTAAGACCGACCCCGTCATATTTAGTGCCGTCAGCGAGAACGCCTACCATCAACAAGCCGTCAACGAGGCGGTGTTACGGGAAGCGGCTGAACTAGAGACAGAGCGGGCCAAGATGGAGGCCCTGAGACAGGTCGATCAGCGTAACCTTGCAGGGGCGCGGGCCACGGTCAAAAAAGCCAAAAGTGCACTGGCAGACTTCTCTATTGCCGCCGCGCCATTAGAGGCAGAGCTAGATAAATTAGCCGACGGCCTCGAAGGCATGACCGTCCAAGAACGGAAAACCATGCATTACGGAACTTACAACCGTCAACAGTCCCGAAAGGATTATAAAAAACAGTGAAGTCAGAAAAAATTACCCTAATTGCCACCCTCACCTTTGGACTAGAGGCTGTGGTCAAGCGCGAATTAAAAGCCCTTGGCTTCGACAATATTAGAGCCTCCAACGGGCGGGTCGAGTTCTCTGCCGCGCCCAACGACATCCCCACCGCCAACCTGTGGCTTCGTTCTGCCGACCGAGTTCTGCTCAAGTTTGGCGAGTTTAAGGCCGTTACCTTCGATGATCTGTTCGAGCAAACCAAAGCTTTGCCGTGGGAGCAGTGGATTACTCAAGATGGCCAGTTTACCGTCACCGGCAAATCGGTCAAATCGACCTTGGGCAGTGTGCGAGCCTGTCAGTCGATTGTGAAAAAGGCGGTGGTCGAGCGTCTCAAAGAGAAGTATCAGACAGATTGGTTCGCCGAAACCGGCCCAGAGTTTACGATTCGGGTTCGCATGCTCGAGGATGTGGCCCTGTTGACGATTGACACGTCGGGGTCGGGGTTGCACAAGCGGGGGTATCGAGCCGCCTCCGGCCAAGCCCCCATCAAAGAGACGATGGCCGCGGCCTTGGTTCAACTGAGTTTCTGGAACAAAGAGCGATTGTTAATCGACCCCATGTGCGGCTCTGGCACGATTTTAATTGAAGCGGCCATGCTCGCTCGGAACATGGCTCCCGGCCTGAATCGCTCTTTTGCCTCCGAGGAGTGGCCCATGATTGAGGGGCATGTCTGGCGAAATGCTAAACGGGCCGCTCGGCGAGCCATGCGCTCGGGGGGCAAACTCCAACTGCTTGGCTATGATGATGACCCGGAGATTATTCCGATTGCCAAGGCAAACGCAAAAAAAGCGGGTGTGGGGGATGATATTACCTTCGAGTTTCAGGATATCCGAGATTTGTGGATTGACCAGCAGTACGGCATCCTCATCACCAACATGCCTTATGGAATTAAATTGGCCGATTTTCGGGAGTTGAATGATCTATATATCTCGATTAACAAGACTTTCAAGAAAAAGAAGGGCTGGTCGCTCTATTTTTTGACGGCTGATAAGAAGTTCCCCGACTATTTCAAACGGTCACGCCCCGACCGAGTGCGAAAGTTATATAACGGTGCTATTGAGGTGAACTATTACCAATATTATGGCGACCGCCCACCGCGAGTGTGAATATGCGAATGGTGATTTTATTCCTAAACGGTGGTGTGGGACTCAAATATCCTGCTCCAGCAACGCCCCATTATCTTTGAGCCAATTCTTGGCCTTATCAAGATTGGTGATTTGGGCGCGGATGATGTTCCAAAATCGGGCGGTATGGTTGGCTTCCAGTAGGTGGGCTAGTTCGTGGATGATGACATAATCTATCACAAACATCGGTGCTTTGATGAGCCGCCAGTTGAAGTTCACATTATCTTTAGGTGTGCATGATCCCCACCGGTATTTGCTGGCCATGATTTTGGCTTGATTGTAGGTGACACCCAAGTTGCGGGCATGACCAACGACCCGAGGTAATATTTTCTCTTTGGCTCGTTGTTTATACCAATTTTGGAATACAGCCCGTTTTTGCTCGGCTAACTTTTTGGGGATGTAGAACTTTTGCTTAAACCGAATCGTGTCGCCCTCATCGACCAACGCCAGCCGATAGTATCGCCCCAAATAGAGCAATGATTCTCCATTGACCAACTCTTTGCCGGGCGGATGGGGCAAGTCCTGATATTTTTGGGGATGGTTGATTTTTCCGTAGAGCCATTGCCGTTTACGATTGACAATCCGCTCAATCGTTTCTGACGAGGTACCAACCGGGGCACGCACCACCACCGAACGGTCTCGCTCAACGGTAATGCCTAATGTTTTTCGTTTATCAGAATAGATGACGGTGTAGGTTAAATCCATGCGGGTTATTATCTCCTTAACGGAGGTCACGCTTGTAGCAACAATGTAGGTCACGCTTGTAGCAATAATGTAGGTCACGCTTGTAGCGTGACTATTTCATAGTTCATCAAGTCACGCTACAAGCGTGACCTACATTGTTTTATTGTTTTATTCGGGAATATAAATCTGCCGTTGAGCAAGTTGAACAACAAGCGCATGATATGAGGCAATATATTGTTGCTGTTCAGCCAATTTGAGAATATCTGCGGTAAATATCGGCATCAAACCAAGTTCTTTTGCTTCGCGTCGGGCTTTTTTATCGTCAAGAATGATGAAATTGGCATCCACTTCAATTGCTAAGTTTAATGCACCTTGCTCTCCTGCACCTAGTTTTCGGGTAAACTGTTGCTGAATTGTTGGAGAAACGACCTGAATGAATGTCTGTGTTGCCTGAGTAATACGTTGTTGTTGTTCAGGTATCGGATTCTCTATCACCGTTTCCTGATAAACCGAAGCAGGGATGTGAATAGCTGTAAACAGATGAGCCAGAATATCTAACCGATTGATACTACTTAGTGCAATTAGGGGACTTGAGTTAGAAACGACAATCATGTTGCCATTTGCTCCATCATCCCCTGAAATTGGCGATAGCTTTCATCGAGTTCAGCCGATGTGGCATTGATAAATGAAAGTCCTTTCCTGCCGATAAGGGCGAAGAACTCTACGTATGTCATATTGAGCAGTTTGGCCGCCTCACCAAGGCTGAATTTACCCTGTTGCCGTTGCTCAATCACAAAATCCTCAATCATTGTTTGGCGAATCTCTTCTATACTCGCATACCGACTGGCGATTTCATCAGGGATTTCTATGGTAATTGTTGCCATGTTGCTTTTTCCCTCCTTAATTATCCTTCAAGGTGAAGGTCTATAGATGTTCAGATAATGTTTTGCAGTTCAAGACCCTAAAGGTTTCTAAAACCTTTAGGGTCTGTCTATCCGAGTGAAAATCTTTATCTGAAAGACTGTAAACTACGGCGCGTATAAAATCGTGTCGTTTTTCGCTTCGGCCAACTCCATAATACGACTGATGAGAAAGGCCCGTTTTTGGATAACATTGGGCAAGCTCTTAAAATGAGCCGACAATAACAATTTTTGAATATTCCCCTTTAGTTTACAGCGAGGATATTATCCCAAAAGTCGATTAATTTCAACTCTCGCTCTATGAGCAGATAAAGCTGTTGTGTTAAATCAACCAGTTGTGAAATCTGGTCATCGTCCAAATCGACATCGCCAAACAGTTGTCTCTTAAGGAGGCTGAAGAAGGGCATCTGTTTGGCTTTGTGCAAGCCGTAGGTCGGTTTATTGTTCTCCTCGCGCATGCGTTGGCGCAGTTTTTCCAACTCCTCATAGATTTTCTGCCAATTATCCTTAAAGGCCAACATAATTTCGGTCAATGCCTCGGCCAGAGAAGCTTGCAGGTCGGGGTCGTCGGTTAGTTCCGTTTCGATGTGGTGACGAATAGCATGCTCCACCGCGGCCGCTTTGGTTTTGACCCGCTTATGAGTGCCGACCTGTTGCTCAAACTCATCATCCAACACCGAAATCGGTTTAATCTTCTGCTCAATCCCTTTTGATTCCAGATAGGCATCGGTCAGGGTGCGGAGTTTGGTCGGAATACCGATCATGCTCAGGCGCTCATCAAAAAAGTGCTGTTTCGCCAAGGCGTTGATTCCGGTCAGTTGTTTGTAGGTGGGCAGATAATCGAGTGCCTCTTTAGCCGGATAGACCAGATTCAAACTGCTGGTTAAGGCTTTGAAGGCTTGCATGTACTCAAAGCGAATATCCTCATCATAAAATAGGTCAAAAAAGGCATCGTAGTCATTCAGGTCGGTTAAACCATACCCCACCAACATATCCATCATGGCCCGATACGCATCCTCTAGGGCACGCAGTTCCTCCTCTGGAAAGCTCAGACTCTCGATTACCTCTTTTTGCTCTTTCTCATCGTAGATGTTAATGGCCCGTTTAAGATGATGCCCAATGCCCACATAATCAACCACAAGCCCTTTGGTTTTTGCCGAGTCGGCAACCCGATTGACTCGTGCAATGGCTTGGAGCAGGTTGTGGCTAGTAGTGACTTTATCGAGATACAACACCTGTTCAATCGGAGCATCGAAGCCGGTTAAGAGCATGTTGTTGACAATTAGAATCCCGACCTCGCCGGTTATGCCGTTGTCCTCCCCTTCAAAGGGCAGTTTGAAACTTTTGATAGCCTGTTTGTGTTCGGTGGAGTTACTGTGTGCTTTGAGGTGAGGCAAATCGTTATGTCTCCCAGAGATAACCACCGCCGTTTTGAAGATTTTCAGCCAAGCCAGTTGGTTAGGGGGCAAGCGGTTGTTCTGTTCATACCGAGTTAAGGCCGCTTGGATGGCCGAATCGAGGGCGGTTTTATAGCGTACCGCGGCCTCGCGAGAGGTAGCGACTACCTGCGCCTTAAAACCATTGGGAAAGACATGGGTTAGATAATGCTCAACCATATCGTTAGCCTTAGCGGTAATCGTCTCCTGAGCTTCTAAATAGGCATCGCGGGAGGCATAGCCTAAGATTTGTAGCCGTTCTATCAAATTATAGTCGCTGAACATGTCGGCAAAGGCTTTATCCATGCCAGTGCGGTCACTGATTTCGGCGTTGTGGGTGCGCCCTTCGTAGACGATTTCGAGCGTTACCCCATCATCAATCGACTGGCGCATGGTATATTTGTCGATATAGTCGCCAAACACTCGCTCCGTTTTGTCGATAGGCGTGCCGGTGTAACCGATTCTGCTGGCGTTGGGGATGGCCTTATCGAGATTGGCTCCCAGCTTGCTATATTGGGAGCGATGGGCCTCATCGGTCATGACCAGAATATGGGAGCTACGGTTCAGTTCGGGAAAAATCTCATCTAAATCCCGCTCTTGGAACTTGTGAATCATGGCCATGACCAAATCGGAGGAATCGCTCCGCAGGAGTTCCTTGAGGCTTTGACCATTGGGCGGATTCTTCGGGTTGATGAAACGAGCCGGTTTAACAGTAAAGCCGATATTTTGGCCGGTTTCGCTCAACTGTTGTTCCAATTGGGTACGGTCGGTGACAAAAATCACTTTCCATTGGGCCAGTTGGGGATGGCGATACATCTCCCGCACCATGAACATCATGGTCAGCGATTTCCCTGAGCCTTGAGTATGCCAGATAATCCCGCTCCGATTGCGGGCGGTTTTGCCGGTCAGCAGACGATTAACGGCCCGTTTGACCGCCCGAAACTGCTGATAGCGACCCACAATTTTGACAGCTTGGCCGCGTTCATTGGTAGAAAAAAGGGTGAAGGTGCGAATCAGATCGAGCAGATTACGAGGGTCTAGCATGCCCGCAATTAGCCGTTGTTGGTTGCTGGGGCTACTACTGCCATGCTCTAAATCGTTCAGCGTGCGGGGGTACGGGTCGGCCCAACGATAGAACTGCTTTTCGATGTGGGTGGTGATGGTGCCGAACTTGGCTTGGGTGCGACAGGTGGCAACCACAAACTGATTATAATAAAATAGGAGCGGACTACCTTCCGCGGTAGCTCCCCGTTGTTCGCTATAGCGGAGCAGTTGGTTAATCCCTTTGGCGATTGGCCCATTGGTTTTGGCCGATTTACATTCGATAACCACCACCGGCAGGCCATTGAGAAACAGTACCACGTCGGGGTAGATGTGGCTCTCGGTGCCACGGATGCGAACTTTTAGCTGGCAGACAGCGATGTAGCTGTTGTTGGCTGTGTTATTGGCAGACTCGTCGAAATCTATCAAATGGACGGTGGGGTTTTTTTGACCCGTTTGCCGATTTTCGGAGACGCTGACGTTTTCGAGGAGCATGCCATGCAAATGGCGGTTGTTTTGGAAGAGGTTACGCCCCGGAAAACTGCTCGTAACCTGCCGAATGACCACCTCGATTTGGTCATCCTCTAGCCAAGGGTTGATGATTTTGAGTTGTTGGGCCAAAATATCAGACATAACCACCTCGTCGAACCGAGCGCGGTGGCTGTGTCCCGGCGTTTGAGCTTGGTCGGTCAGATCGATAATATCCCAACCGAGACCCGTCAACTGATCGAGCAGAGGGAGTTCGACATAGTTCCGTTCGTTCAGTTTATCCGCTTTAGATGTTTTTTGTTGACGCATGGTGTCTCCTCCGAAAATAGACGATTAATGTAGGTCACGTTTGTAACGTGACAAATCCGTTTGACAAATCCGTTTGGGCGGTCACGTGACGCTACAAGCGTCACCTACAGCCAATGTAGGTCACGTTTGTAACGTGACAAATCCTACAGCGTGACAAATAACCAATGTAGGTCACGTTTGTAACGTGACAAATCTACAGCGTGACAAATAACCAATGTAGGTCACGTTTGTAACGTGACAAATCCGTTTGGCGGTCACGTGACGCTACAAGCGTCACCTACAACGTGACAAATCCGTTCACGTAGGTCACGTTTGTAACGTGACGTGATTGGACTACAAATTATTCCACCATCGACCAATCACGCGTTTTGATACAATCTGGCATTGTCCAACCCCACTGGTCAGGATAAACGTTGCGTTCTCGCCATGCTAAATAAGAGCTATCCGGCCAATCTTCTGGTTTATTGACATACCCATGTTTAACCGGATTATAATGAATGTAATGGAGATGTTCCTCAAAATCAACCTCGTCTCGAATCACATGATCCCAAAACCGCTTCTGCCAAAACTTCAACGAGCCAGTGATGCCCATCATTTTTTTATACTCTTTGGTGAAGTTTGGTTTTAGAGAGTGCATAATTTGGCTAAAATTGCTTTCGCCAGTCGGCTTGATGAGTAGATGAAAATGGTCTGGTAAAAAAACATACCCCAACATGGAAAATGGATGGAGGGATTTCACAATCCGTAATTTTTCGCGAAGCAACGTTACATAAATCGGATTAGCAAACACCATCTCACGGGTATGAACAACTTGGGTAATAAAAATGATACGATTGGGTAGATAATATCGTCGAATGTTTGACATAATATTCAATGTAGGTCACGTTTGTAACGTGACGTAACGTGACAAATCCGTTTGGCGGTCAAGTGACGCTACAAGCGTCACCTACAGAATGATGTAGGTCACGTTTGTAACGTGACGAATTGGTTCAACAAGCAAGTGACGCTACAAGCGTCACCTACTCCTTGAGCAACGGTGTAACCCGCACCCGACCCGTGAGCAGGTCTTGCATGAGGCCGGTTTTGAGGGCTTTGAGTTTGGTGAGTTGATCTTTATGTATATCGATTTGTAAATCGAATGATTTTATTGTTGATGTTATATTCACTTGTTCTTTAATATCACTAGGTAAACGGATTAAAACTTTCCTAAATTGACTTTGTTTAATACCTATTACTGTACTACCTGATGATAATGTTTCAAATTGTTGCCTTATTTTTTCATCCATAAGGATATAAAACAGATAATCAGTGTTAAGTCTTGGCCCTGATTTGAGGGTCAATAATCGTTGTCCCAAAGCAATTCTTTCATCTAAAACTTGAGCTACATTTCCAAGAGGGGCTTCTGTTGTGAATAAAACATCACCCTTACTAGGATAACCTCTTGTCATCCGTTTTTCATATTCTTCTTCGGGGATAAATTCATCTGCTTCTTCTAAATAACCAAATCTAACGATTTTTGCGGTGATAAGTGGAACGCCATAGTCTGATTTATATGGTGTCTTACCACGATAATCAATAATCCTATTTAAGAGGTTATCAATTTTATCCACCCCCCACTCCACCGGAATACGACCCAACGGCGAATCCTTGAAGGCATGGCTCTCCTCAGAGCGGATGTTGCCATGCTCATCAATGCCTTTGGTCAGTAAATCCTGCATGAGGCCGGTTTTAATTCGTTGTTGTTTGGCAATCAGAGCCTCGGTCTGCTCAATCGCTTGGTCTACGGTGGAGAGGATGGTGGCGATTTGGGTTTGCTCGGCAAAAGGAGGGGTTGGAATGGGTAATTTATAAAGGTTGTCTCTTGATAAACTAGGTACGCCAGTCGCTTCATTTAAGTACCGAAAGTTGATAGTTGAGAGAAAATAGTAAAGCCATTTGACAACTAGCTTATAAAAATTAGTTAGATAAAAAGCGGTATCTATGGCCCAGAATTCTCCGTTTACAAAAGTTACTTTATCAATTGTTCCTTTTCGTCCTAGAATTATAGATTCTCCATCATGTATCCAATCATTTCCATATCTTTCAACACCACCCGTACCAACAACTGGCACAGTTCCATTTTCTGAAAGAATAGCAATTGGTGATTTCCCATAATTTATCGCTACCAAATCGTGAAGCGTGTTTAATTCCCATGTTAAAGGTATACAGTCCATATTCATCATACCAAATACCCCAACCCTTCCAAATATTGATTCAACTGCACCAAGGTCTGGCCTCGCTCCCGCTCCAACTGTTGGCTGGAGGCGGCATATTTATCCCACAGGGTTTCGGTGCTAGTAATCAGGTGTCTGCGGGCTTGGTTCAGGTAGCGGTCTAGCTCGGTCTCTATTAGGTCATGCAGTTTTTGCAAAATCAGGTCGCGGGCTTCGGCCTCCGTTAAAGGGTCTTTTATCTCGGTCAACAAACATTTGATGTGGCTCAGGCGGGCTTGTAACGCGGTTTTGTCTCTGTTCAGGCTGGTTATCTTCTTTTTGTCGGTTCTATCTTTCGGATTGAGCTTATCCAGTTGGTCGGCTACCTGTTGGAGCAGGTCGTTGGTCTCGGCAGTGGTCTCGGCTGGGCCAACCCGCTTTAAGCGCAGTTTCAGTTCAAGTAGGGTTTCCTGCTCTATTAAGGCTCTTTTGGCCTTGGTGCGCCGCTTTTCAATTGTTATAATCGTATCATACAGGCTTTTGTAGCTGGCCCGTTCCCGCGCCGCCGATTTCCCTGCCGACTCTTTCAAATCATCCTGTAGGCTCTTGAGATATTTTTTGATGAGACTGGCCGTTACCTTTTTTCCCTCATCCGGCTCGTAGGCGGTTTCGGTGGTGGCCTGCTCTACCGCCTCACTGAGGTCGCTTTCAGCTTGGCTAATCGTGGCTTCTTGGGTTGCAATGGCCGCCGCCTCGGCCTGAAAGAAAGCCTGAATCAGATACGCATCGGGTATCAGGGTATGATGCCAGCCGGTGTTGATAATCGTCTTCAAATCGTAGCGAATAGTCTGCCACCAGTTGACAAAGACTCCGGCGCTCAAAAACTCATCCAACACCCGCAACGGAATCAACCTCGCCTTGAGGCTGGTCAACAAGTTTTGGCGCACGGTGGGCAATTTTTTACCGGTGCTTAAGGTGGCAAACTCATCTCGTGCCTCCGACCACCAGTCGGCGAGGGCGGTCACATGCTGTTGCATGGTCGCTTGTAGCTGTTTATCCTGCTCAAGCCTCGTTTTAATGTCGGCCTTGCGGGTAATGGTCGAGGTAAAGGCTGTGTATCCGGCTCTGTGGCCTGCGTCGCCAGAAGCAGTCGAAGGCGACATGGTTTCGACAAGCTCAACCAACGCGTCCCCTGAGCCTGTCGAAGGCAAGCCAGTTTCAACAAGTTCACCCCCTTCGACAAGTTCAGGAGGCATTTCAGGGGGCGGGTTGACCTGATAGATAGCCGGAGCCTCGGCGACAATAGGGAGAGCTGCATCAAGCTGAAACAGACGACTCGGTGGGATGCCAAACGGCTCATAAAGTGGGTAGCGGGCCTCGACCTCAGCCAGCGGTAGGCCACCGAGCAGATGGGCGGTCACATCCTCCGGTTCGGGGTCGGGCGTATTATCCACATAACGCCGGATGTTCAGATTATAGTCATGCTGATCGGCAATCTCACTTTTATCAACCAAGCGGCTATATTTTGTGATTTCTCGTTTGTGGGTAAAGACAAAATCAATCTTCTCAATATCCTCTGGCCTGAGCTTATTTTGGGCTTTGCCCTCGGCATACTCACGGTCGGCATTGATAAACAGGGTTTTGCCTCGCCACACGTCCGGTTTGCTCTTGTTGATGACCAACACACAAGCCGGGATGCCCGTACCGTAAAACAGGCCCGGCGGTAGGCTGATAATCGCCTCAATCAAATCATCTTGAATCATCCGCTCCCGAATCAGCTTCTCCTTACCACCTCGAAACAACACCCCATGCGGCATAATCGTGGCCATGAGACCCTCAGTTTTTAGGCTGGCGATCATGTGTTGCACAAACATCAAATCTGCTTTTTTACCAGCTTCGGGACAAAATTCCCAAAATCGGCTAGCAAACTGCATCTCAGCCCGACTATAGTTTTGGGAAAAGGGTGGGTTGGCTAACACACGATCAAAGGTTTCTATTTTCCCTTTTTTATTCAAAATCGACGGCTCGGCCAAGGTGTCCCCATTTTCCAGCTTAAAGTCAATGCCAGTGAATGAAGATATTTAGCAGGTTGAGTACTTGCAAATATGGGTAAAATGTAGTACTATCAAGTATTGCTCTAAAAAATATAACCTGAACAATTGTGTAACTTGGAGCAATAAAAAAAGCGATAAGGAAATATCACATGTCACATTTTACAACAATGGCCGAAGCTTTTGAAGAGGTCGGTCCTACTTTCAAGTTTGGCCCTTTTTCTGAAATCTTACAACCCTTAATTGAAGAGGTATTAGTCGAAAAGGGACTGACCAAGTTCCGAAAAGGCACTATTTTAGTACCCGTACTCTTGATTTGGCTGATTTTGGCCTTAACTATTCGTCGGGATTTGGATTATCATAAAGTTTTCAACTGGATGGTGTCCGGTCTTCGGTGGCTGGATGGTAAATTGCCTCCTCTGTCCAAAATTGTATCAGATGGAGCGATTAGTCACGCTAGAGTCAAGATGGGAGTCGATGTATTTCGCCTTCTCTTTAACAAGTTGACAACGTCTTTTAAAAAGATACCTCCAGATTTTTATGGGCGCATAACTGTTGCTTTTGATGGTGTAACAGGCACAATGCCAGACAGTGAAGACAATCGAAATAAATTCAATAAACCCAACTCAGGGAGAGGTCAGGCGGCCTATCCCCAATTTCGCATGGTCTCATTCGTGGCCGTATCGGTACGGCTAATCTTGGATATCGCTTACGCTCCTTTTTCTGGTAAGGGTACCGGAGAACGAGCTTTGATGACAGAGATATTGGAGCGTATGACCCGCAAATCGTTACTGATTTTGATAGATGCGGGGTTGTATT
>JAUCGB010000061.1 GCA_030377895.1 Anaerolineales bacterium HSG24
TGAGAAATTCATCTAATAATTCTTCTAATTCATCTATTGTCATTACATTGTTACCTCAAAAATCGGATATAAACTAATACAGAACAACATGGATTTTTATATCATCCATGTTGTTCCGCGTTATCTGTGTCCGATTATACGTCTGTTAACTAATAGCTCAAACTCTCTCGCACGCTGACCCGTGTTGCTCGCCAAGCAGGTAGCCAACTCGCCATAATCGAGAGCGGGATGATAATCATCAGCCAATACCAGATGCCTTGTTGCGAATAGACATAGACGATGTCGAACTGTAAGGCCTCGCCCAAACCTTGAGTCATCAACTGTCCTAACGGAACGCTTAAGGGTAGAGAGATGAGCCAGCTTAACAGTCCTAAGATGATCCCTTCGCCCATGAACAGCCCGCCAATCGTGCCGGATGAGGCTCCGATAGCTCGCATCACTCCGATTTCACGACGACGTTCTAGCACATTAATCGAGATAACTCCACTTAAGGCAATGCCACCGACGAGGGCGGTCACCAAGGCCATCAAACCGAGTAAGGATATAATTGCGCTGACCTGCTCCACGTTTTCGTTAGCCATTTTGTGCGCTTCTCGTGGCCCAAACAGGCTTCGCAGTTTGACCGGCATGGTGCTTGATTCGTAGCGCAGGCTCAATCCGTCCGCGACTCGCTCTTCAAGCAGAACCTCATCACCGGAGGTTTGAACCCAGACCGAGTTGGCCTGCCCGACTTGGCGTAGTTCCTTGGCTAATGTTTTGCGAGACATGTGGGCGATGGTACTCAGCGTGGTGCTAGAAAATAACCCGACCACTCGCCATTCCGACTCGCCGCGTGGACTGTTATCGAGTGTGACCCAATCGCCTACTTTAAGATGTAATTCGTTGGCTAATTTTTGATGCAACACCACCGCGTAGCCATCTTCGGGCTGTAACCAACGCCCACTGACCATGGTCGGATGATAGATGGATGTCGGTACGGGCAGGGCAAATAGAAAGACATTTCGGTCTGCGGCAAAACCATCTTGACCAGCGATTCGCATCACCCCACCTGTCAAAATCCAAGCCTCAGCATGTGTGACTTCTGGATGACTGAGAGCCACCTTCTCAATTTTGTTGACGCGCTCATTGTCCTTGAAATCGAGCGAGACGTTATAGTTGTAGGTCTCCAGCAGTATCTCATCAAAGGAGTAGGCGGCTGATTTTTGAGTGGTCATGACCATCATAAAAATTGTGCCACTACCGACCAAGGTTAGCATGGTCAAAAAGACTCGCCGTTTATTGCGAAAGGTGTTACTAACAGAGAGAGTCAATGTGCGAGGTAAAAAATCAACCCTAGCTAACATTATCTCTAACAAACCGCTTGCCCCGCCCAGTCCGTAACTGCTGATGGCCTTTCGGACGGTTATCATTGATCCAGTAAGAATTGGGAGAGTTGCCGCAATTAAAGGCATCAGGATTGCTAGTAAAAATTGTACCTGTATCGCTGAACCGACCATAACAAAAGGTGTCGGCGGAACATTGAACATGTAGAGCATAAACAGGTTGACTCCCTGTGCCCCTAGCGCACCTGTTGGTACGGCTAACAACAGAGCCATCAACCCATAAACCAGTACACTGGTATAATAGACCAATAAAATTTGGCTGCGACTTGCGCCAATCGCTTTCATGATGCCGATTTGGTTAACCTGTTGGCTGATGATGGCGGTCATGGTATTAAATACCAGAAACATTCCCAATATCAGTGATAACAGACCCATTATGATAAAAATCATGTTGATGCCATCGACCAAGTCTTGGAATGGATGTTTGGCCGGATCGGTGGTACGATTGCCATATAGATCGGCCGCACCGCGTGATTTTATCTCTTGTTTTTCCAGATGCCGTTGAATCTGATCCGCTAGTTGACCAATGGTTGCCTCATCATACTGGATGGGGGCAACCCGTATTTTACGATACCCACGCTCACCAGTTAGTTCGGCAAAGCGGTTTCGAGTGACATAAAAAGTCTCTTCGCCCCCAAAAAATGGTGGTACTGCGCTTGGGTCAAACAGGGATCCGCTGATTTGTACTGGACGACTTTTTTCCTGGACTTCAATGTAAACAGTAGCCCCGTTTTGTAGGTCGAATCCATCCTCAACGGCCATCTTTCGCCGAGTCGGCCATGCGCCGCTTTGACGCTGAAACAGACCGAGTTTCTGGTCGGTATAGTCGTCTCTGGCCCGCAAAATGCCACTTTGCCACGGTGCAGAGGAATCAGGTCGCCATTTGATGCTCTCATCATTCAACTCGCCATCAATTTCTGCCACCCCGTCAATCTTTTTTAAGACAGCTAACATTTCATCATCAACCGGCGGATCGACAATCAGGGTGATTGCGCCGGGTGATGTAGATTGCCAACTTTGAGAGAAACTATCGAGCAATAGTTGTTGCGCTCCCATCGACATGCCCACGGCAAATGTGCCAACGGCTATGATTAAGATTGTTTGAATAGTACGGCTTTTATTATGCCATAAATCGAACCAAATTTTGTAACGAATAACACCCATGATAATATAGTTTTGGATTGGTGGTTGCGATTGATTTAGGATACAGATAAATATGGGTTTTCACGAATACAAATTCATATTAAGAATGAGTATTGCGTCTGCGCTCCAGTCAAACGCGCAACTTATTTAATCCCGATTACTTATCTGTTTCAACCTTCAACGATCAATCCGATGTTGATTTCATCTATTTTAACCTATCATCTGGTTGATTGTCATTCATCTTTGGGTGTATTCGGGGGTTGATTTGATTCAATGCGTCAGTGATTCAGCGATAGTCTCAGATATAGTGGTAAGCAAGCATGAGCATAATCAAACAATTTGCCTTAGGTTTTATATTGAGTGGCCTGATTGGGGCGTTGGCTTATCGACGGGAATCGTTGTCGGCGAGCGGTGTGGTCGGGGCGATGTTGGTCGGGACGACGATTTTTGGCTTTGGGGGCTGGATGTGGGGCATCCTGTTGATTGTATTTTTCGTCCTGTCGAGTCTGTTGTCAAAGTACAAAGCCTCGACCAAGGCGCGGTTGGCTATCGATAAATTTGACAAGGGCAGTCAACGTGATTTTGGACAGGTTATGGCGAATGGCGGCGCGGGTATGTTGATGACCGTGTTGTATGGCCTGTGGCCGCATCCGGTGCTGTTTTGTGGATTTGTTGGCGCGATAGCAACCGTCAACGCGGATACATGGGCGACAGAGTTAGGGGTGTTGAGCAATGTTCCTCCGCGCTTGATTACGACAGGCAAAATTGTTGAGCCGGGTCGCTCCGGCGGCATATCGCTGGTGGGGACATTGGCCGCGCTCACAGGCAGTGTGGTGATTGGCATAGCCGCGGGGGGGCTAATTCTTATGGAAACATGGCTTGGACAATCATGGGATGGGTTCAGCCTCAAATCGGCATTGTGGGTGGTCGGAGTGGCAATTATCGGTGGCATGGGTGGGGCGTTGTTCGACAGTCTGCTGGGGGCAACAGTGCAGATTATCTATTACGATGCCGAGCGCAAAACCGAGACGGAACGGGCGTTGAATCAGGCTGGTCAACCGAATCAACCCTTACGTGGTTGGTCATGGTTGAACAACGACATGGTCAACTTTATCAGTTCGCTAGTTGGGGCATGGCTGGCTTGGTTGGTTTGTGTCGGAATCGTATAACCACGGTAGTGCATAAGTAGTGGTGGACATGCTCTCGCCGAGTCACGGACTCGGCGATTTTCGGGCTAAGATACGGAGCTTATGCGTGAAAAAGTTTGCACCTTACAGTTCACGATTAAGTGTCGCCAAGAACTCTGCATTCGTGGTTGTTCTTGGCAAACGATCCAAGATCATTTCGGTTGCCTCTGCGCCTCCACCAATGGCAGAAATCATGCGGCGCAAGGTCCAAACTTTTGCTAAATCGTCGGGGGTTAACAGTAAATCCTCACGGCGAGTGCTAGAGCGTTCAATATCAATGGCTGGGAAGAAGCGACGCTCAGAGAGTTTTCGGCTCAGGTGCATTTCCATGTTGCCGGTTCCCTTGAACTCTTCATAAATCACATCATCCATGCGGCTGCCTGTATCAACCAGACAGGTGGCAATAATCGTCAAACTGCCGCCCTCTTCTAAGTTCCGAGCTGCACCAAAAAATCGTTTAGGCGGATACAAGGCCGCCGGGTCAATCCCGCCGGACAAGGTGCGACCACTAGGTGGAACTACCAAGTTATACGCCCGTGCCAAGCGGGTCAACGAGTCCATGAGAATCACCACATCGCGTCCCCCCTCAACCAACCGTTTGGCCTTGGCAAGTGCCATTTCAGCCACGCGGGTTTGAGCCGTTTCGGGGTCATCAAAGGTGGCGGCCATCACTTCTGCGTCCACCGAGCGATCCATATCTGTGACCTCTTCGGGTCGCTCACCAATTAGCACTACCATCATATGAATATCATGATAATTGGTGCTGATTCCATTGGCAATTTGTTTAAGAATGGTTGTTTTACCTGCTTTCGGCGGAGAGACCACCAATCCCCGTTGCCCGCGTCCAATCGGAGCTAACATGTCGAGGAGGCGAGTAGACAAAGGTCGGCGGTTGGTTTCCACTTGTAGGCGTTCTGTGGGGAAAATAGGGGTCAATCGTTCAAATATGGGGCGTTGCTTGGCTGCTTCGGGGTCTAGGCCATTAACAGTTTCCACTCGTAACAGCCCGAAATATTTTTCAGTGTCCTTTGGGGGGCGAACCTGACCAATCACCATGTCACCTGTTCGCAGGCCAAAACGACGGATTTGGCTTTGCGAAACGTAGATATCATCAGGGCCGGGGAGTAAATCGACAGAGCGTAAAAAACCTAGCCCGTCTTGGATGATTTCTAAAACACCACCGCCAAAAATCAGCCCCTGTGACTCGGCGTTGTGCTTCAATATTCTGAGTATTAAATCACTCTTTTTTAGTTTACTGTATCCAGAAGTGCCAAGTTCGCGCGCCATAGAGCGAAGATCATCCAGAGTCTTGGCTTCAAGTTCTGCCATGTTCATTGTCTAAACTCCTAAAATTAACCGTAAATATTTGACATTTTTGGCTACCAACTTAACGTGCGACAGATAATATCGTAACACAGTCTTTAGACTGTGCGGCACAGGCTGAAGCATGTGCTACATGTCTCGGCTTACGTTGATAGCCACATTTTTTAAAAAACAATAGCTATTATCCAACAATTTGTTGGAGCTATAATATATCTATTATGAATTGTATAATCAGATTTGGGACATTAGCCGGAGATGCCTTTAGGCAGGCAAAAATGTGGAATTCAGATTGTGATGATACAACTGAATCAGGCTCATCATAAGGTAGTAGTGCAAAAGTAGTGATAAGGAGGTAGTCCTGCACAAGTAGTGATGGGGAAATCCGGAGTGCAAGGCTTGCCTTGCATGCAAAGCAAGCTTTGCACTCCTCTCACTACATCTGCACCACTACCGTGATAAGGAAACTGTTTATCACTGTATGTATAGAACTACCCCATTATAAAATGAGGATAAGAGTTGGCCGATTAAGCAACAACGCTTTAAGAATTAAACCAATTGAAACGTATGTGAGAATGGAGAAGAGAGTTAATGTTTTTGTTTGATGGATTAATTGTACTATTATAAGTAGCTTTTTAATAGTATTTGGGGAAATGGCCCGATTATGAATTAAAACACTATTTTGAGAAATTTGTTGACTAGGGGATAAGGATTAAGTAGTGTGGAGCTTACAATACTGCTAGTTAAAGAGGATTATATCATCATTCCTGTATCGCGTCAACTCTGAAGTTCGCTAAATGTAGCCTACCTTTTAGAATAAGATTGGACTTGCTAAATTTCTGTTTTATCTGTTTTATAGTAGAATTACTGATAGTTTTAATTCACTACGAAAAGTAAACAATCCTAAGGAGGAATGTCGATGTATCGCATCTAACTATCGCGATACAATTGGCTAATTTTTATGGCAGTTCAACAAGTTACACCCACTATTTGCCCGTCATGTCATACTCAGTTTAATGCACCTATTCAATCTCTTATTGATGGTCAAAACCAGCATGTAAAAATGGCCTTTTTACAAGGTCGGATAAATATTGCTCAATGTCCCCAGTGCCGCAACATCTCGTCTATACAAACCTCGATTTTATATTATGATTTAGAGAAGGAGTTAGCCTTAGTGTATGTTCCGGGCGGTCTAAATGTCGCCATTGAGGCTCAAGAGAAGGCGATTGGCGATTTAACCAATACTTTATTTAATCAACTCGAACCAAAAAAACGAAAGCTCTATATCTTGAATCCCAAGCAGTTCTTAAAATTAGAAACTATGTTTGATACAATCTTAGAGGCAGATGGAATCACCAAAGAGATTCGTCAGACGCAAGAAGATCGGCTGAAACTATTGCAAGACCTCGCCACTATCAAGACTCCCTCGGAGCTAAAAACGAAGGCCGAGGAACACAAAGAGGAGCTAGATCGCACTTTTTTTGAGGTATTAACCAACATGGCTCAAGTTGCTAATGTTGAGGGGAATCCGCAATTAGCTCAACATTTGATCACCATTCGTCCGTTGTTGGCTGAGATTAGCGGTATTGACTCAACGGTTATTGACGACGTTGACGCAAAACTTGGTTTAATCATCCTAAAAGACAAGCCTGATTTGCTAAAACGGTTGAGGGAAGCGCGAAATGAGCAGATGTTTGTGGAACTCATCGCTACGGGGCATGCCATGCTTGATTATGAATTCTTCCAAGACATAACCAAACAGATTGATGGCGCGACCGACCAGGGCAACCATAAGCAAGCAGCGGAGTTAAAAGAGTTACGAACTAAGATTCTGGAGACTAAGTCGGTTATTGAAGAAGAAAACAAAAAAGCGTTTGAGGCTGCTTCCGACCTTTTGCAAAAAATATTCCAGTCCAGCAATCCTCAACAGGTGTTGTCTGAGAATTTAGATAAAATTAACCAGCCATTTTTCTCGCTATTATCAGCCCAAGCGCAACAGGCTCAACAGCAAAATCAACCAGAAGCGGCGCAAGCAATGGAAGTCGTGATGCACATGGCCATGTCGATGTTGCAGGAACGAGCCGCCCAAGAAGCCCAACAGAGCGCATCCGAAACCACGACTCCAGAACCACCACCGGCTAAGAAGCCAACCCCAAAAATTCATATAGCGGGGGCGTAACAGGCATAAAAACATCAAACAGGTGATTCAATCTCTTTATTTTTTACAAGGATGTAAAAACTGGTGACCAACAGTAATAATCAAGCGGACAAGAAATTGGCCTTTAGAAATGTGGGAGTATTATATCATCCCAAATTGGCTGAATCGCGCGTGATGGCGGCAGAGATTTTGGAGTTTATCGAAAACTTCGGTGTTTCGGCTTGGGTCAGTTCAAGTTGGGATGAAGCCTCTGTCGGTGACCAACTCCAACATTCTGACCTGCTCATTATTCTTGGTGGTGATGGTTCTATGTTACGGGCCGCCCGCATGACGGTTCGTTACACCATCCCGATTTTAGGGATTAACATGGGGAATTTGGGTTTTTTAACCGAGATACAACCGGCTGAATGGCCGGAATGTATTAAACAAACCTTGCAGGGAAATTATTGGATCGAAAAACGGATGATGGTGCAGGTAAAACACAGTCGTCAGCAACACACTTTGGCGGTTTATGAGGCCCTCAATGAAGTGGTGATTGGACGAGGACGCATGGCGCGCTTGGTTCGGTTGCATACAAAAATTAATGGAGGGTATCTAACTACCTATACTGCCGATGCGATGATTGTTTCGACCGCGACCGGCTCAACCGCTTACTCTCTCTCGGCAGGAGGGCCGATATTATCACCAGAACTAGAAAACATGATCTTAATTCCACTGGCTCCCCATCTTTGTTTAGACCGAGCTTTAATCCTAGCGAGAAGCAGTGTTATACAAATACAGATTCAAACCGACCATACCGCGTTAGTGACAATTGACGGTCAGTTTGAAATTGAACTCACTGATGGGGATGAGTTGACTTTGGCCGCAAGCCCGTGGATGGGCAGATTTGCCCGCCTGCATGAACAAAACTATTTTTATAGTACCCTGCTCAACCGTTTAGGCGGGCCCTAATAAAATTTGGTAGTGGTGCAGAAGTAGTGATATATGTCAGTTACCTACCCGCAAGTTCCAAACTTGCGGGTAGGTGATCACTACATGTGCAGGACTACCTAAAATTTATATCATTGATTAACGCTCGTTTGCAAAAATGACCGCTAACCAATGTCGATTATACGCATGATAAATGACCTAACTCGGCGAGGTTTAACGGCAGCGAGAGTTGGCGAGACTAAGCAAGCTCACCGTTTACTCTCAGAAGCGACTCGGAAACATCCTGATGATATAGATGCTTGGCTTGGTTTAGCGGGTGTAGTTGACGACTTAAAAGAAAAAGAGTGGTGTTTTAAGGAAGCATTAGCCATTGCACCCGATAATCAAGAAGCCCAAACGGGTCTCGCATTGATCCAAGAAAAATTAACCCATCGACAACCGAAAGATGGGGAGACCCTGTATTGTTATCGGCATCCAGAAAGGGAAACCAGCTTACGTTGTAATCGGTGTAACAAGCCGATATGTGCGAAATGTGCCAAACAAACCCCTGTCGGGTTTCGTTGCCCCGAATGTATCCGAGAGCAAGAAGATAAATATTATACGGGTACAAACAGCGATTATTTGGTAGCTGGAACCGTCTCATTTCCGTTGGCATTTTTTGCCGTTGCGCTGTTTACACAACTATTTGGTAGCTTTGGTTTTTTTGGTCTGCTGTTTGCTTTTTTGGGTACGCCGTTTGTAACTGGAGTTATCGCCGAAGCAGTACGCTGGGCCGTTAGCAAGCGACGCTCTCGTTATTTAGGGCATGTTGTGGCAGGGTGTATTATTGTAGCTGGTCTACCATTCATCCTTATTCCGCTAATTCCGCTAATATTTAATCCCTTTGCCGCAATTGTACCTAGTATATTCGTTTTTTTTGGTGCTACCACTGTTTTAGCTCGACTACGTTAGAATAATCTTTTAGGTTACTCATGGCTTTGCCAGAAACGCTCGCTAAACTATCGGCGTATGTCCCCACGCCGGTCGTACAATCTATCTATCATCAGCCCAAATTATTAACGGAACCTCTCGGACACCGTTCTTTTGCCGCGGTTCTATTTACTGATATTTCAGGGTTTACCCATCTGAGTGAGATTCTGAGTGCGGCTGGGCCAACGGGTGCAGAAGAGCTAACCCACCTTATTAATGGTTACTTTACCCAAATGATTGACACCATAGAAAGTTATCATGGTCAGGTGGTTAAATTTTCCGGCGATGCGTTAACCGTTCTTTTTCCGGTGAATATTTCGCTGGCGGTGTCGATTCATTATGCCGCGGCCTGCGGATTGGCCATGCAAGCCCAAATGAGTAACTTTGCCAATCTCGAAACCTCACACGGCACCTCCTCCCTCTCCATGAAGGTGGCGATTGGGGCTGGTGAAATCTTTGAGTGTAGTGTCGGTGGAGCGTTGGGACGCTGGGAATATCTGGTCGCTGGGCATCCGTTAGTGCAGGTCGCGATGGCCGAACATAATGCCCAACCCGGTCAAATCATCCTCAGCCCGCATGCCTGGAAAGAGGCGCGCGATATCTTTAATGGTGAGATAATTCCCAAAAGCCAAGGCTTTGTCCGCCTCCAACAAACCACCAAATCCCTGCCCTATATAGCTCCCCAAATCGTCAATTGGGAGAGTTTATCTCTTGAGAAACAGCAAATTGCCGAAAAAGCACTCCTATGTTATGTCCCCGGTGCAATCAAAGTTCGGCTCAATGAACCGGCTGACTGGTTGGCCGAACTGCGCCGCATGACCATTCTATTCATGAGCATCAGTGGCTTTAGGTATGAAGCTGATACAGCACTAGAGCAATTGCAAACCTTTTTGCAGATGGTGCAAGAGCGTCTCTATAGTTTTGAGGGAGCGTTGAACAAAGTGGCGGTAGACGATAAGGGGACTGTTCTGCTCTTGCTATTTGGTGCGCCGCCCTTCTCGCATGAGGATGATGCCACCCGTGCCGTAGCCTGCGCGCTAGACTTAAAAGAGGCCGCCAAGGAACAAAATTTGCGAGTATCGGTGGGTATTGCCGAAGGGCAAATTTTTGCTGGGCCAGTTGGCGCGCCCAATCGACGGGAATACACGGTGCTAGGCGATCAAGTGAATCTGGCCGCTCGGTTGATGCAGTATGGCACGCCCTACTCTATCACCATCAGTGAGCGGGTCAAAGAACGAGCCGGCCCACATTTTCTCATTGAGGATCTAGGACATATTTCCATCAAAGGAAAAAGTCAAAATCTGTTAGCTTATAATGTGCTTGGGGTTCAGGATGCCCAAGATGAGTTTGTCATCCGCCATTTGCTCAATGAAGATTTTTTGATTGGGCGTGACGAAGAGCTAAAGATAATTCGCAAAGTTTCAGAGAAAGCTAAATCTGGACAGTTACAGATCCTCTTTATTGAAGGGGAGTTGGGGGTGGGCAAAAGTCGTCTCGCCACCGAGTTGATTCGAGACTGGGTCATGGCCGGTGGGGTAGGATATGGGAGCAAATGTGTCAGCTATGGTCGCCAAGTTCCCTATCAGGCTTGGCGTGAGGTACTCGGCGCGCTCCATGGGATAACGGCTAGTTTAACCCCTGAGAGGCAACTAGACCGCTTGGCTATCGGGGTGGAGGATTTGGAAGACCCACCTGACGAGCCAAACTATTGGAAAAAACGCCTCCCCTTGTTGGCCGAAGTGTTGAGTGTTGATGCCCCAGAAAACAACTTTACCCGTGAGATTTCCGGTCAACTACGCCGAAACAACACATTCTCCTTAATTGAGACGATTTTGCGTCGTCAAGCCAAAAAACATCCATTATTAATTCTACTCGAAGATGTTCACTGGGCCGACGAACTATCGTTATCACTCATTGAACATTTAAGCACCACTCTAACAGACACGCCTCTTATTTTGATTTTGGTTCATCGGCCCATGGTCGAAAAGACATGGGCCAACATGCAATATTTACGTGACCTACCCTATACGGATACTATTTTTTTGGCCCCACTTTCATTAGAGATGAGTCGCCAACTCCTGACCTTATTGCTAAACAATCAAAAATTCTCGACGAAGACGATGGATCTGTTACTGAGTCGTACCCAAGGAAATCCATTTTTTTTACAGGAAATTGCTCAATCGGTTCTTGATGCTCAAGAAGAAAAAACGGCTACCGAGCAGGGAGATGAGGCGAAAAAAGATGACAAGCAAGAGTTTGATAGCTTTAATCTGCCGAATACGATTCAGGATGTTATTTTATCGAGGGTAGACCGTTTGACCGAGGACGCGGCTAAAGTGACCTTAAAAGTTGCCTCCGTGATTGGGGCGCGCTTCCAACGTAACCTCCTGTTCGACATCCACCCCATGAAACAGTCTCGTTATGACATCGTGGCACAGTTAGATAAATTAGAGGAAGAGAAGCTGATTCACCTCGAAACACCGTCCCCCAAATGGGAGTATGTTTTTCATAATGTGGTCACGCAAGAGGTTGTTTATGAAGGGTTGCTTCTTGCTCAGCGTCGGCAACTCCATACCGAGGTGGCACAGTCGTTAGAAACCTCAAACTCCGATGCAGTTGAGCAGTTGGCCTTCCATTATAACCATAGTCTTGAGGTTGATAAAGCAATTTATTACCTTAAATTGGCCGCTCAAAAAGCTCGTCGCGAATACGCCAATCAAGTAACAATTGATTATTATTCCCAAATTCTTGACTGTTTCTCCAAACCTGACCCGGTTACGGGCAAGCCCAAAGGTATCGTTATGGCCGAATATTGGGATGTACTGATGGAACGGGCCAAACTATACAACCTCATGGGAAACCGTCACCATGAGATTGAAGATTTAGGAACTTTGGGTATCGTTGCCGAGGCACTAAATGATGACCGGCGGCGGGCTTTATGCGCTCGTCAGTGGGCTTATTTATACGGAACCTACGGCAATTACGATTCTGGAATCGAGTTGATTGAGCGCTCCGTACAACTAGCGCAGAAGGTTGGCGATGAACGGTTGATCGGTGAGGGATATAACTATTGGGGACGTTTGCTCTATTTGCGCCTAGAGTATGAGACCGCTCAAAAGTACCTACAAAACGCCCTAATGATTGCTCAGGCTCAAAATGATAAGAACGTACAATCTGAATGTTTGAACAGTTTGGGAACTGTAGCCCACTATCAGACCGATTTTGAGGTGGCAATCTATTTCTTTGAGGAAGCTATCAATATTCGACGTGAAGGTGATAATCAGGTCGGGTTAGCCGATAGTATCAACAGCTTAGGGGGCGTTTTTTACCACATGGGGCGTTACATGGAGGCCATCAGCCAGTATAATGAGGCCCTAGCCCTGAATAGAACCATTGGTGATCGTGGAAATGAAGCCTATACCTTGCATCATTTGGGACAAGTTTATCGTAATTTAGGGGACTACGATAACGCCAGCCATTTGTTAGAGAAATCGCTCACGATTCATCAAGCAGTGGGAGACCGTCGAGGCGAAGCACGTAGCCTGTACCATTTGGGATTGCTCCATAATCGTCTGGAGAACTATTCAACGGCCTTGGTCTTTTTAGAAGAGTCGTTGATTATTTTGCGAGAAATCAACGACCCGTGGGCTTTGGGTGATGTGTTGTCTTACTATGGTTGGACGCTTTGCCATACGGAGGAATTTGTTAAAGCCGAAGATTGTCTGGTTGAAGCGTTACAAGTAGAACGGGAATTGCAACAACAAGCGGCCGTGATTGAGGTAAAGGCGCACTTAGGTCGCATCGCCTTAGCTCAAGAGGACACGATGTTAGCCGAAGCTTATGCAGAAGAAATTACAACTTATTTGGATGAACATGGGGTACAGGGCATCGAACATCCGCCCTTGGTTTATTTAAGCTGTTATCGCATTTTAAGCCATAGCAATCGCCTAGAAGAGGCTCAGGCCATGTTGCAACAGGGACACCAATATATTCTCTCCCAACTGAAACAGATTGACGATGAGGCACTCCAAACATGTTATCGGGAAAATGTTCCTGAACATCGAGATATCGTGAATCTTAAAAAGTCATAATATGTTATAATCAAGTGAAAACCATCACCCTTCATCATGTCCAACGGTATCTGATATACCTACTTGCTTTTTTGAGCATCGCTTATCTCTCGGCCAACATCTTCGAGCATGTCCCCCATTCAGAAGATGAGGTGGCCTATCTTTTTCAGGCCAAACTGTTTGCTCAACAGCGTTTGTCTGCCAATACCCCTCCCTATCCCAATGCGTTTTGGACACCATTTGTGGTCGATTATAACGGACAACGGTTTGGTAAATATCCCCCCGGATGGCCCATTTTATTGAGTATAGGCGTATATTTTGAGGCCGCGTGGCTGATCAATGCACTATTAGGAACTGCTACCTTGGCCCTGATTGCTTGGCTCGGTCATTATTTTTATGCGACGGAAAATTTGGATCCCCCCGAAATTTCTCGTAGAGACGCGGAGACGTGCAGAAAACATAACATGTCTGGTGGCTCTACAAACAAAATCGGACTTTTAGCCGCCGGGTTGGGATTGGTCACGCCCTGTTTTTTGTTTCTATCAAGTTCGCTGTTATCCCACACCGCCTCGTTATTTTGGGTAACATTAGCCTTATTAACCCTCTGCCAAACCTATCATAATGCTCAAGCGGATGTCACCCACTGGCGAATCATCCTCCAGTCCATGCTGACCGGAATTATGTTAGGTCTCGTTTTTATCACCCGCCCCTTTGCCGCGTTGGGAGTCGGTATCCCCATCGCCATGTTTTGGCTGATTTTGGTCGGGCGTGGTGAGTTGCCTTGGCTGAGTTTAATGGCATGTTTTGTGGGCGGACTGCTGACCAGCGCATTACTACCTTTGTACTGGTGGGCCATCACCGGCGACCCAACGTTTAACCCTTACCTGTTGGTCTGGCCTTATGACCGCATCGGCTTTGGCGCGGATATTGGCCCCTATGGCTTTGGCTTGGCCGAATCCATTCTCAGCACTCGCCTAAAAATCACCGCCCTTGCCAGCGGTCTATTCGGCTGGCCCGGTTGGAGTAACCTGATATTCATGCCCATACCATTTTTGGCTCGATGGGCCAATCGTTGGGACTGGCTGTTATTAGGAATAATCGTCGGGCTGATTGTGGTGCATGCTTTTTATTGGGCATTTGGTGGCTTGGATGGTGGTTTTCCTAGATATTACTACGATGCGCTACCGGCTTTATTGTTGTTGACGGCTCGGGGCATTTTAATCATGTGGGGATATTTGCGAGGTCAATCGAAATGGGGGCAGGTGGCGAGTAATGGATTGGTGGCTCTTATTATCGGAGCGATTGTTTATAGCGTGGGATGGCGTTTACCGCCCTTACTTGCCGAGCAAAAGGGAAAATACGGCCTTAGTCCAGAACAGTTACGCCCAGTGGAGATGGTTCAGTTAGATGAACCGGCTCTGATTCTGGTCACAGACGTGACTCGCTGGCGGCATTTTGCTATTCCTTTCGCGGCCAATAGTCCAACCCTAGACGGGCCAATCGTGTATGCCATCGACGATAATCCTGATACGACCAGACAACTACGTCAATATTTTAAGGGGCGCGCCTGTTGGCGATTAACGACCAAGCAGTTGCAACCATGTGGAGATTAGGTTTTGACGACCACCACCACCGTCATGTCGTCGCTCTGCTCGGCCTGACCCATAAACAGTTGCGCGGCATTAATGACATAATCGGCCACTACCTCGGCATCGCGAATGTGGGCAATCTCGTTTATCGAAGCCTCAAGTCGGTCAAAACCAAACAGTTCCCCCGTCTCATTTTGAGCCTCAACAATCCCATCGCTAGTAAAAATAATCGTAGTAAATGGGTCGAGCAAAAACATGTCTTCCTCATAAGTTTGGTCAGGGGGTGGTAACGCTCCAATCGGCAAACCGCTGACGGGTAAAAATCGACAGCCGCGCTCTGTTGCCCCAATCGGAGCAATCATCCCGCCACTGGCCGTGGTCATCAACACGCCCCGCGCCTCGTTGTCAGCATTGCCATCAGGAGCAAGAAGCGGCTCAAAAGTTGCCACTTGTAGGCCAATATTCATCTTATTTTCTTGCAGACGTTCATACAAAGCCCCGTTAAGCTGATTCATCAACTCGCCGGGGGGAGGGTCGCTTCTAACCTGAATATCAATCGCCGTGATAGCAACCGCCATGTAAAGCGCCGCCGGAATCCCCTTACCACTCACATCCCCAACCGCAACCCCTAACTGGTCTCCGCCACTGACAGGGAAAAAATGGAAGAAATCTCCTCCAACCTGACGAGCTGGTAAAATACGCCCGCTGATTTGTAGCCCCGGCACTTGAGGCACCACTTGAGGCAACAGCGTCTCTTGAATCTCTTGGGCAATCTCCAACTCTCGCCCTAACTTGTTGACTGCAATTTCATGCAGGCGAGCATTCTCAAACGCTATCGCCACTTGATGTCCAAAAGCAAGACATACCTCATCCATATCATCATCATAACTGCCCTCTTCGGTTTTATAAGTACTGACCAAACCAATAATCTGATCATGGGCAATGAGAGGAATTCCCATCCAAGATTTAAGGTCATGACCAACCGGATGTTTGAATTTAGGGTATGCTTCAGGCAAATTGTCTACAATTTGGGTACGACGGGTATGAACCACATTTGAAAGCGGATCATCTGGATTAAATTTGATAGCATTGGTTTGTCCTAAAACTTTGTGCAACTCCGAATACCCACTCCCCGCGATCAGGTGACGGCTACCATTTTCAATCAAGAAAACAAACGCTATATCATAATGAATAATCCGATTTAATTGGATCAAGAGGTTGTCTAGCACCTCGTTTAGTTTAAGACTGGTACCGACACTAAAGGCAACCTCTTGTAAGATTTCGGATAGTCGGCGTTGCTTTTGCTCGTTTTCATATAGGTTTACATTTTGTAGGGCTAAACTCAGTTGATGCGCTATCGCCTGCCCGATGGAGATGACCGACCGATCAAAATGATGTTTTTCTTGCGGTGACTCGGCCACGATGACTCCGGTAAGTGAGCCTCGTATTTTTAGAGGAATGACGAGGATGGATTGCGCGTCATCCCCAAACCAGCTAATCAGATTTTTTGAAAAGGGAGTTGCTTTATTGTTGGTTGAGCTAATGATAGATTGGGCCACCGTATCAACGATAACTGGGCTTTGCAAGTTGCTCAACAGCGTAAAAAGAGGGTCGGCATGTAACTCGACATGATGAGTACTGTTTTCGGGGTGAAAATTTTCGACGAACAAATCCATAAAAACCGTCTCATATTTGGTCTGTTGCCGATTAAACCGAATCACGCGGCCTTGATTGAGACCAGTCGCTTGCAGGTACTCAGACAGACCAATGTTGATGATGGTTTGCGCTTCATGAATGGTCGCTAAAACACTGGTCATTTGGTACAGACTGATGGTCTCATCCGCAAAGGTTTCGGTAAGCGGGGGAATATATTTTGAGGAGTGAGTGGGAGGTTTTTCTTCGTCACGTTGCCAATCTTGTTCTAACTTGGCGATGCGGCGACCCAAACTCAACCTTCCGGCTGGAGACGAGGTGATATAATCGGTGTCATCAATTGCGAGGGCTTCCAGTAGAAACGTTTCGTCATCTTCTGGCGCAGTCAGTAAAATAATTGGAGTATTAGGGTAAGTATTACCAAGTTGGGTTAATTCACTGACCTCATTTTGTAATTGCGACAAGGTCAATATCAACACCTGAGTGGGTTCAGGCTCATCAATTGCATCTACAATCTCTCTGATGACGGACAGGCGATAATTGGCTAACCGGCCACCAATCGCCCGAACAATTTTAGCGGCTTCGGATACAGTGCGTTCGATTAGAATAATAGAGAATTGATTCATGTTGATAAAGATTTGGGTCAAGGTAACATTAATACGAGGTGTTGGAATACAATCTATCACCTTAGATTTTAACATCTTCTCTTACGTTTGCCAAGTAAGTCGGACTAAAAGCCCATATATGCGAATGGGCGAATAGGTGAATGGGGGCACTGGTTCAGTTAAAATTTAGGTAGTGGTGCAAAGGTAATGATAAGGAGTGCAAAGCTCGCTTTGCAGGCAAGCCTTGCACTCCGGATTCTGCCATCACTACTTGTGCAGGGCTACCCAGATTATAACACAAAAGCGCACGGTATTATAACAAATCCGTGCGCTTTGTATTTTTTAGATAAATAGTGGTTATTTATCGACGACCAAAGAGCAGTTTCCACAGGGCGAACAAGATTACAAATATACCCACTGCGGCAGCCACATAAATCAACGGGTGGAGTCCATCACCACTGCTGTAATCAACTTGACCAGCGGCACTCGGCGCGGCAGCTGAACTTGGTGACTCAGGGACTAATGGGGGCGGTGGAATTGGTAAATCTTCAATCGGGGTATCTTTCCACTTCATGCCCTCGTCAATCAACATCACTGGAATACCTTCTTTAATCGGGTATTTTAAGCCCGTATCGTTAGAAACTAACCAGCAGTTATGTACTAATTCTAGTTTGCCGGGATCGTCTCCATATTTTTCTTTGTCCTGAACAGCGAGCGGATCTCGCAAAATTTCTAACAGATCGGGACTAATTTGTACATCGTTTGACATCGTTTGTTACTCCTTAAAATTATTTTAACCATAGGTTTAGCATTGGAAATTGATCGTATCAAAGAATACGCCAACACCCATTTTTTGTCAAATTTTAATACGGATTAAGGCATATCTAAAAATCAGAAACCGAGTTGATACGAAACTCGGCTGACTAAACATCTAACGAACCACCCGATGACAAGACATGAACTTTTGCCTCGGTTTCGGCTTCGACTCGTTTGGCCCAAGCTTCGGCATCCTGCTCAATGAGCGGCCAAGTGTTGTAATGGCATGGCACAACCGCTTTGGGGTTGACCAGTTTAACTGCTTCGAGAGCGTCATCCGGCCCCATGGTGAAGTTGTCACCAATCGGGACGACAAATAGATCAACTGGGCCGTACAGTTTCATGTCAAGGAAAAGGGCGGTGTCACAGGCTAAATAGATTCTTTTACCAGCAACAGTGAATAATAATCCGGCTGGATTACCACCGTATGCCCCATCAGGCAGGCCGGATCCGTGGTGGGCAATCGTTAGTTTTAGATGACCAAAGTCATGATTAAAACCACCGCCAAGATGTTGGGGATGAGCGTTTTCAATCCCTTGGGCTTGTACCCAATTCACGATTTCAAAGTTACTAATCACCTGCGCCCCAGTTCGTTTGGCGATGGGGATTAAATCTGCAACATGGTCGCCATGACCGTGAGATACAACAATAAAATCGGCCTCAACTGAATCAGCAGAAACCTCTGTGCTAGGATTGTCAGTAAAAAATGGGTCGATTAATACTTTTTTACCTTCAACCTCTAAACTGTGTGTACCGTGTCCAATATAGGTGTACTTAACTGACATTTGCAGTCTCCTTTATACGACTTCGCTAATAAAAAACCAAGAAACAAGGAATTGTGAACCACTAACTGCCGCAGGCTAAGGTTAGCCTGCGATAATTCGAGGTTCTCTAGGAATTTTCCCAATTAATCGAAATTCCGATATTATCTACCCGCAAGTTTGAAACTTGCGGGTAGATGACCACTACCTATGCAGGACTACCTAAATTCCGATATTATCTAATGAATTGGGGGTAGTCCTGCACAAGTAGTGATGGGGAAATCCGGAGTACAAGGCTTGCCTTGCCTTGCATGCAAAGCAAGCTTTGCACTCCTTACCATCTGCACCACTACCGAATTGGGTGCTACAAACTAGAACTTATTCCTAAAACCAGTCACCGGACGGGATATATAACGGACTATCAGCGACGGCCTTATCGAGCCATGAGCAAGTATCTTCATTTGCTTTGAGCAATCCTAACCGTTGGGCATCAATGGCTGGTAGATAACCGGACAAAATTTGGGTGAAGATTCGTACATCAGTCTCGATTTGAGGCGCTTTATTGGGGGTGGCAATCTTACTTTCGGCCCGCCCATCGACCAACCGGAAAATAATGGTGGTTTCGTTTTCAGGAATAAACGGATCGGTCAGTTTGATAATCCGTTGTCCCTGCATATGCCGTGCATAGAACCGTTTGGTTAAGGCGATATGTAAGGTCGTAATACGAGCCATCGGCCCCGTTGTGACGTGGCTCAAATCATAAAAGTTAAAGCCGTATCCACTCCCGCGGTCTATCTCATCAATTGTTCTGGGCTGATTTAAACTATGCTTTAAGGGCGTGTCTGGCGGAGCGAGGTATTCGATGACATCAACATCGGTTTTGGAAGACATATAGCCAATTAGCCCTCTAAATGCCTCCCCTTCTGCGGCGAAGAACTCTTTGACTTTCAACACTGTTTGGCCTTCCTCATTGGTGACGGTTTCGTAGGCCAAATAGCCGTCAATCTCGCCATCGTTATCAAACACGACAATTTTAGGCCATTTGTTAATAATTTTATTCCACCATTCATCACTACGACTGAGCCAACCGTTGTGCCAAGTCATTTGCCCTTTATACATCGCCCGCATAGTGCTGAGATCACTTTCTTCAAAATTACGAACCATCTCTTTTTCTTCAAAATCCATGATATTTTTGGGCGAAAGCTGATACACATGCAGATCACCGACAACCCCAAAGCCAAATTTTTGATAGTATTGGGGCGAAGCAGGAAACAACGAGGCAAAGGCATACTCTTTTTCAGCCGCTTTTTTGACTAGAGTTTCCATCATTTGAGATGCTACGCCTTGGTTGCGGTAATCGGGTAGAACACCTAGTCTGGCAATAGCGCCTATATCAATAGGGACACCACTCAGCCAAAGTTTGGCCGGAAACATAATTGCGACTCCAATAACTTTCCCATTTATCTCTGCCGCAATAACATGAGACGTGTTATAACGGGGGTTATCCATTAAGGTGTTGTAGGCTTCTTTCTCCTCAACACCAAAACAGACGGATTGAACGTGTGCAAAGCTTTCAAAATCAGCTTTACTGATTGCTAAAGATCTGACTGTGATTAAATCGGACATAGATTGTTTCCTTTTACAGTTAGCGAGCTAATGAATTAAATAGGATTATACACCTAAAAATCACCACAAAAGTTTATTGATTCATCGAGCTACAATTTTTTGGACCCGGATAAACACAGATTGACACGGATAATATAAAAATCCGGGTAGTCCTGCATAGGTAATGGTCAGCTACCCGCAAGTTTAGAACTTGCGGGTAGCTAACGGATCCGTATCACTACTTCTGCACCACTACCAAAATCCGTGTTTATTCGCTTCCAGAATCTAATCTTGTTGAGAAACGATAAACTTCTGTCACTATTTCGCCATATCAGCAGTGATTATTTTTATAGCTTCGTATGGCGTATCAACAATATTAATTAACGATTGATAATCGGGTCGAACATATTCGGCAGTCATAAACGCGGCTAAGGTGCGTTGCCACATCTCTCCGACGGTTACAATGGGCCGAGGTTCAATCTCTTTGACCTGAACCAAACTCCATATCAATGACAATTCTGAGAGTGTACCAATACCACCCGGTAGCACGACACAGCCGTCACACTGGTTAACGAGGTGGAGTAGTCGATCCTGCAAAGTTTGGTACTTGATTTCTTCTATAACCCATTGATTGGGTGGAATAGGCCGAAAAAGTTCAATTTTGGCACTGGTGATGCCGATAACATGTCCACCGGCTTCGTTTGCTCCTTGGCTGGCCGCGGCCATGACCCCGCTGTAGCCACCTGTTTGCACAGCAAAACCAGCTTCAGCCAAAAGTTGGCCCGTTTTACGAGCCATCTCATAAGCTGCTGACCCCAGTTGAGGGGCACTGCTACCAAATACACTGATTATGGGCATAAATTATACTCCACGGGGGTAAGACCCCAAAATCCGAAAATAGGTCGTAATCTCTTGCAGATGGTTGAGCGCGTTTTGACAGCGCTCTTCATATTGGCTACCCATAAAATCAAGATAGAAAAAATATTGCCATCGTTTACCTTGCAAGGGGCGGGATTCAAGTTTGGTCAAATCAATATCGCGCAAGGCAAAAACGGCGAGTGTTTTGAACAGGACACCGGCCACATTTTTTACCGAGAAGACAATCGAGGTTTTTGCCTCACCCGTTGGGATAATCGGCTCAGGGCCGACCACAACAAAACGAGTATAGTTTTCAGAATCATCCTGCATGTCGGTCATGAGAATATTCATATCATAAATCTGAGCCGCTCGGGCACTGGCTAACCCCGCGCCATTTTTGATCTGTTGCTCTTTGATTATTTTGGCACTTCCGGCGGTGTCGTAGGTCGGGATTCGTTTGGTAACGTGGGGTAATCGTTTGGTAATCGAATGTTCACATTGGGCTAATGCTTGCGGGTGGGAGTAGACGGTGGTTACATCAGCCAGAGAGACACCGGGCAGAGCAAGTAGTTGGTGGGCAATCGGAATCTGCACCTCGCCAATGATATATAACTGTTCATTACGTAATAGCAAGTCGTAATTTCGATGAATACTCCCACCTAATGAGTTTTCGATGGGTAGCACGCCTTGATTAACCTGACCACTGGTGACCATTTCAAATACAGTCTCAAAATCTTTGCATGGTACAGGCTCAACTTGCTCACCAAAAAATGCGACGGTGGCAGCCTCACTAAATGCTCCTCGCTCACCTTGAAAAGCAATTTGATGTGTGTTAGTCATGATATAAGTTCAACCTCTAAGATTTTATAAGGATAAATATTAAGTACGGTGGTGTCCATATATTTAGTTTCGGTTACTTCATTCCTATTATAGATATGGCAATGTCCATGAATTAAGTATCGGGGCTTAAAGACCTTCATGAACCATAAAAAGGAGCTAAAGCCAACATGGACATGATCCTCACCATTATGAATTCCAAAAGGTGGCGAATGAGCAATGAAAATATCTAAATATCGGCCATATCGCCATTTGTTGATTAACAGATATGGTATTAAATAAAGTACATTAAACCACATTTGCGTCTGCGTATATTGAAACTTCGCGGCTTGGTTATATTTAATTGAACCTTCTAATCCGGCAATAAGTAAGTTGCCTTCTTTATAGTTATGGCAATGGAGATTGATGCCACCCATTGGGCCCTCGATGGTCGTGCCATCCCCCAAATACTCTTTTTTTGAATCATGATTACCATGCACGTAATACAGGGGCGTATCTAACATAGATTGCAGGAATTCAAGATAATAATACGGTAGATCACCACATCCAATCGTTAAATTAACCTTGTTACGGTATCTGCTTACAGTGGGGCTATAAAGATGCTGGACAATTTTATCACTGACACATAAAATCTTTATAGTTCTCCCCTCATCAGGTATTGTCTCCATTGATTTTAACTAGGTATTTAAAATTATGATAAATATCACGTTTATTAAGTGCTATGATAATACAAAATGACAAATTGAAGGTATAAAAATCCCTTATTTTTCTGTTTCATGGTGCCCTGAACCAGGGCATATGTGTACTCGTAAGTTCTCCATCAACAAATATGGTCGAGATGAGGCGTTTGCCATGGCCGTTTCCTTCCGCAA
>JAUCGB010000007.1 GCA_030377895.1 Anaerolineales bacterium HSG24
TGCCAGAAGGGGCGAGGATTGCCACCCTCTGTAGCGCAAACGATTTGTCTATGCCGATACCGTTTTACACTTACGGTTATCGAGATGTGGGCTATCGAGAAGGTGTACCGGCTGAGGGGAGGTTGCTTGGTCAGGCGATGAAGACCGAAAGCTACTCGCTGTTGTTGGACACGACCCAGATTGGGCCTGGCATGAGTGGCTCGCCGTTGTATATCCCGCAGGTAGACCGAGTGGTGGGGGTGGTGACGGCGGTTTGGACTAAACGAACAGAGATAGGGGTAGACCACAATACCTCTTTTGCCATGCCTGCGGAGGAGATTCAGCGGTTGTGGCCGGAGTTGGTTTTTGAGCCGCCCCAACCAGACCGGCCCGATATCCCCCAAGATAAACCTCCCCGCCCAAAGCCGTTTATAGACCGCAAAGCCGAGTTAAAAAAGTTACTGGCTCAACTGCACCCGGGCCAAACCGTGACCCTGTGCGGCCCGGGCGGCATGGGTAAAACCGCCCTCGCTAGTGAAGCGATTTGGCAGTTAGCAACGGATCGTTTTCCCGATGGGATTATTTTTCATAGTTTTTATGATTTTCCCCAAACCGATATTGCCCTAGAGTATATCATCACCTCGTTGGGGGGACAGGCCGAGCCGCCTTTAGATTTGACGGCTAAACGCTTGTTGGCTGGCAAACGGCTGTTGTTATTGCTGGATGGGGCTGAGGATGCCGACGATTTGAAACGGTTGCAAAAACTAACGGGCAGTTGTGGGATCATCATCACTAGTCGCAAACGGAGCGATGCCCCCAACCCTCGACAACGCCAAGACATAACTCCCTTGCCTGCTGACGAGGCTCTGACCCTGCTCAAAACCCTAATCTACCCGCAAGCTCAGAGCTTGCGGGTAGATGACGACCGCGAGTTAATCCAAATTCGTGACATATTGGGTGGTTGGCCGTTGGCGGTGCGATTGGTTGGCCGATATTTGGCCGAAACTGGCGAACCGTTGGCCGACTATTTAGATTGGCTAAAAGAGACCCCTTTAGCCGCCTTAAGTCATGGTGATCACCGTCAAGAAAGCGTTACAGTTTTGTTAGAGCGCACCATAGACCGGCTGAGTGAGGGAGCTAAGGAGCTACTGAGTTTAACCTGTCTGTTAGCCATTGCCCCCTTTAAGCGAGATTGGCTAACCAGTGCCTTAGACAAATCATTTAACCAACTACGACCAGCCTTTAACGAACTAACCGGCTATGGCCTGCTCCAATCCCTAAAGGTTTCTGAAACCTTTAGGGATTCTGCACCACAGTACCAACTCAGTCATGCCCTAATTCATACCTACATCCGACACGAAGTTACTCCTTTAGGGAGTGAACAACTTAAACTCTCAACTGAACTGATTGAGCAGTTAGAAAAGACCCTTTTAACCGAAGCCAATCAAATCAACAATGCCGGCTACCCTTTGGCTATGACATGGTCAAACCATCTGCGAGTTATCACCGATTTAGCCATTGCCCAAAGCCACCAGCCCGCGGCAGGTTTAGCCAATGAATTGGGCTACTATCTGAACTCGATTGCCAATTACGAGGCGGCCCGCCCCTATTTCGAGAAGGCCCTAGAGATCAATCGGGAGGTGTTGGGCCAGCGGCACCCGGACACGGCTCAAAGCCTGAACAACCTTGGGGCATTGCTGAGAGCGATGGGTGATTACGAGGCGGCCCGCCCCTACTACGAGAAGGCCCTAGAGATAAGGAGGGAGGTGTTGGGCCAGCGGCACCCGTCCACGGCTCAAAGCCTGAACAACCTTGGGTTTTTGCTTCAAGCGATGGGGGATTACGAGGCGGCCCGCCCCTACTACGAGAAGGCCCTAGAGATCAATCGGGAGGTGTTGGGCCAGCGGCACCCGTTGACTGCGAGTAGCCTGAACAACCTTGGGGGATTGCTTGATTCTATGGGGGATTACGAGGCGGCCCGCCCCTACTACGAGAAGGCCCTAGAGATCCATCGGGAGGTGTTGGGCCAGCGGCACCCAGACACGGCGACTAGCCTGAGGTGTTGGGCCAGCGGCACCCGTCCACGGCGACTAGCCTGAACAACCTTGGGGCATTGCTTGATTCTATGGGGGATTACGAGGCGGCCCGCCCCTACTACGAGAAGGCCCTAGAGATAAGGAGGGAGGTGTTGGGCCAGCGGCACCCGTCCACGGCGACTAGCCTGAACAACCTTGGGGTATTGCTTCAATCGATGGGGGATTACGAGGCGGCCCGCCCCTACTACGAGAAGGCCCTAGAGATCAATCGGGAGGTGTTGGGCCAGCGGCACCCGTTGACTGCGAGTAGCCTGAACAACCTTGGGGGATTGCTTGATTCTATGGGGGATTACGAGGCGGCCCGCCCCTACTACGAGAAGGCCCTAGAGATCCATCGGGAGGTGTTGGGCCAGCGGCACCCAGACACGGCGACTAGCCTGAGGTGTTGGGCCAGCGGCACCCGTCCACGGCGACTAGCCTGAACAACCTTGGGGCATTGCTTGATTCTATGGGGGATTACGAGGCGGCCCGCCCCTACTACGAGAAGGCCCTAGAGATAAGGAGGGAGGTGTTGGGCCAGCGGCACCCGTCCACGGCGACTAGCCTGAACAACCTTGGGGTATTGTGTTATTATCAAGGTCAGTTAAACGAGGCCATTGATTTTATTGGGCAAGCATTGGCAATTGAGGAGGTAGTACTAGGGGCAAATCATCCTAGTACCAAATCAACGCGAGATAATTTGGCTTTCCTAACCTCAAAACAGACTAAATAAGGAATTAGGCCGTCTAATCTCAGGAAAAGTACCCAAGTTGTTAGCTCCAATAGCACTACGGCGAGTCCCGCCGGAAGCAACACCTGTGGAGAGGGTCAGGTTCATGCCCTAAATAAGTTGCACGTTTGGCAATCGTAGGCTAGGCCAGGCGGTGTAGCGTTGGTTTGAAATCAGAACTAGCCCTACGTAATCTATCGACCCCGCGTCACCAGCTCAACCGCCGAGATGTGCCCATAATCCTCACACCCCCGCACTATATGCAAAATTTCAGGCAAATGATCCTTCTCCAGCCAAGCCCGTTGATAGTCGCTATTGACCTGTAAAACCAAACAATCCCCCCGCACCTCTAGCACATGAAGCCCCGTAAATAACCCATGAAAAACAGCAGGCATAACCTGATGTTCTAAGTGCCATAAAGCTTCTTTCCACATGCGCTTATGCTTATCAAGTTCAATCTCGATTTCGGTTTTAGGCTCAGGTTCAACCTCAGGCTCAAGCCAAATAGTAGGCTCAATTATCGGCTCAGGCCAAACCGGATATTTACCTCGCCTGAGACGGCTAATAGCCACGCCTACGGGGTTTTTACACCCATTAAAGGGTAGATGTCCAGCCTCCAAAAATTTGCACCAATCCGCTATCATCTCGTTAGTGGCTCCATCATCATTTAGCAAGATGTCGAACATTGGCGAACTGTGGTCAACGCCCAGTCTTTTCAAGAGGTTTGCTTTTTCGGAATCGACCTCACCTGTAGCCTCATGAGTGTCTGTGTCTGCGGTTTCATGAGCGTCTACAACTTCATGAGTGCCTGTGTCTACGACTTCATGAGCATCTGTGTTTACGACTTCATGAGCATCTGTGTTTACGGCTTCATGAGCGTCTGTGTCTACGGCTTCATGAGCATCTGTGTTTACGGCTTCATGAGTATCCGTGTCTACGGCTTCATGAACATCCGTGTTTACGACTTCATGAGCATCCGTGTCTACGGCTTCATGGGCATCCGTGTTTACGGCTTCATGAGCATCTGTGTTTACGGCTTCATGAGTATCCGTGTCTACGGCTTCATGAGCATCCGTTTCTACGACTTCATGAGCGTCTGTGTCTACGGCTTCATGAGCGTCCGTGTTTACGACTACGACTTCATGAGCATCCGTGCTTGTAGACTCGGTTGAGCTACCATTCATATCTACCGTTATCGTTTCGATTGGAATTGAAATGACTGGGGATGTGGTTTTGGTTATCGTGCCGACTACAACTTCGTAGTTAGGATTAAGTCGGTAGATGTTGGCATGTTCTCGGTCTCCACGGCTAACGATTTCGATAATGCCCATCGCCTCCAGACTGTTGATAGTGGGGCTAACCATTGAGCGAGCCATTGGGAACGCGGCATAAGGTATTCCGGCCTCTTGGCGACCATATAAAATTGTTTCGTTAAGGATGGTATTTAAAGCTCTGCTTTCGCACTGTCCTAAGAGGGGGTTGATGTGTTGACCAACTACTGCTATTACATCAACATTATTTGCGTCGGGGTCTGCAAATGGATTGCAGATTATGGTTAAAGTGTCACTATCGGTAGCGATAGTTTGAATTTCTAACGTTGTTGTGTTACACTGTTGCTTAATCAAACGAACTCTCCTCGATGTGGAGAACAATAAATTGGGTCAAGCGGTTCGCTTGTCCCTTTTTTTGTCCATCCAGTTAATTTTATAGTAATAAATATATTGGCTACTTTAACACAGTTTTAGCCAGTTGTCAAAATTCACTCATTAACATTTTTAGGGACTATCAACGTAAGCCGAGACATGTAGCACATGCTTCAGCCTGTGCCGCACAGTCTAAAGACTGTGTTACGATATTATTTGTCGCACGTTAAGTCGATAGCCTTTTTAGGTGTTTCAGAATATATTTTCATGCGAGCTTGCGAGTGCTCGCGCATGTAGGTTCGTGAATATCCGTTCATGTGATGTTGCGCACGCGCATGTAGGTTCGTGAGTGTTCGTGCCTGTGAGCTTGTGGGCGCGCTCCCTCATGCGAGAAAGCCAAATCTTCATTACTCATCTTATCACCAACAACAAAAGCTTTTAAAGAAGGGAGTGATTTTCGCGAGTTCTTCTGGTTGGTTTGGTTATTTTTTCGCGCTACCATTCACATCTACCGTTATCGTTTCGATTGGAATTGAAATGACCGGGGAGGATAAAATGTTTATTGGGAAACAGATCGACGATCATTCTCTTTTGCATTGTTATCCTCATTGACCCAACCTTCCAACAAATCTTCAATCACTTGTTGTAATGTCTTGCCGTTTAAAATAGCCTTCACTTTGGCCGCTACAACAATATCCTTACTAATCCACGGACTTAACCTTTGTTTGCCTTCATATCCTTTTGTCATATCTCTTCCTTATGAGTGTTATGTGTATAGCATGCATTAATACACATTGTACACGTCGCATTTAACAAAATCAAATAATTGCCTACAAACGTTAAGTTGGTAGGAACGTTGGGAAATTTATTTTTCTGGAACTGCCTAATGACCTATTCGGTCATTCGTTAACATACCTTAATATTATTAAGGATATGAACGTTATCTTTATTGATTCAAACCAGATTCAAACATTGACGTGTTACTATGGTACTAGTAAACATTTTTTACTGGCAATATAATCTAAAAAACTATAAGGGAGATGTCATTGTGAAAGTACGAAAAGTAGAAGTGGTAAAACCGACGGGTGCTAGTCGAGGTGGGTCATAAAAAGCCGACTTGGTTCGTTTATAAACCAAGCCAGCTAATTCATCCACTAGCCTCACAAAAGGTAAGCCAGAAAATGGCAATTTAGTAGTTGGGACATCCATGCGGATGTCCCGTTTTTTTGTAGAACAGTGCTTTAGCCTGTTCCTTACGAGGCACAGACTTTAGTCTGTGCTACATCCTCGTCTCATTCTTCATATATTTATTGTTCACTTGCAGATACGCCTCACGTAAATCGTCATCCTGAATATGTTCGGCCCGTGTTTCGATAAAATTTCGAGCCAGACTATAAGCCTGTTCAGCCCGGCTATCCCCCACATGGGCAAAAACATCCCCACAGGCGCAGTAATCCCGTTGTGGAAACTCCGGCCCCTCTCCCTTACATTCTTCTAACAACTCCCATGCTTGATTGGCATACTCAACCGCTTTGTTTGTATCGCCTTGCGTCAAATAGGCTTTGGCCAACACTGCAAAATTATCAGTAGTTGACCATTTCATATCCAACGTATGGTGTAGAGTCATTGATTTATTTGCCTGCTCAATCGCCTTATCACAATCACCAATTTCTACATAAACCATTGATAAATAGTTATGAAAATAAGTCATTAAACTTTTGTCACCAGCCGTCTTGACAATCACCATACCCTCTAACAGAAGTTGTTCCGCTTTAGCATAATCCCCTTGGTCTAGCTCAACCAAGCCCCAATTGACTAGCAGGTAAGCCACGCCAACCTCATCTCCAATATCTTGAGCGAGTTTTATGCCAGAGCGCAAACAATCTTCAGCTTCTGAAAAAACACCTAGTTCCTGAAACATGATACCTAAATCAATCCAAACATTCACCTCTTCCCATCGGTTATTGGTGGCCTGTAAAATCTCTAAGGCTTGATTTGAATAGATTTGGGCTTGGTGATAGTGACCCTGATTTCGCGTCGTTCCAGATAAATCGTTTAGAATTTTACCTTCTCCAACTCGGTCACCAGTTAACTGTTGAATGGTCAAAGCTTGTTGATAATACGCCACCGCCACTTGATGATGTCGTTGATAAGAAGCAATGTCTCCTAGTTTGTAGTATGCAACCGCCTGATTCTGTTTATCTTCCAACTCTCCACTCATAGCCAGCGCGTCCTCGGCATAGGTGGTCGCTCCTTGAAAATCACCCTGTTGCCTCTTAACGGTACTAAGACCATGAAAGATTTCGATGACGATATGGCGTTTGGTTTCAGTCGTTATAGTTTTCAAATCAAGCAACCCAATCGCCTCGTTATACCGCTCTTCAGCTAGATTATAGTTGCCCTGCTTGGTGGCGAGTAGGGCTAGATTCAGCCAGCTCGCGGCCTGCTCGGTTATGGTTTCGGCCACGGACAAGGCCGCTTTACCCGCTTTTTCAGCCTCATCATATTCGGCGATGGCGAAATAAAGCTCAAACCAGAGCTTATGCTGGCCCAGATTGGTCACGTCAGGCGTATCGGCCAACGTCTCTAAGGCGGCTCGTTGACGGTCGCGCAAGCCGAGCAGGTGCAGAATTTCGATTTGGCCCAAACGCAACTGAGCCACTTCGCCAAACTCGAGGGCCTTGGTGTAAAAGTCGAGGGCGGTCTCGTTGGCGTATTCAATTTTGGCCTTGAGCGCGGCTCGCTCTAAATGGTAAACGGCTTTGTCGGCAATTTTGGCTTCGTAAAAATGATGAGCCAGCCGTTCCACCTCATCGGGTTTGACGACCTCCAAACTTTCAGCAATCAGTCGATGGTATTGCCGCTCCTTATCACCTAGCATGGTTTCGTAGGCCACCTGTTGCGTGATGTTGTGGCGAAAGATAAAGGCTCTGCTAGGCGTGAGCGGATCGGGCTGGATAAAATCCTGCTCTTGCAAATCGGCCATCATCAGCCTAATTTCATCGGTTTGGAGTCGTTCTGGATGAGCATGGGCCAACACATCAAACTCAAATTTGCGTCCGATGAGACTGGCAAACTTGAGCAGATTAAAGCTCGTGGGCGGCAACCCCTTTAACCGATTTAAGACGACTTCATGCATCGTTTCCGGTATCCCTAAATCAATCTTGGTCAAGTCATCAGCCACCCAACTGCCACCTTGTTTTAGAATATGATTATTGGCCTTAAGTTGATTGAACAGGTGGGGGACAATATGCCACTCGTTCTTAACCGGATGCAGATAGATAAAATCACCACTTTGTAACGATTTGGTAAACTCCTGCACAAAAAACGGTACGCCTTGCGTTTTCGATTGTATCAGATTAACCACCAAGGTCGATATTTCGTCGCCCAGCAGATGTTTAGCATACTGATAAACCCCCTCCGCCGATAGCTCGCCCAAATGAAGATGGCTGTAGTTGGAGATTCCTTCAAACAGTTTGGTGACAGATTTGCCAGTGATAGGCCGTTGTACCAACAGATACATCACTCCCAAATCTTTTTGTCGTCGGGTCAGGCTGGCGAGGAGTTGCCAACTAGCCTCATCGAGCCAATGGGTATCCTCCAGCAAAATCACAATTGGATTTTCAAACTGGTAGGTTTCGGGCGAGATGGTGGCATGCTGAATAATCTTCTCGGCCAGATCGAATAGGGAATTTTGCCGTACTTCAGGGCTAAAGTTGGCCGTGGTTGCGTTGTCGGGAATGTTCAAATTCAGAAGGTCGCCCAACACCGGCAAACGGACTAAATAGCGTCGACCAATCCCCTTAATTTTTTGCTCTAAATGGACAATCTGTTTCTCTAACTGTTGTTGATTAACTTGCCGAATCTGATCGGCGGTCATGCGATAAGTTGCGGTGATCTCGGGTGTAGCCGGAAGGTCTAGCAGTGCCCTAAAAATGGCTCGCCACGGATGATACATCACGTTTTGGATACTTGGGTCGCAACTGCCTTGAATCACCCGTACCCCACGACGATAGGCCCGCTTGACAAATTCGTTTGCTAGATGGCTCTTGCCAATCCCTTTGACTCCTTCTATACAAAAAACCTGCTCCTTTTCGGCCCAAATCACTCCTAACGAGCGATCAATACGGCTGATCTGCGAACCTCGTCCCCAGAGTGGCTCGGTAAATTGACTAAAAATATCGAGCTGTAACGCATCAATCACCCGATAAATTTCATGATGTCCGACCTTGCCCTTAAGTTGCACCGCCCCGACATGGTCAAACCGATATTTTTTATGCCCATAATCATAAATCGACTGACTGACCATTATCTCGCCCGGTTTGGCCTTGCTCATCAAGCGAGCCGCGGTGTTAACCGTGTCGCCTAAGCCGCCATAAGTCAGCCGGTTTTTGCCGCCATACCGTCCGGTGCGGGTGCGTCCGTAGTCAATGCCGATTTTGACGGTGTTGATATAGTCAAACTGGTCGGCCACATGTTGTAGGGCTATGGCCGCGTCGATGGCCTGTTTGCCTGCGTCATCGAGAGGCAACGGCGCGCCAAACATCACATAAAAATAGCTGCCCTTATCGCCAAAAATAAGCTGTTTGATGTAACTGCGATAACTTTGTAGAGTTCGCTGGGTCTGTTGGATAAAGTCGTTTAGCTTCGTAGACGCGTCTGGATCGCGGTCATAATCTAACCCAGTAAAGCTGAAAAATAGGACGGCCACTGGCTGGAGGGTATCCAACTCATCGGCTCGGTCTTCTTGATACTGTTGATAAACAGGGGGCAGAACCCAAGGTTGCACTTCGGATTCGGGGACAGAGGTAGCAGTCAGCGGCCAAGGTTCAACTTCTGGCTGATGATTGATGCTCCGTACCACAGCGTACCGCGCCCCTTTGAGATATTGGCTCTCCTTGCCGCGCTGTTCAGCAATATCGAGCGAGCCATTCAAGTAAACGGCCACCTCTGGACTAAGTAACACCTCACCCGATGCGGCGAATTTTTCGGCCTTGGCCATGCGGTTCAGAGTGTCACCAACTAGCACATCAAGTAGTTGAATCTTGGGATCGCCGACTAGAAAACGGTTGGCGTTACCACTGGCAACGGCTACTTTTAAGGCTAAGGGCGGCTCAAGCGAGGCAAAACGTTGCATGGCTGATTGCATAGCTAATCCGCAGGCGGTAGCTCGCAAGCCATCATCTTGCTCAAACCAACAGGTAATCGCGTCCCCAGCGAAGGTGAGGACGCTTCCGCGATAACAATGGACTTGCTCAACCAAAACGCCATACACCTCGTTGAGTTGAACGGTCAGCAAGTCGTTGCCGCGCCGAATATCATATTGCTGAATCAGTAGTTCGGTTAGGGGGGTAAAGCCAGAGACATCGGCAAACAGGGCCGTGCCCCATGTTCCACGGGGAAGGGTTTTCTCGACTCGCCGGTCAATTGGAAGGTAGGAGAGTGTTTTTGCAGGACTATTCATTATACATTATATTCCTATCGTTGTCCACTATTGTTGCAATATATGTTGTCACAGGTTACTATTAATTTTAATACAAAAATCACAATATCAACACAGTATTTTTGTCCTATGAAAATTTAGAGCCAGCTAAAAGTAAAGACATAAGACGCGCAAAGCCCCGACCATATTGACCGGGGCTCATATTTGAATTGTACAAACAAAACCAAATTATAAATGGTGAATGGTGAATTATAAATGGTAAATGAATGTAAGCGGCATTATGAATGAATGTGACCAACTCTATCGTGTTTTCAGTGCCAGTAATAAAAACAACAATTGTAAGCCTACAAAAATTTTAAGGAGACTCAAACCAATTTCAAACGTTCGTAGTGTATAATGAAAATAAATCATAAACTATTTAATAAACTAAATTTAAGGAGTTTCAAAAATGAAAAATATCGTAGCAGTTGAAGACAAAGTAAAAGTAGAAGAAACGTTGCCGGTTTATGAAGTACCAACGGTGACAACTTATACTGATGAAGCAATTCTTGAAGAGTTGGGACCAGCTCAAGCCAACACCTATGAGGTGGATAACCCGTTCGAAGGCAGTAAATTTTAAAAACTAGGTTTTCGTTTGGGCCATATCATGCTGAAACCGTAGGTTGAGGAGTCCCCTGACTGTTTGGGGATTCTTCATAAACTCTAAGTAGTTTAACAAAAATTAAAGAAATTTTAGGAGAATAAAAATGAAAGTGATAAAATCTTTAGCAATTTTGCTCGTGCTTTTTATGATAGTAACACCAATTTTGGCTGATGAGCCAGACCCAATTGGTGGAGGCCCGGTGGGACAAGATACGGGTGGGGAAGTTGTTGTAGCACAACAAGATAATGATACATGTCACACAAACGTTGATGGTTTTACCATTTGTTTTGTTAGTAAAAATGGTAATGACTGGACATACACTGTCACCAGTGATGATGACAAAAATACCAAAGCTTTGAGCCATGTTGTGTTTGGTCTGTGTGCCTATCCAACGAATGTAACTACGACTGGTGGTAGTGGTGGTTATGTACACGAAGATGGTCAACTCCAAGTAGACCCAACGACCGGCACTTACGGTTATAAGCTGGATACTACAGAGCCTGGATTAGGTGAAGATAAGACTATCGAAACGACCACCTTTGTGTTCACCTTAGATGCTGATTATGGCGAAGGCACAATCACTGTAGCCACCAAAGCTGGCGGAGTTAGTGCTTATTCTTCTGATATAACCGGCCCCAATTGTGATAACGTAGCTACTTCAACCCCTGAACCAACCTCTGAACCAACCTCTGAACCGACAGATGAACCAACCTCTGAACCAACTCCTGATTTAGGTACGACTAGCTGTAAATTATACTCAGTTCATGATGAAAGTACCCGAGATTCACAGTTCTTCACCATTGATCTTCTTACCAATGAGGTCGTTGCTTTGAATGACGAACTACATGAAGAAAAAGATTTAGAAGGTTTAGATTTTGAACCGGGGACAGGTCGCTTGTTTGCTACATCCGGTAAAGATGCTGGTCAACAAAACCCAGCACAACCGAGCGAACTCTATCTTGTTAACTCCGAAAATGGTGATATTACTCTAGTAGGTACGATTGAAGATGATACTGCTCCTTTCTATGATGTTGCAGCCTTGAGTTTTCGTAATGATGGAACATTATGGGCTTATGGTCGCAAAAAAAGCAAGGTTGGTCGAAAGGGTGTCATCCAACTTGACCCCAATACTGGCAAAGTTCTCTTCTATAAAAGCAGTGGTATAAACGCCGAAGCTGTTGCTTGGAGCCCGGATGGTAGCACACTCTGGATCGCTTACAAAAAGAAATTGTATACCTATACCGAAGGTGGTTCTGTTAGCTATAAAGATACCGTGAGTGCCCCCGATGATATAGAAGGTTTGGGCTTCGGGCCAAGTGGTTATCTAATGGCCGGTGTCCATCACGGTGGTAAGATCAACATCTTCTCAATGGATGTTAGCGACCCAACTGATGTTAAAGTTGTTGGTAACTCAGTGGTTTCAACAAACCAATTTGAAGATGTAGAATCAATCGCTTGGCTTGATGGCTGTGAAGGTTCACTTGGTGATACCGTTTGGAACGATAGTGATGAAGATGGTCTTCAAGATGATAATGAAGAAGGTATTGTCGGTGCCGTTGTCAATCTCTATGAAGATACCGATGGTAATGGTGAATTTAATCCCGATACGACCGGTGATCCCTTCAATCCCAATGGTGATTTGTTAGTCGCGACAACCCAGACCAATAATAGCGGAAAGTATCTGTTTGATAATTTACTTCCCAACCAATACTTCGTGGCCTTAGATGACAGCAACTTTAGTGATGCGGGTGCTTTGGTTGGCTATGAGGTAACGAAGAAAGATGCTGGTGATGATGATAGTGATGATAGTGATGGTAGTACCTCCTCACCTTACGTTACCACGTTGATTAACTTACCAGCCGAGACAGATGATATGACTTGGGACTTTGGCCTCTTTGAGCCGGGTACAACTGCTATTGCCCTGAAATCATTCACTACTGATATTCAAGGCAACACAGTTATCATCAACTGGGAAACCGCGGCTGAGATTGATAACGCTGGTTTTAACATCTACCGGGCCAATGCTCTGAATGGTCAGTATGAGAAGATCAACGAGCGAATGATTGGTGCCCAAGGTGGTTTGGCTGGTGCAGTCTACAGCTTTGAAGATACACCGCCGGCAGTTGGCGTTTACTTCTACGTCCTTGAAGATATTGACACCTTCGGTCTAGCAACCTCTTACGAACCAGTTCAAGCCTCTCTTAAAGATATTCTACCAACACGTAGCCTCAACTACCACCCAATACGACCAGCAACCAACTAATTTGAAATAGTTAAGAAGCTCGGCTCCTCAAAAAAGCCGAGCTTCTTTCATGTACGGAACACAAGATGCAACAGTCTTTCAGATAATCTTATTGTCACGCTACAAGCGTGACCTCCAATTATCGTAGGTGACGCTTGTAGCGTCACGTGAAGGCTGTAGTTTGTTCGAGAACAAAAACCCACCTATAGATTCTTAACTATGGGTGGGTTGTCTGTTTTAGGACTCATTCCTAACTTGCCTTTGATGAAACGGTAAGTTACAATCGGAATGACTATCAAAAGTTTGTCGCTTCACCGAACTATAGATTTTTAGGACACGAATTAACACAGAGAAACACGGATAATACAAAAAAATCCGTGTAAATCCGCGTTATTCGCGTCCAGAATTATTTTTGTTGAGAAACGATAAACTTTTGGACTATCATTCTAAATTTAAGGAGATAAATTTTATGAAGAACAAGCAAATTTTTGTCGTTTTAGTAGTTACATTGTTGTTGGTAACTGGTTCAGCTTCATTAGTTGTGGCTCAAGGGCCTGAGCCTGATGAAGCTAACCTTTCTCATGATGGTGCTGGTCTGAAAGTTATCACAAATAATTCCCAAAAAATTTTGGTTGAGTTGACTATTGATGATTATCAAATTGAGACTATTACTCACAATGGTCAAACATACCAGCGGTTGAATGTTCCAGAAACGGTTCAATCAACTAAGATTGGCAAACCTCAACTGCCGATTCTAGGAACTTGGCTGGGTGTGCCAACCACCAATGATGTTTCGGTCAAGATAGTTGAAACCGAATCTGAAACATTGACGGGTTATCCGCTATATCCGGCTCCGGCAACAAAGATTGTCGGGCAAGGTCTACAACAGTATGCCCAAGAGGTTTTTGCCCTTGATGAGCAAACTTATAATACCGATGCCTTCTATCCTAATGAAAGTGAAATTGCTACGCTTGGTGATACAGGCAAAATTCGTGAGCAAGCAGTAGCTCAATTGCAATTTTATGCGGCACAGCATAACCCACTGACAGGTGAAACACGGCTCTACACGCGGATTTTGGTTGAAATTACATGGGATGGTTCAGCCAGAACTGCTCAAGAGCAAACTGTCAGCTCGGCTTATGATAGCATGTATAAAAATATTCTGCTCAATTATGATGAACTGAATCTCCAGACCGCTCAACCGGCCCCGCAGGGACGAGCCAAAGTTGAAGCCCAACAAACAGCCAAGACTATCAAAATTAGTGTAGAAAACAATGGTATCTACAAAGTCGGTTATGAAGATTTGACTACCGCCGGATTAGATTTAAGTGGGGTTACACCGACTAATATAAAGATGACCCACCTCGGTCAACCGGTTGATATTTGGGTGATTAGCGCAGATGGTAGCACATTCAAAACTGGAGATTATGTTCTCTTTTATGGTCAGACAATCGAAAGTATCTACACGACCAAAAATATATATCTCTTGACCGTTGGTGAGGCTGGTCAGCAGATGTCTAGCCGTGATGGCGCTCCCCAAGGTGGCACAGTGCCCACTGAGTTTCCCATCGAAGCCCATTTTGAAGAGGATACTAATAATCAGCGGACAATACCTGATGGTGAAGGCAAAGATCATTGGTTCTGGGGTGGTTTGATTGCCCCGAATACTGATAAACTAGACCCCAGTCGTGATTATAAGGTTACACTCAACAACATTTCAACCACAGCTACCTCCGCAACTATTCGGGTACAACTATATGGTCAAACTGATGATCAGAGCGTTGCTGCCGATAAACCAAACCATAACACCAAAATCTCTCTCAACGATAGCGAGATTGATAATCAAACTTGGCGCGGGAAAATCTTTTATACCCATACAGTTGAAATAGACCACTCTAAGCTAACAGAGGGTGAGAATATTATCAAAGTTGAAACGCCCGGTGGTACGGAGGCTAACGTTGAATCGGCCTATATCAACTGGATTGAGATTGATTACTTTGGAACCTACAAAGCTGATGATAATCAACTGTTTTTTAATGCGCCCAATGCTGGTTCGTTCCAATTTGAAGTGACAGGTTTTACTGGTGACAGTGTTGATCTGTTTGATATTACCGACCCTAATAAACTGGTTCGCATTACTGATGGTACTGTCACCGATGGCAAGCTACAGTTCCAACAAGATGCGGCTCAAGATACCGAATATCTGGCTCTCACTTCGGCGCGGTATCAAACCCCAAGCAGTATCGCACTTGATGAAGCCTCTACTTTGAAGAGTGATAATAGTTATGCTAACTATATCATTATCAGCCATAGAGATTTTCTGACGGATGCAGAGCGTTTGGCTGAATATCACCGCGATGCCTTTACTCGGACTGTACGAGTGGTTAAAATAGATGATGTGTATGACGAGTTCAGCGACAGCATCTTTACGCCACAAGCGATTCGTGACTTTTTGAAACACGCTTATGAAAACTGGAAAGATAGCTCTAACAATCGTCCTGACTATGTGCTATTGTTGGGTGATGGGTTTGATGATTATCGAAAGTTGGAGTCTCAGAGTAAAGATATGACCAACTACATCCCACCACAGTTGATAGAAATTGCTGGTGAAATTTCTAATGGACAAACTCCTTCTGATAACTGGTTTGTGGAGGTTAGCGGTAATGATGTATTGCCGGATATGATGATTGGTCGCTTACCGGCCCAAAGTAGTACTGAGGCCAAGACAATGGTTGATAAGATTATCAGTTATGAGCCGACTGATGCTTGGCAGAAAAATGTGTTGTTTATATCCGATGACGGTAATGATATTGTACCCGGTGATATTTATGACCCCGTTTTCGATACTGTGTCAGACTATTTGGCTTCTGCTGTACCTCACTATTACACAGTCAATAAAGTATATTTCAACCAATATTCTGATACTTCTACCACTACACCAAAACAGGATATAAATACGCATATCAACAATGGTACTTTGCTAGTCAACTATGCTGGTCACGGAGAAGTTAACGCATGGGGACTGTGGAAAAGGGAAGAAGTTCTTCCGCCGAATGATATCAACAATCTTAATAATGGTGATAAATTACCTTTAGTTACGGTAGCCAACTGTCTGAGTGGTTTCTTTTCTAGTGTGAAAGTGACCAACTCAATGGCCGAAACTTTTCTACGGGCTGATAATAAGGGGGCTGTGGCTGTTTGGGCTCCTTCATGGCTTGATTTCCCATCTGGACACCGAACCTTGATAAGTAATTTCTATGACCATTTCTTTGAGAATGATATGTATGTAATAGGGCATGCAGTCGATAGAACTAAGTTGGGTATCTATGGTCAGAATCATGATTGGAAAACATTGGTACAGACCTTCATTCTATTTGGTGATCCAGCTATGCCACTTGGGGTAGCCCCAAACTATCCTTACGTGGAATACACATCCCCGGAGGCTGGCACAACTGATATATCGTTGGATAGTAGCATTGAGGTTTTATTCAATAAACCTGTTTTGCCAGACTCGGTCAAAATTGAGGTTCAGGGTGCGACCAACTTGACCTTTACTCCAAAATGGAATAGCGTTGATACATCCGTTAAATACACTGCCAGTACAAATTTTGCTACTAATCAAACACTTACGGTTACTATCTCCGGTGTTAAAGATGAGTTGGGCAATGAGTTAGGTGCCGGCTTAGTACCGTCTACATGGTCATTTACCACCGTGAATCCGGGCAGTATTAGTGGTAAGGTAACGGACAGTCAAGGGCAACCTCTAAGCGAAATGTTGGTGGAGGCAAATCTCAAGGCTAGTCGTCAAGCTACCTACGGGGAGGCAACCACCGATGCCACGGGAGTGTATACCATAACTGGTTTGGCTGCCGGTAGCTACATCATCAGTTACGAAGACCCCGACGAAGGTTATGCTCCTAAATATTACGACAACGTCACCGATATTAGTCAAGCAACTCCGGTTGAGGTTAAAGCAGGGGAAACTAGTAGTGGATTTGATACTCAGTTAGAACCAGAACAAACGAGTAGTCCAGCTAAGACTTATTTGCCTGTTGTTATCAAGTAATTGGCTTGTGAAGTAGGGCTATCAACTTAACGTGAGACAGATAATATCGTAGCACAGTGCGGCACAGGCTGAAGCATGTGCTACATGTCTCGGCTTACGTTAAGTTGATAGCCTGAAGTAGGTCTCCTGGTTTCAAATCTATACGCCCGAATCAAAAGAGCCTGATCGTTTACACGTCAGGCTCTTTTGATTCGGGCGCATAAATTTGTTGAGCTAAACCCGATCCTCAATAAACATTCTTTATTTTCTACCAAACACCATCGCCTATATTATACTGGTTCGCTTGAGCAGGCCCTAACTCTTCAAGGATTTCGTCATCCGTGAAAGTTACAATCGTTGGTATTTCGTACACCGGTAGTTTTGTTTCTTCTACTTGAGTTACTTCTTTTTTGTCCGTCATTTTTGATCTCCTATTATTTTGATTACTTGGGTAATCCGACAACCAGATCACGTTATAAATTTATATTTGGCTATGGTCTTTGTTTCGGTCATCACTCAGCACTTCGCAACTCAGAGTGATATGGCCCAAACAAAAACGCTAGACCTTATATTTCTAGTATACAACATGAAAGTTTGGTTTTGGTTTGAGGGAGCTTAAAAATTGGGGCTATTTTTAATTTAATTTGCATTTAAAATAAAGCGTCCCCCAGATGCACCCGGGGGACATGCTCAATCAAACTAAACACGGAGGATAATCATCATGAACAATTCTTATTGTAAGCATATTTACCTAGTATGCAACTCGACAACGAATCGTTGGATTTGGGCCTGCGAGTGACAATTCGCGGGCTTTTTGATTGGCGATCAACTTAAGGCACTTCAGTGCCTTTGAGGCGATAAGGAATTAAATAAGTTGCGCGTTTGGAGGTCACGCTTGTAGCGTGACAATAACCTGAAAAAGATTATTTGAAAGACTGTATCAGCATGCACATGTTAATTAATGCTCATTCCTTACGTGAATCTTGACAACCGGCTTAGACTGTGTTAATCTAGTCGGAGATTTGCCGCCAACAAATTTAGATAGCTTTGCTAACAAATCAACAACGCGGGTTTTTACCTGTGGTCAGTCTAAGTGGAGCTATCCATATAGATTTGTGCTTGGCGGTACATCTCTGGCCACAGGTGAAAGTCCGTTTTTTGTTTTCGAGACAAAAAAAAGGGCAAGCTGTTCCGCTTGCCCTGATTTACTGTCTCCCATATAAGGAGAGTCCATAATGCATACCCCTCAGTATACCCCAAACGACGTAAAAATCAAGCCGTTCAATGGCCAATATAGCGCGCCGGATATGTTGTTGTTCGCCACCCAGTTTATAATGCCTACCCTGCCAACCGGGAGTTATTTTTCCTTGTTGGCCTTTTTTATTATTCGCCTTGCTGATGGCGATACACCTGTTTCCTATCCTGAAATCATCAACAGTACCAATATCAATAGCCCAACCACCGTATATCGCACCGTCAACCGGCTAGAGGAGTTAGGTTTCATCATCGTACCTAGCCGGAACAAGCGAGATACCGAAAATATTTATCGGCTTAACGCTGCTTTTACCGTAGAGATACCCCAAAAGCATGCCAACGTTTGGACGGCAAAGGGTACTCCAACAAATGGAGTAGGTACTCCAACAAATGGAGTAGAGGGTACTCCAATAGTTGGAATGAGCGGGCGCTCAGAGCCTACTCCAACTATTGAAGTAGGCTCAAGCCCTGATAAAACGGGCGATTCCAGACCTACTCCAATAGTTGGAGTGTTAACTACTATTAATACATGTAATACACGCACATGTGATCATGATCACTACTCGCATGAACAAGCGCATGACTCACATGAACAAACGCATGATTCACATGAACAAACGCATGACTCACATGAGCAAGCGCATGATTCACATGAACGAGCGCATGATTCACATGAGCGAGCGCATGGCTCGCATGAGAGAGATCATGCACGCATGTGGAAAGAAGCTTTATGGCACTTAGAACATCAAGTTATGCCTGCTGTTTTTCAGGGGCTATTTACGGGGCTTTGTGTGCTGGAGGTGCGGGGGGATTGTTTGGTTTTACAGGTTCATAACGAATATCAACGGGCTTGGCTGGAGAAGGATCATTTGCCTGAAATTTTGCATATAGTGCAGGAATTTGAGGAATATCAGCATATTACGACCATTGAGGTGGTCTGTAGAACAAGATGAGGGTACTTGCTACGACAAACTGGTTTAGGAAAAGCTAAAACAGGAACACGGAGTTTCACAGAGGCGCACAGAGGAACACAGAGGAAAGAATAAATCACTTTTTCTCTGTGTTCTCTGTGAAACTCTGTGTTAATTAGTTCAGGCTGTCGGGTACTAAGTGAGGCAAGGAATCGGAATTAAACAAGTTGCGCGTTTCGCCTTCGATCATGGTACTTCGACAAGCTCAGGCCGAAGTCGGCTATCAACGTAAGCTGAGATATGTAGCACATGCTTCAGCCTGTGCCGCACAGTCTAAAGACTGTGTTACGATATTATCTGTCACACGTTAAGTTGATAGCCCCGAAGTCTTGTCGAAGCGTGGCTAATGCGTCAGAGATTATGATTTTTAACGATAATTGGAGGTCACGCTTGTAGCGTGACAATAACTTGAAAAAGATTATCTGATTGCCAGCGAAACTCATCAAACCTCGCAAAGCATTGGAATTGTAGCATTAGCCAGTGGCATTATCCCAATACGGGCATCAGAGGATAGTCCCTCTAATGTCTGCCCTAATGCTTCTTCAAGGTCACTCACAGGCATGAGCAATAGTTGACGCACAAAATCATCTGGCATATCTGAGAGCAACAGCACCCTCACGTTGGAGGCGTCGCGGGCAATTTGAAACGCCTTATGTGCCCCCACCTGAAATCCTTCATGCTCAAAGCTATCAAACACATCTTGATAGGAGGTTTTGGTTGATACCCATCGCTCATACTTATCGCTACCAGTTCCCTCTGGGCATGCGGCGGCTAAAATAATGGTCCCTGCTTTTTTCATTACCTGTGCCGCGTGAGCCAGCCCCTTTTGAGATTGATAGACATTGATATCTTTAGGGTGTCCTCCCGGCGAAACAATCATCAGGTCAAATGGCGCATTAACGTCAAATTGATAGATTTTTTTCACCAGAGGGATGCCATGTTCCATCACAATCCTCGGTTCCCCTGCAATAGCCGTGACGATTTGTTTATTTTCATTTAAGATGACATTCAAGGCAAAATGAATACCGACCATCCGGCCAATTTCCTCGACATCCTGCCGAGCAGGGTTATGGTTAAAATGCCCTAATTTAGACTGAGCATCGGTCATCATAGCATGATTGTGATTGATAAGTTCTTTGCCAGCCAGTCCAATCGCCGCGCTTTTTACTCCACCAGAAAAACCCATAAATTGATGTGGTTCCATATTACCAACTACCAACCGAAAATCAGCCTGAGCAAAGTGGCGATTAATCCAAACAGGTGTACCTCGCTCCGTTTGACCAAGATAAACGAGATTTTCCTTGTCATTAGCATCGTGACATTTAATAGGATAACGAGTTAGAATATCCGGTGGGATAATGGCGGAGTATTCATCAGGCGACATTGGGGGATGGGTTCCGGTGGCAATAAGTAGGGTGATAGCGTCCGGTGACAAGCCCACACGTTCCAGTCGCTCCAGCAAGGGGGGGAGTAAATGGTGATGGGGTACGGGCCGAGTTTTGTCGCTAATGGCAATGGCCGCTGAGCGGGCCTCGGCGAAATCACTCAGATTGTGTTTACCCACTGGCTGGTCTAAGGCTTGTTTGACCAGTTCCATTGGATTGGGTGCTGCGGGTGTTTCTTTCGGCGCGATGAGGGTCGTTTGCCACATGTCGGGCAAAGAGAAAGTAAGTTTTGTTTTGCCGTAGGGTATGGTAAATTCGGGCATTGGCATTAAAAAACAGGTAGTGTTGACCTGTTGACTGATAGCCTTGGGCTAAAGCCACAAGGCTAAAAGCTCAAGACCGCTAAAAGCGGCCTAAATAGCTGGCTTCAGCCTGCTTTAGCTTTTAGCATCGGGATTGATTCCGATGCGTCATCAGTCAAGATAACAACACTACCAGTCTACATGGTAAATTTTAAGAATTTGGAATTAAATAAGTTGCGCGTTTGTAGTAGGCGATTCATCGCCTTCAGACGGCACTAAAGTGCCTACTACGGGTAGTCCTGCACAAGTAGTGATGGAAATCCGGAGTGCAAGGCTTGCCTTGCATGCAAAGCAAGCTTTGCACTCCGGATCACTCCACTCATCTGCACCACTCCTTAACTACCGATTTTTTGATTTGCTTAAACTAGTTTTAGCAGATAATATAGTGGTTATCCAGACGGTTATCCAGATGGTTATCCAGATGGTTATCCACACGGTTATCCAGATGGTTATCCAGACGGTTATCCAGATGGTTATCCATAAAATGAGTGAATATAATGCGTATAATTACTATTGCAAATCAAAAAGGCGGGGTCGGTAAAACCACCACTGCCGTCAATTTAGCGGCGGGCTTAGTTCTGCGTGGCAAGCGGGTGCTATTGGTCGATATGGACGCGCAGGCCAACACTACCTTAGCCTGTTTGGGTCAAGCCAAGGCCGAGCTAACCTGCTACCATTTATTGAGCGACGATGGAGTCAAACTGTCGCAGGTAATTCACCCAGTCTCGCAGATGCAGATTGATTTGGTGCCGAGCCACATCAATCTGGCCGCATGTGAGATTGAACTGATCTCGAAAGTGGGCGGGCAAACCATGCTCCGCAGTCGCCTGCTAGAGGGGGCGACCATCTCTTACGATTTTATCGTGATTGATGCGCCGCCCAGTTTGGGCCTGTTGACCATAAATAGTCTGGCCGCAGCCAATGAGGTGTTAATTCCGGTCAACGCCAGCGTGTTTGCCCTAGAGGGGATTGGACAGTTGATGAGTACCATTCGGCAGGTACAACGTCACCTCAATCGGCCTGACCTGAGAATTGGGGGCATGTTGGCTACTTTTGTTGATAATACCAACGTCTCCAAAGATGTCGAGCGGATTATTCGGCAACAGTTCGCCGAGTATGTCTTTAAGACGGCCATCCCTAAAAACGTGGCGATTGAGGAGGCTCACTCTCATCGAGAGAGTATTTTCAATCATGACCTTGAGTCAAAAGGGGCAGTTGCCTATCAAAAACTAGTTGAGGAGATATTACAGCGTGGCTAAGAAAACATCAGGTGTCTCGGATATCTACGAACCAACCGCCGTTTTTTTTCAATCGCCCCCGGAACCCGAACCGACCGCAGAGGACGAGCCAACAACACCTAAACCGGAGCGGAAGAAACGAAAGGATGCAACCGGACGGAAGAAAGATTATCATAAAAACAGTCGCATGGTCGCAACTCGATTGCCTAACGACATCGTCGAACAAATTCGAGCTATAGCCGAGTCTGATAATCTTTCGGTCAGTGCATGGCTCGGCGCGCTCATCTTGCGCGAACTTAAGGCGATTGATTCACCCGAATCGCCGAATTGCTGAATCGCTTTCATTCTCAAAAAACTCGTTGTAACCCCGGTAACTTTTTTAAAATCAAGGCCGTAACAGCCCAAGATAGGACAAACCCAAGCAGAATCACCAAAGGTGCTTTGACAAAAAGCGGCAGGGAGATGTCGAGGAAAAGAAATGCCAAAGGATATAAAATCAGGGGGTGGATGTAGTAAATTCCATAGGAGTTGGCCGACATGCTTTTCCAGATCGGGCCGTCACCGTTGACTTTGGCTTGAAAGAAAGCACTCCCGCCCATTAGAGAGGACAAGCAAAAACTGTTGAACAGTACAACATAGATCCCCTGATTGATAATCGGTGGGCCGGAGAAAGTCGGGGCAATTATTATGCGGTAAGCCAGATATAGCAACCCTGAAACAAGCCAGAGGGCTGACCAAGGCCACAAGCGCGGCATGTATCCATCTGCCCTAAACCAGCCTCGTTGATAAGCATAGAGGCCCAGCCAAAAATAACCAATATATAAGGGCACTCGCAGAGGTTGAATTACTAGAATATACAACTGTGTAAACCAGGTTTCTGCCTCAAAAAACTGATGTATGAATAGCATCATCAGAGTCATAATAGCCCAAAACATGACGAACAATTTCCATGAGGGGTTGGATAGTTGCGGGGTAGCGTCTCGCAACCGAGGATTCAGGTTATAAATTAGGCTGAGGACAATGAAAAAGAAAAAAAGCACCCCCAGAAACCAGTAAACCGATTGTTGATAGGCCGCACCCCAAAAATCACCGATCCAAAACTCAACCAAACTCACCGGAAGTTGGCGAGAAAAGTACATTATATAGGCCGTCGGTGGCGCAAGAAATAAAGCCCCAAAAATCCAAGGCGCGCCCACTCGTATAAACTTATTTTTCAAGAATGTTTGTATCCCACGCTTACGGAGCGAGGGCAAGGCAAAATATCCCGCCACAAAAAACATGATTTGCATGATGGGAATATCAACTAGCAGGACTAATAAGGTAAAAAACAGGCTATTTTGGCTATCAACCACATACCACCATTGAGGAGCATAGGCCATATAAGTCATTGCTCCATGTAATAGTACGACCAGCATAATGTTAAAAGCACGCAGGTTGTCGAGAAAAAAAATACGGTTTGGTTGAGACATATCTATTCCTTGATACAAGATATTCTCGCAAAGTCGCAAAGTCGCAAATAAAAATGTAAAAACTTTGCGGCTTCGCGACTTTACGAGATATTTCAGGTTATTGTCAGTCCTCTTAAAATGATAAACACAAATAATACAAAAAATTCGTGTTTATCGCTTTTCTAAAAAAATCTTTTGAATTTCTAATTCTAACATTATATAAGTTTTTTCGCCAAAGGTCGTACTCACGCTATGTTTCAAGCTTAACAACCCGATCTTGCGTTTTACATCCCTCTTCACCTAATTTGACCTAACACCTTAGTCTTTTGTACAATAGAGTACGAAATCTGTGTAGTTCTACAAGTCAGCCGAGGTCTACACGAAGTGGCATCTCGGTTCATAAATCGCTCACTGTTCTTATGGTCAACAAAGTTTAGGATGCAATATGTGTTTTCAACCCAAAATTGGCGAGCCTAAAACCGCCATATCAATAAATATCAATAAACATCAACATTTTGCATCTTTCAGAAAAGTCTGCTATACTTAGGGTTGCAATAGACATTGCAATAAAATGACACAATAGGAACATTATGGCAGAACAAACACCATTTATTCGATTTGTAGTTGCGAAGTTAGATGAAAGATCATGGTCACGAAACAAGTTGGCTCGTGAAGCTGGTTTATCGAACACTCTAGTACATAAGATTTTGTCCCCGAAAAATCTTCGTGAAAGTTATATCCCTATCTCTCAACGGGCTTGTATCCGAATAGCCAAAGCGTTAGCAGAACCCCCCGAAAAAATGTTGGCCTTGGGTGGGTATCTTCCCTTTGGCAGTGACAGGGTTGATGAGTTAGCCAGCTTGGCTAAATTGTTAGAAGAGGATCGGTTCGAGACTCTCTTGCGTTTTGCTCAATTTTTGTTGGATCAACAACGCATTGAGCGTAGTCGAGAGCAAGTTAAAGCCGAAAACAATCGGCGCGAGCGTTCTATTCCCACTAGCATATAAGGCAATTCCAGAAAAATAATTCTTCTAACGTTCCCTGAGCCAAACGCTCAGCCAACGATATTTGGGAGAGTTTAAAAATTGGAACGGCCTAAGTGGGCAGAATATGAGTGTTAGATAAGTTGTATTTATCGTCAGAGTCGGAGCGCAGGCTGTAAGTCTGCGCTCCGCTCCCACGCGCAACTTATTTAATCCCGCTTCCTAACGTGAATTAGCCACCGAAAACAAAGGTAATTCGCTCTTTTTGATTCTGGCTTCCTTGTTATGCGGCGTAATTTATTTAACTAGTGTTTCATAAAAACGTGGTTGGTTTTCCTTATTTACATTATTTAGGCCGCATAATCTATATTAGGCGGCTTTGGTTGGCAACAGTTGGCTTTTATATTATCCGCTTAAGTATTCTGTTAGAGTGTTTGCTATTCGCTTAATTACTTTGTTAGAGATTTCGCCTTTCCTACCAACTTTTCTCGACAGCGTAGCGGCTCTTGGAATTTAAATTCTGCTGTCCGTTCTGCCTATGCAGAGGTCGTCGATCAAATAGCTGAGATAATGGGCAGTGGTATTCTAAACAGATTACTCTTGTACAATTCAAACCGAAACCAAGTTATCACGCAGAAACAATTAGAGACTAGCCCCGTTGAGAGACAAGTCCATATCGGGTATACTAGGTTCAATTCAGTAACAGGAACAAGCTGAACGATAAAAAAGCATCTCTCTCCTTTTTTTCTCCTTTGTAAGAGGGCCACGTCGGGGCAACGTGGCCCTTTTCGATTCTGGCGCGTTTATCTGTCCCAGTTCTTGTTTTTTCGCCAGTGTCCAGTATTATAAGCGAACGGAAGGCATAGAGCCTTATAAATCAATTTTGATTTTCAAAACGGTAAATGAGTCAAACCTTGGTTTGCTGGGCTACCAACTTAACGTGCGACAGATAATATCGTAACACAGTCTTTAGACTGTGCGGCACAGGCTGAAGCATGTGCTACATGTCTCGGCTTACATTGGTAGTCCTGTGATCACCTACCCGCAAGTTCCAAACTTGCGGGTAGGTAACTGACATATATCACTACTTCTGCACCACTACCGTCTCATTTACCCATTTGGTCGTCAAAATTCATCTTCTGATGGGTATTTTATATTTAGTTTCAACGCCGTTAGGAAATCTTGAGGATATAACTTTTCGAGCCGTGAAAGTCCTGCGCGAAGTGGGCTGTATCGCCAGCGAGGACACTCGCACCACAGGTCGGTTACTGGCTCATTTTGAGATAAAAACGAACCTCATAAGCTACCATGAGCATAGCAAACCTCATCAACTCAAACGTATTGTAGACATGCTGACCGAGCATGATGTGGCTCTCGTCTCCGAGGCCGGGACTCCTTTGCTCTCTGACCCCGGCTATAAATTGGTGCGAGCCACTATTGAGCATGGTATCGAAGTGGTGGCAATTCCGGGCGCGAGCGCGCTCTTGACGGCCTTGCCGGTGAGTGGATTGCCAACAGATCGGTTTCTGTTTATGGGCTTTTTGCCCCGAAAATCAGCCGCTCGACGAACCCTGTTTGAGCAGTTGACCGCGCAATCGGCGACCCTAGTTTTTTACGAATCGCCGCATCGGTTGCAGGCCAGTTTGCTCGACATGGCGACGGTATTCGGCGCAGAGCGACAAATTGCGATCTGTCGGGAGTTGACCAAACTGCATGAGGAGATTTGGCGGGGCACACTTGGTCAGGCTGGTGAGGTATGGGCCGAGCGCACACTGCGCGGGGAGTTTACTTTGGTGGTGGATGGCGCGCCCGAAGAGGAAATTTGGAGCGAAGAGGCTGTCCAGCAAGCTTTGGTCGCCGCCATGACCGGTGGTTTGGCCCGTAAAGACGCGGTCAAACAGGTCAGGCAACAAAGCGGTTGGCCCAAACGAGAAGTCTATGCCCTCGCCGAGCGGGTCAAGCGGTGCCGGGTAAAATGGTGAACGGTTAATGGTGAACGGTCAATGGTTAATTACGTTTTGCCGCCAAGAGCGGTAATCCGCTTACACTCATTCACCATTTATAATTTAGGTTGATCCTCTAACTTCTTCGCCTCCATATAGTCCGCTACGGCCTTAGCTCGTGGATACTCGCGCCCTCCGTAGTGGATACCGAGTGCTTCGCAGATGGAGGCTCTGACGGCTTTTTCCTTGCGGTAGCGGATTTTGTGGCGATTTTGCATGACGGTTTCTATATCGGCCAATAACTGTTGGTCAGAGACCTTATTTGACGAATCTGGTTTCTTTTTGTGGCCGTTTTGCTTGGGTTTCAGGTGATTTTTTGGCGGATTACAATCGGCCAGATTGATGAACTCCGGTTTGGATAGGTACGGAATCGCGGCCACAAAGGGAGGGCCTTTACCACTGGCCGGAATCGCGAGACATGAGCGGATGCTCTTTTCTTGCAGATATTGTAACTGTTTGCTCCACAGTGCCCGATCCGATTTGGCCCAGTATGAAAATTGGATGTTGCGTAGAAAAGCTAGAGCCTCTGTGCCAAATACAAAGCGAGCCATGTTCCGAAACAGCGAGCCGGAGAGGCCGACATCCTTGGCCAGAGGAGATTGTCCGGCCAAGAAGCAATAGGTCAATCCACTTCGCCCCTCTTTGATGATGCGCTTAAGCGGTTTTGTGAACTCTTTGCCATGTTCTTCAAAACAGCCATCCGCCTCATCAAAAATCAAAAACGCTGGATGTTTAGGATCGCTACCCGTTCGTTTAGCCAGTTTGCGAGCCGTGACCACCTTATCATACAAATATTGCGCTCCCGTTGCCACGTTGTCAAAATCGGTCACAAACGGCTCAAAAGGCCAACCAGATGACTTGCCCTCGAACTTGGGATCGCACAGCCAATACTCTGCCGCGGGATGCGGTTGTTGCAATAGCCATATAATGTGGAGCATGAGGCGTGTTTTGCCCACGCCCGTCGGCCCGTCCATCTTGATATGGAATTGTTTGAGCCGATTTTGCTCATCGAATAGGAATTTGTTAATCCAGTTCGAGTCTTTGACGTAGGCCCGCGCTTGATTATCATGGCCTTGAATGGCTGTGGTGGGTACGTTTACGTTATTTGACTTCACTATCGGAGTAGGCCCGGTCATCAGGGTGAGGTTTGGTTGATTAGAGACCAGCGATTCGCCCGATTTTAGCACCTGCATGACCTCCAGCGACTTCTGAAATTCAATCCACATCTGCAATTCGGTGTGGTGCAGTTCTAACTGTTCTCGCATATTCTGCAATCGGGCTTGCCGAGTCACCTCTTTCTGTTGGCACAGGCGTTCAAATCCCCATGAAACCGTCAAGACACCACCGCTCCCCAACACAACCAATATGATTACCGCTACAATGGCTGAGACGATCAATACTCCCCAACTAAACAAAACGACAAATCCCAAAATAGTGGCATGAAACGTAATCAGTATGAGCAACATGCTTAGACCAAACAACAACATTGATGAAGCGATAATCTCTAACTTTCTCATGATAATCCTCGTCTGATTTTTCAAGACCAACCTTCCCGCAAGTTCTAAACTTGCGGGAAGGTAACGGCCTAATTACTGTTTTAGCTTTTCCTAAACTACTTTATCGGGTAGCAAGAGCAGTAATTCATTTACCATTTATAATTCACCATTCACCATTTATAATTACTAAGGCCAGAAATCAAAAAACGCCCCGACAACCAATGAAGGTGTCGCGGCGTTGAGATAATCAGTGAGCACAACGAATTGGAGAAAAACAAATTTTGCCGGTATATAAACTCGTTTTTTTTCAGTTTGTTGCTTTAAAGTAAAAAACGCCGAGGCGGTTGGTCGCTTGGCGTTGTATGGTTCGTCACTACAATCACGCGGATGACCAAGTTTAGTTTGGTTGTCAGTAGCCCTCGGAGGTCGAAATGACCAAAGGGGGCTTAACAATTTTATTTATTAAATTTGTAATCTAGCCTAGATTATCATGTTAAAGTTGTTTTGTTAAGGGTGAATATGATTAAAAAATTATTTGTATATGGCACACTGGGGCCTGGTTGTCCCAACGAATATATCCTGAGAAATATTGGTGGTTCATGGGAAAAAGCAAATGTAACTGGAATCTTGCATGAAGAAGGTTGGGGTTCAGCAATGGGCTACCCCGGAATCACTCTCGATAAAGATGGAGATAAAATTGAAGGTTTTTTGTTTAATTCTGATAAAATCTCAGAACATTGGTCTGAGTTGGATGAATTTGAAGGAGACGCTTATGAACGAGTACTAACAACAGTGAAACTCCAAAATGGAACTGTAGTAGATGCTTATATTTATAGTTTGAAACGGAGTTTGTAGGCATGAACTCTTTTGCTCGATTGGACGTTTTGTTATAGAATAAATGAAAAAGTTGTTTAAATTCCATTTACTCTACTTTGTTAAAAAAAATAGGAGAATTTTATGAAGAATATAAAAATGATTGTTATTGCTGTTGTTGGTTTATTATGTGTTGGGTTACTCATATTTAATACCATATCGTTGATGGATCCTGAGTATGGAGCCACTCCTACGCCAGAACCTAGTCGTAAAATCGGCGAGGTGGTAACGGTTGGGGATCTGTCTTTTACGGTTAATTCGATTGAACCCTTTGATGCTTTTAATGACCCTGATCCGGACATGATGTTTGTGAATGTACATTTCAATGTTGAAAACACCGGAGCAAAGGAAGAAGATTTTGGTGATTCGCCTGGCGTTATTCGTATTAAAGGAGACTCCAAAGAATATCCCTATCATCATGTTGCTGAAAGTTCAGTACCCTATGCAGAACGTTTACCAGATGAAGTAGACTCAGGACAAACGGTGTCCGGCTATGTCAGCTATGAAATCCCCGATGACTCGGCAGATATAGAGCTTATATTTAAAGACAAAAAGCGAGTCTTTTTGTCTGAATCAAGTACTGCATTAAAAGATGTGTATGCCGAAACGGAAAAGCTTATGAAAGATTTAGCCAAAACCTGCGCGCAGTTAAACAGTGATTCCGCAACCGATGAGGCGGCAACCGGCATTCTTCAGATTTTACGGATTGAGTCATCGTCATCTCCACCTCTTGCATTTATGCGACCCAATTTAGAGGGATATGCAGAATCCTCCGAATCATTTGAGGTGTTAGGTTGTTATATAATCAACGAGCAAATGGTCGAAAAATGCGAGTATAAAAGTGATACAGATTTCTCTACGGTTGAACTAAGACGGGTTAAGATTGATAAAACTGTCTTGTTGATTGATCCTAAAGAGAAAAAGCTTCTTCGTAAGAAACAGTTTGAGGGAGGTGCTCCCGAAGCCTGTCCTCGTACGGTTGAAATGGATAATAATGTTCCTGTTTTACCCCGTCAAATAGGTGAAGTCGCTGATGATGACGATATTCTGGAGTGGGTTCAAGAAAATTGGACTCCCTAAACAAACATCATGGAGTTCCGATAAACTGGTTTAGGAATGAGTCCTAAATAAGTTGCGCGTTTGGCAATCGTAGGGGCTAGGCAAGGCGGTGTAGCGTTGGTTTGAAATCAGAACTCCAATCCGCCTTGCCTCGCCCTGAATCTACGGAATGACGGGCGAGGCAGGGGCGGAGAGAACATGGATGTACGTTCCAAAATCAGACCGCCCTGCCTAGCCCCTACCATAATCTCCGATACAAACGCGCAAGTTATTAAAATCCTGTTCCTCAGGTTATTGTCACGCTACAAGCGTCACCTCCAATTATCGTAGGTGACGCTTGTAGCGTCACGTATACCCCAAACGACGTAAATCGAGCGAATCTTGACAACCGGCTTAGGCTGTGTTAAAGTAGAGCCAACATTCGTACCGCCAATTCTAATGTTCGAGTTACTCAAAAGGCTACCAACTTAACGTGCGACAGATAATATCGTAACACAATCTTTAGACTGTGCTACGTGTCTCGGCTTACGTTGATAGCCACTCAAAACAAATATGTCAACAATACGGATTTTAGCCTGTGGTTAGTGCAAATAAATGAGTAACATTTATTGGTACTTGGCGGTACGACGCTGACCACAGGTAAAAGTCCGTTTTTGTTTTCGGGAAAAAAAAAAGGGCAAGCCGTTTTGCTTGCCCTGATTTACTGTCTCCCAATTAAGGAGTGTTAAAAAATGTATGACCCTCAGTATACCCCAAACGACGTAAAAATCAAGCCGTTCAATGGCCAATATAGCGCGCCAGATATGTTGTTGTTCGCCACCCAGTTTATAATGCCTACCCTGCCAACCGCAAACTGTTTTGCGCTGTTGGCTTTTTTTATTGGTCGCTTGCCTCCAGAGGGGGCGGGTGTGAGCTACAAGGAGATTGTTGCTCGGACATGTATAAAGAGTAATAAAACAGCCTACGTGACAGTTAATCGGTTAGATGAATTTGAGATATTATTGATTGACAGCCGGAATAAGCGAGATGCCGAAAATATTTATCGGCTTAACCCAGAGTTTGCGCTGACAATGCCTCAAAAAGATGCCGCTTATTGGCTCGACAGGGTGTGTCATGAAGACGCTGTCGCTGATGATGATGAGTACATTGGGCTGAACCAAGTTGACGAAATGGGGGGAGTAGAGTTTGAACATTTTATTGCTAAAGTTCTGGCTCATAGGGGGTATAACGATGTACATGTGACGCAAGGTTCAAACGATTTAGGTGTAGATATTACAGCTACAAAAGATGGGATACGGTGGGCCATACAGGCCAAACGGTATAAATCCCCCATATCACGCCGTGCCATCAGTGATGTAGTAGGAGGCGTAGCCTATTATAAATGCGATAGGGCTATGGTGATAACCAATAGCACCTTGAGAAAGCCCGCTCGTATCCTCGCCCAAATCAATGGTTGCAGGGTAGTTGATAGGGATGAGCTTCTTGAATGGGTGACGGATTATCATAATGTGTGATGTTCGACCAGGGTTTTGCAACTTTACAGAATACATCTCGTAAACTATCCTGAAAATGGTCAAAATAAAAAAACGGTAGTGCTAATCCACATGAAAAGGAAACAAAAAAATTGAACTCTGAAAAAAAGACCGCAACAACCTTGGAAGATATAAAGATAAATGTGAAGATAAAACTCTCAGCATTATGGATTACTGTGATGTCTTCATATATATATAATGATATTTTCGATTTATATAAGCCAGGTGAAATGGCGCATATAATGGCGGGAAATATGGGGCCTTTCCCAACGACTCAAGGAGCGTTATTGACAGCTATGATACTGATGACGATTCCGACTCTAATGATTTTCCTGTCCCTGACATTGAAGGCTCAAGCGAATCGCTGGACAAACATCATCGTAGGTATATTATATATTGTTGTTGCGATAAGTAACGTAATAGGAGAGGTTTGGGCTTTTTATATATTTGGTAATATTGTACAAGTTTTGCTTCTTTTACTAATTGTCGGGTATGCATGGAAGTGGCCTAAACAGGAAGCATGAGTCAATCCATCTTTTTAGAACTACAAAAGTTCGTAGTAGGCACTTCAGATCCGGATCCGTTAGCTACCCGCAAGTTCTAAACTTGCGGGTAGCTGACCCTACTACTTCAGTGCCTTTGAGGGCGATAAATCGCCTACTACAAACGGTGGTTTGATACATTGCCAGCCCTATTTCCTATTTCAGCCCTCAGGAGCAGGATGGCGGTCACAGATTTATTCAAGCTTATCAATATCGTTCAAATAAGGAAATGAAAAATGAATAATTTACAACAGATTGAGCAGGAAAAAAGCGTTCTCCAATGGGGTGGTCTGGCCGGTATACTGGGTGGCATCCTCTTCATTATCGTTTTTGCTGTCGTGTTCGGCTTCGTGGGAGAGGAGCCTGTCGAACTCGAGGAGTGGGTCATGAGATTCCCTGACGTTAGAGCGGCGCGCACGGTAGAGAATGGTCTTTACTTATTGGTCTTCATCTTTTGGATTCCTCACTTTCTCGCCCTGTATCGTGCGCTCAAGGAGACGAGGCTCGCGCCCGCTCTCTTTGGGAGTGTCCTCGGTATTCTGGGTCTCACTGTGCTTGCGGCAGGGTCGCTCATTCATGTTGCTACCGACCCGCTCTCCGATATTTATCACGCGTCTGGAGCTACCCCCGCGGATCAAGCAGCTCTCGCCCTGATGTGGCAGGCGACCTGGGGTATATTTGATGCACTGCTGTTCGCAGGTCTCGGCATCGTGTCTGTCGGTCTTACTCTCCTGGGCGTGGCGATGTTCGGGTCTCCGGCCTTTGGCAAGGGATTTGCCTGGTTTAGCCTGATAATCGGGGTGATTGGTATCGTGGCGACAGTTGTACTTCTGATTGATCCTGACTCTCCAATTGCCATCCTCAATATTTTCGGACTCATCATCTTTCATCTCGTTATAGGATGGAAAACTTACAGTCTGTCGAGGGCGTAGGATGTCTTTAGATGTTCAGATAATGTTTTGCAGTTCAATACCCTAAAGGTTTCTAAAACCTTTAGGGTCTGTCTATCCGAGTGAAAATCTTTATCTGAAAGACTGTTGAAGAGGAACAGGTAATTGTGGCGATAATCGCCAACCGCTTAATCTTGGCGAAAACTGCTTGTTATAAAACCACCGTCTCATGTGTAATGAGGGGGTGGTTTTTAGCTTTGTCTTCAGTGCCGATTTAAGCATTTTTATAATTCTAGCCTAATCGTTAGGAGGGCGTAAAATGATTATAAATCTGGATAACCAGATGGTTATCCACGAAGATTCGTCAAGTCGGATGAATCGCCCAAATTAGATGAATCGCCCGAATCGGATGAATCGCTAAATCATGATATACTTCACGCATGTCAAAAAATAACTCACACTCATATTGTTTTTTTAATCATTCGGCAAAGCGATCATTGGATATAACTTTGACCGTTGGGGAGTTAATGCCCCCTTCGCCATTTAGCCAACTGTTGATTGAGCAGATGGAAATTCTGCCCCATGAGACGATTCTTGATTTAGGAGCGGGAACGGGAGTTGTCAGCCTTGCCGCTCGGCAATTGGGCGCGGGCGCGTTGTCTATGGTTGATGTAGAACGTAATACATTAGAAATTATCTCGACCAATCTGAGCTTGAATCAGGTCGATTCGACCAATGTAACCGTTAAGCAGAGCGACCTGTTCAAGTCGTTAAATGGTGATAAGTTCGACCATATCTTAATCAACCCCCCTTCCATTCCGACCCCGCCCGACCAATCTTTATCATCGGCTTACGACTCCGGCCCTTTTGGCCGAGCAATCCATGACCCGGTTCAACACACGGCCAAATATTATCTCAACCCCGGTGGCCGACTGACCATGGTGCATGGTTCTCTGTGCAACCTTGAGTTATCGTTGCAGAACCTCACCCAGAATGGATTTAGCTATGATCTAGCTGGCCCGTTTGAGTTTCCCTTCCGTGATTTTTACGCGGTTGATTATTTTCAGAAGTTGGCCGAACAGGGGCAAGCCAAAATCATCAAACGAAATGGAAAGCTCTACGAAGAGCGGTATGTCATCAAAGCCAAACTCGATCAGCCAACTTTGCCACGAGCTTTGGTTTTTTTGAGAGAGCAGGGTGTCAGCTATCGCCTGCTACCTCACAAAAAAATCGCCAAAACAGTTGAATTGGCCGTTGAGGAGCGAGGCGTTCCCGTTGAGGAGATGGTCAAATGTATTTTGTTGAAGGACAAAAAAGGCCGTTTTGTGTTAGCTTGTTTAACCGGCGAGGCCACGCTCAACACCCAAGCCGTGCGGAAATATGAGGATGGTTTGACTCGGCTCTCTTTTGCCTCGCCCGAAGAAATTAGCACCATGCTGGGGTATCAACTGGGGTCGGTGGCCCCGCTAAATCTGCGGCAGTCGATTCCGGTGGTGCTAGATAATCAGATTAAATCCCAAACTAAGTTAAACATCAGCTCAGGCGATCCCCGTTTAGGATTAGAGCTTGAGACTGAAACATTATTAAATCTTTTAGACCAGCCAATCTTTGGCGATATTAGTAATTGAATGTAACCGGAGCGCAATAGCTTATGTGAGACGGAGCGCAAAGCTCGCTTTGCCAGCAAATACCGTTTGTACAGTCTTTCAGATAATGGTTTTCAATTCAAGACCAACCTTCCCGCAAGTTCTAAACTTGCGGGAAGGTAACGGCTGAAAATGTTTATCTGAACATCTATAGTAGGCGATTTATCGCCCTCAAAGGCACTGAAGTGCCTACTACGAACTTTTTAAGTTGATAATTCACCATCTACCATTCATAATTCACAATTCATAATTTAGTTCTTGTTCTACCTTGACGATGTCGGTTTCATGTTTCAACAAAATGCTCAAACTGTTTTTGACGGTCTCCGAGTCGAGGTCGGTGGCGTTCAATTCGACCAAGGCTCTGGCCCAATCAATCGTCTCACCAATTGAGGGTAGTTTGCGTAAATCAAACTGACGAATCCGATGCACCAGTTCAACGAGGTCATGCTGTAGTTGCTCTGCCAATTGCGGCACTTTCATCTGTACAATATTCAATTCTTGGTCAATGGTGGGATAGGTAATAAAAAGGTACAAACAACGTCGTTTGAGAGCTTCGCTCAGTTCGCGGGTATTGTTACTGGTCAAAAAAACGATGGGCTGATGTTTGGCCCGAATCGTACCTAGTTCGGGGATGGTCACTTGAAACTCGCTCAATATTTCGAGCAGAAACGCTTCAAACTCCACTTCGGCTCGGTCGATTTCGTCAATCAGCAACAGGGCCGGTTTATTAGAGGTGAGAGCTTGCAGTAAAGGGCGAGGTAGTAAAAACTGTTTGGAGAAGAAAACCGACTCCTCAGCGGCCACCCGTTGCGCGGCCTCTTTCAGATTGGTCACATCTCCGACGATCATCTTGAGTTGGTCACGCAAAAGTTGGGTGTACAACATCTGCTTGGCATATTCCCACTCATAGAGAGCCTTACTCTCGTCTAATCCCTCGTAACATTGCAATCGAATAAACCGCCGTCCGGTGATGGCCGACCAAATCTTGCTCAGTTCGGTTTTGCCGACTCCGGCTGGCCCTTCGCACAAAATCGGCTTATTCAGCTTTTCAGCCAGATACAACATCGTAGCGATTCGGTCTGAGCCGATATATTGACGGGCGGCTAGTTTCTTTTTGATGGTGTTCGTAATAGCGGTAGGACTACTGCTCATGGAGCTACTGCTCATCATCAACGACCAAAATCTGACTTAACCACACTCGATTGTCCGAGATGGAAGATTCTGCGCTATACATCGGCAATCGCTGACCTGTGTTAGCATCGTACATGCCGACAAAAATATCATATTTCCAGGCCGGAACATTCTTGGACATGGGGATGTCGTAATGGTCAACGATAACCTCACCCGGTAGCCAGCCACTGGTTGACGAGGTTCCCTGCACCGGCAGACTATCCCACTGACCGCGCATCGACTGGTCTGGACCAACCACATGGATAAATACCGTATAGTTGGCTTCAGCCGGACGATGCCCACGCCAATAGAGAGTCAGGCCAAAATTCTCTTTTGCTGAGATTGCGTCGTTCTCTAGCTCAAAGCCGACCAGTTCAATTTCATCATTCAGATAGGCCGATATAGGGGACACATCTTGGGGCAGATCATAGTTCCGCTCCACCGCCTGAACCGTGACCTGTGCTAAGGAAACATCCTGACCAACCGTCTGCCCCGTTTCGGGATCGAGCAGGCTGACCATCAACGGATACTCTCCGGCGGGGGCGTATGCAGAGGCTCGGAAACGATAGGCCGTGCCAACCAGTTCTGACTGTCGCCATTGAGAAGTGGGATAATTTTCGGATAACAGCCCTTCATGGACAATATATTTCCGCTCGCTACCCTGTTCATTCAACCAAAATTGGACTTGATAATCTTGTTGAATGGTGTCATTTAGTTGCCAGAAAATTTTACCGCTAATTTCTGCACCAGGGGCAATTACTGCCTGTTGATAACTATGTTCGACCAAAGTTAGAACCTTGTTGAGTGGTGCGAGGGTCAATTGTTCGGTCTGTAACTGCTCTCGAGTGGGTAGTTTTTGGGCCGGAGTGAGGGTCAGTTGGCCGATGTTTTTAGCCACGCCGTAGGTCACGCCGGTCTCAAAGTCATACAAGCCCACCTCAAAATGATAGGTCCCGGGCGGCGTAGCGGGGTCAATCGGGAGACGATATTCGTCTTTAATGACATAACCGGGTTGCCAGCGATCAGGTCGCCACAGGCCAGCCAAAATCAGCCGGTCAACCTGCCCCCAAACATTACCCTGCTCATCCACCAAACGGATGTAAACGTTATGCTCACCCGAAATTCTAGCCACCGTCTCCCAATGAAGTGTAATCGGAAGCCCCGGTTCACTTTGGGTAAAAATTGGGATACGGTCGGTATCTGGTTGATTTTGATTAAGCATCGCATACTGGTCGGCTGAAATTTCGGTTTCGGGAATATCCAGCCCTAATAGATTTGCACCACCGCCCAACAATGACCCTACTTGATAGGTGTACTCGGTGGGGGCTTCTTGGCTAATAACCGGCCCGTCATAAATCCAGGCATAATTAACCCCGCCCAGTTTGACCACATGAAGCGGCTCTCGTTGTCGAAAATAGTCTATCATCTCAGCACTTGGAAAACCACGTTGCACTTGATTGAGATAAAATACTGTAAAATCGCTGTATAATGGAGCGCCATGATCAGATAAATCAATTGTGCGCCCGTTGTAGTAGGGGGCAAACTGATTGCTGTACCATGCGGCCACTTGCGAGGGGGATTGTGAGGGAGATTGCTCTTTAGCCATTTTGTCGTTGAGATAGCGGGCCGCTTGGTCTAAGCCTTCGCCCCAGCCTATGTTTAACATGTAGGGAGCCGTTTGACCGCCGCCCATCAACGGATTGTAGTAGGCTAAATAGTAGGGGTGATAGAGCAGAACTGACACAATCTGGAGCAGGACTGCCACACCGAGCAACCGTCCGGGGGTGCCGGAGATGGTGTACCACAGTTGACCAACTCCTGGCATGGTGCTGACGAATTTCGTCCGATGGGCCAGCCATGTGGCTAACCACCATATCCCCAAGGCGGCTAATAAGGCGGTGGCAAAATAAACGGGTAAAATATAACGGTCGCCCCGTCGAGAAACAAAAGAAACAGGGGTGACAAATAACACCACATAACTGGCTAAAGCCATAGCCAAGGGGAGTTTGTCGGCCAGCCAGCTATCGGAGTCTAAACGATGGCGAGCGTGACTCCATAACCCCGTCACAATCATCATCAAACCAGCCAGAGAGCCAACTGTGACCAGTGGAGTGAAATGGTAGGGCAGGACATATAAATAGTAGTAGGGACTTTGATCTGTAACCCAATCACCCCAAAATACGCCGGTGGTGGGATGGTGCATTTTATTGACACTTTTCAGATTGCCCATAATCCAAGTGAGGGCTTTGGTTGGTTGCGTCCACATGGTCGGCCATAAGGCAAAAAAGGCCAAACTGCCTATCAAACCACAGCCGACTAGAGCCATAACCAGCCGTTTCCAATAGACCCAGCGAGATTGACCGACGGGGCAGGGATAAAGGGCTACGTAAAATAGTCCCCCAATCATCAGAATCGGGCCTAAGAACACAGCCGGGCCAGTTTTGCTGAGGGCGGCTAATCCAGCAAACAGACCAGCCATAATCAGATAGCGCAACTGCCCTCGGATGATGTAGAGTATGAAGGCGAGGAAGGCCAGAAACATGAAATAGGCCAGTGGGGCATCAACATGGATGACACGGGAATGGGCTAAAATAAAGGGGTCGAAGGCTATGATGAGCGAGCCTAAGAGGGCCAGAGGTTCACCCAACAATCGTTGGGCTAGAAGATAGATGCCGACTACACACAGAGCGGCGGCGATAGCCATAGGCGCTCGGACCCACATGATAAAGTCTAGGGGGTGGTCAAACATGCCAAACTGCATGGTGGTTTGCTCAAGGGTGGTCATCAAATCACCCGTGACCCAAGGGAGTGGTAACAAATCGCTATAGTGGAACAGGTAGCGTAAACCGATCCCACAAGCCCCTAAAATGAGGGTCGGTACGCCGGGGTAGCCCAACACAAGGGCGTTACCGGGGTCGCCATTGAGAATCGCTTTCAAAAAGAGAGAAGCAAACATAATCTGATCATCTTCATCGGCGGTCAGAAAAACATCCAGATTGGCAATGCGGGGCAACAGGGCAATTATAAAAACAATCAACGGGACTAAAATTGGGGCAAATCGTTGACTAACGGTTAATTTTGCTACCTCTATATTATGATAGAGAGGCTTGCGAATCATTGAATCGTTCATAGTGCGAATTAAGAATTAAAAATGAAGAATTAAGTGTGGAAGACCCTAAAGGTTTATAAAACCTTTAGGGTCTAAACTGGCCTAAACGTTCTTAGTTCTCACTTTCAATTCTGGTTAAAGATAGATGTCTGGTTAAAGATAGATGTCTGGTTAAAGATAGATGGTCTTGACCAGTTGGGCTGGTTAAACGTTCTAACGTGTCCAACTGATACATACCAGTAATCAGGCGGTACTCTCCTGATGCTAAATCGGACGGGAGAGGAAACTGAACAATGTCGGTTATAATTTCGTCAGCAGGCCATTGGCTGGTCGGAAAATGTCCGCCCAACGGCTGGCTATCCCATCCGGCGACCAACTGCCCATTTGTATCGAGCAGTTGGGTAAAAACGGTATAGTTCTTTTCTAAAGGTGCGTCGGTTTGCCAATACAGCTTCAGATTCAGTTGAGTCGTGTCGAGTGAAAATGGCTCAACGTCAGGCGTGAGCGGCTCAATCTGATAACCACGCAGGCTAATATCTGCTCCGAGTTGGCTGACCTGTGGGTTGGGCAATGGCCGGTCAGCCGGAATTCGAGGTACGTAGTAGATGATATGGTCATTATCCCACATTCGTTGGGCCAAGTAGTTATTTTCTGTCCATGTTAAATAATCGGGCAACCACGGCAGGCGTAAGCTCCATTTGACAACAGCAGGAGCTTGATACCGCTCAGTCAAATCAATCATGCGCTCTGAGGTTTGCAGACCGGCTTTGATGGCAACGAGTGCCACATCTCCCAACGGCGGAGGGGTCTGACGCTCGGCCATAAAAATCAACAGTTGGCTATCCCCCATGATAAAATCAGTCGGATGGGAGACTGCTTGCAGAAAGGTCAGGGCTTCCGCTTCTCGTCCACCTGTCACGATGGCGGCGGTTTCTTGGTTAGCGGAGACCATGCTCGGCAAATTCAACATCGCCAGCCCAATCAACAGCAAATTGGCTAACAGGTAGATAGGTTTATGTCTATGTTTATGTTTAAATGAAAACTTAAAGTGGGTTAAGAAAGAAAAACGGTCACTCGCCAAGATAATCAAGGGTGGTAACAGGACGATAAAATGGTGGGGAAAAAGAGGGGTGTGCCAACTCAATATCAGCGAACCAGCAATCAGCCAGCCTAGCCAGAACAGTCTCGGAGTGGTGGCATATAGATGAATTAGCCTTATGATAACCTGCTGATTTTTGTTCGATCTAAGCCGCTTGAGTGAGCCGAAAAGTAGTCCGAATATAGTCGGGGTAGCTAATAGCCACAAGCCCCAATAATTGGTCACAAATAGCTCAAACTGTTGATAGGTCGCCGTAGTCGAGCCGGGAATCGCGACTCGCAACTGATTTCGGAACAAGACTAATTGTTCGTACAACGCGTTAGGATTGTATGATAGGCCGACCATTAATATGGGCAAGCCGATTGCCAACCCCCAGCCCAATAGATGGAAGTAAAGTCGGCGAGGAGGCCACTCGGAAATAATAAGGTGGCAAATCAGCAAACCGCCGAGTAAGAGCATCAAAAACGGATATAGGGCTTTGGTGATAAAACTTAGCCCCAAACATAAGCCTGATAAAAATAACCACCGACGGCGGCGGCTATTCAAATAGAAAAAGAGCAACAAGGTAGATAGCACGGCTAGAGTTGTGGCTGGAATTTCGGCCATGACCAAGCGTGAATATTTGAATAATAAGGGGGCAACCGATACCAAAATCAGAGTCCCAATCGCGCCGCCCCACCCACTAGATTGATAGGCCAACCAGCTCAAGGCCATAGCTAATATAACGAAACTGACCATGATCGTCCATCGAGCCGTTTCAACCGTGGGTTTGAACAGACGAAACGAAAGCCCAACTGTCTCTATAAATAAAGGAGATTGTACGGCCCGTGTCTTCTCGTACAACGGGTGGCCGTTTGCTGATAGATTGGCCCACATCACATGCGCCCCTTCGTCATTCGAGAGACCAAAGGCCGCTAAGTTGGGAGTTCGCCACCATAGGCTAAATCCCATAATCAAAAGCCAGACTGTCAGCCAGAAGAGCTTACTATGCAGATTTGAAAGAAGTTGTCCACGTCGACGAGGTTCTGGGCTGAAGCGCGTCATCGTTTGAGATTCATTGACAAATACCGCTGATTTGTTCATATAGTTCCAGTATACACCTAACATTTTAACAATGAAAAATAACTTAACAAGTCACTCATGGGTCTCAAACGCGTATATAAGCCACTTGAACAATTAGCTTAAATGCTAATTGTCCTTGTAAAATAGGGATGTTACAGGGGGTAACAGGGAGATTTAACCCCAAACAAGCCAAATTGCCTACGCCATTTGGCGGTCACAAAAATAACGTTGGTTAATAGAACGATTTTAGTAGGCGGAGCGTACCTCACATGGTTTTTGGGATTTTTGGAAAAATTTATCCGCTATTTGGGATTATATCAAATAAATAGTGTTTTCTGTTGTATCCGCGTTATTCTAATGTTAGGGTTGAATGGGATAGTATTCTTTTTTGCTTGTACATTTGCAAACAAAAACACGCCTCTGTTTCGGAGACGCGTTATAGTTTTTCAGAGTCACTTTCCCCCTCGTTCCCAATCTAAAGATTGGGAACGTATTTGCCATAGAAACTCTGTTTCTGGCATGCTGCAAGTCGCAAACAGAGTTTGCTTGAGCAATTGTGTTCCCAAACCCAGTTTGGGAACAAGGGGGCTAAATGATTACTGATAATACTCTTTTCTTAGTTTTTAGTCTTGCATTGTACCTTTCTGAATAAATTCATACCCCCAACAGTTTACCCCCCTCTTTGATAATGCCATCAACGGCCTCTATGCTGTTAGACTCGGCATAAACCCGCAGAATCGGTTCGGTGCCAGAGGGGCGAATCAACAGCCAACTATCATCGGCCAGATAGTATTTGACCCCATCATGGCTATCCACTTTTATAACCTCTTCGCCGATAATCGTTTGCGGTGTGGAGGCGACGAGTCGGGCAACCATTTCCCTTTTTGAAATAGGGTGATTGAGCCGAATATCATCCCGTTTATAAACCGTTGGCCCGACCTGCGCCTGTAAATCGGCCACCAGTTCACTCAGTGGCACTTGAGCATCGGCCACAATCTCCATGAGCAGTAGCCCCATCAATATGCCGTCTCCTTCTGGAATATGCCCTTTTATGCTGATACCGCCCGACTCCTCACCGCCCAGTAGCACATCATCGGTTAGCATGTGATGGGCGATCAAGTCGAAACCAACGGGAGTCTCATATAGCTCTAAACCGTACTTTTTCGCCAGTCGATTCAGCATGAGGGTACTGCTGATGGTTTTGGCAATTCCGCCGCTCATACCTCGTTTTTCCACTAGATAACGGACGGCTAACGACATGATGGTGTGCGGATCAACAAATTTGCCCTGCTCATCGACGGCCCCCAGCCGGTCAGCGTCGCCGTCGGTGGCTAATCCTAAATGGACATTGCTGTTTTGCACCGTCGTAATCAGTTGGCGCAGATTACGGCCCAGTGGTTCAGGGTGCAGACCGCCAAAACCGGGGTTCATCTGTCCATGTAGCTCCTTAACTCTGGTGCGGGTACGAGACAAAATCTCACCATATACCCCTCGCCCGGAACCGTACATGGAATCGACTACCACGCTCAGTTCTCCATTCGAGATGATGTCCATGTCGATTAGGTTAGTCGTTAGGTGTTCGTAATAAGGCCAAGCTGGATCAAACCGACGGATTAAGCCTTGATCGATAGCTCTGCTGTAATCCATCAAATTCGCCCCGAATTGTTCATGGACGGCGGTCAGTTGCCTTTGAATACTGCGGGTTTGGCGTTGGGAGGCCGCGCCACCATAAGCGGCTTTGACCTTGAATCCGTTGTAACGAGGTGGGTTATGGCTGGCCGTAATCATCACTCCGCCAGCCGCTTTTTTGTGGACAATGTTGTAACTAATCGCCGGAGTAGGGCTGTCGGCTCGAGCCAGATGGGCAATAATGCCATTGGCGGCCATGACGCGGGCCACCTCGGATGCGAATCGGTCAGACAAAAAACGGGTGTCAAAACCGATCACGATTTCGACATGGTTGTTGTTGGTGGTTTCTAAAAGATGGTTGGCGACGGCTTGGCTAACCAAGCGTACATTTTCAAAGGTAAAGGTTTCGGCAATCACGGCTCGCCAGCCGTCTGTACCAAATTTGATAGTCATAAAAGTTTTATTTTCTCCAAATATTTGTAATTGGTGTGGTAAGAAATTATAAATGGTAAATGGTGAATGGTGAATTATAAATGAATGTAAGCGGCATTATGAATGAATGTGACCAAATTTTATCGTGTTTTCAGGGCAAGGCGGGTTGGAGTTCTGATTTCAAACCAACGCTACACGCCCTGCCTAGCCCCTACGATTGCCAAACGCGCAACTTATTTAATCCCGATTCCATGCAAAAATATCAATAGGTGCGCCAGCGTAGTTTAAGATATTCCCGTAGTTCTTCAAACTCCACCGCTTGGGCCGAGACGGTTCCTTCGCAACCAATCGACGACAGTCCGGCGACCTGTTGCCAGTAGGCGGCTAAACGTCCTTGATAGATGGGAAATAACGCTTTGATGATTTGACGGGGGTCATACTCACTGAGATTAAAACTGACGATGAAGTCGTAGATGATACGCGTCCACAGGTCGGTGGGAAAATAAAAATCATCCAAGGGAAGGAACGCAACCGACTTTAACTGGGTCATATTATTAGGGGTGAGAATCTGTTGCCACAGGGTACGATAATCAATCCAGCCTAATATCAACTTGTCTAACAAATGGCTCATGTTGATGTCTGGCACGAGAACCGGAGTGGTGCGCGTGGAAAACTCGGTCAGCGTGGAGCGTGACCGGAAACGGCGGCGGTTGATGTTCCAACTCGGTCGATGGTAGCGGGTCATGGCGAACATGACGCTGGCCACATCTTCAAACATTGCCTGTGATTGGATGATGGCCTCGAAGATTTGGGCCTCTGAGATTTTGAGCATGGGTAAGGCTTCGACAGGCCAATCGGTTGCAATCGGCAAGCCCGGTTTTAGCGGGTTGACTAGAGTCGGCATGTCAACGAGGGCATGTTTTGTCCCCAAGGCGGTTTGAGCCACTCGCCAGCCATGCACTGTGGCGTAGGTGGTTGTCCAAGCGGGCAAGCCAAAGCCGGATACGGCCGTCTCCCACACATCCTCATCGAGCAGGGTGGTGGCTAACTGTGGGCTGAGGGCAAAATCGGGCGCGATGGGGTGACGGAGACTCTGTCCCCACAAGACCCGAAACAAGGGGTAGGCGAACAGGTCACTCAGGGCGCTGGCCGGTAGCAACCATTGATAGCGAGGCACGACCAAATCGGCCTTATCGGTCAACAACAGATGGGCTAACCCGGCGGTCCAGTTGGGGGCGAGGGTGCATGAGTTGCTGTCCAAAATGATGATGGCTTTAGCATCTAAGGCTAGGGCCGCGTCGAGAATGGCGGCGATGGCGTTGCCCCGTCCAAACGCACCATTATATCGCCCTGAAACAACGGGCGTGTAGTGCCCGTTGTTCAAGGCTTGACTCAACACTGCCTGACGAGTCGACGGGTCGAAGCCCGCGTCGGCGTTAATCAACACCGTGCGTAGTTCTGGGTAATGCAGAGACGCGCCCTGTAAGGCCATCTGAGTCACGTAAGCCGCTTGAGCCGGATTTTTGTGAGTCGGCAGTCCAATCACCAAGTCAGCCTGATGAATCTGTTTCAGTTGTTGTTGGGCCTCAGCCTGTAAAATAGGATGATACATAGGTGTTGCGTGATGTATAGATGTTCAGATAATGTTTTGCAGTTCAATACCCTAAAGGTTTCTAAAACCTTTAGGGTCTGTCCATCCGAGTGAAAATCTTTATCTGAAAGACTGTAGGGATTTGCGAATCACTATCCACTATCCACTATCCACTATCCACTACTCCACTATTCACTACTTCACGCGACTCCCGCTCGTTCCAACATTTCACGACTCAAGCGGTTATGGGTTTCGACTAGTGGATCAATCTCAAACGGTAGGAACTGTCCATCTTCGATGATGACCCGCCCGTTGATGACCGAGAGCCATGCTTGCCCGGGAGCGCAGGTCACTAGCGAGGCCAAGGGATCAGACAGACTACCGGCATGGGCCAGATCATCAACCCGAAAGGCGACAAAATCAGCCGCTTGACCGAGGGCTAAAGTGGCGATGTCATCTCGACGTAGCACCCGCGCCCCGCCGATGGTCGCCAGTTCCAAGGCTTCACGAGCAGTGAAGCGGTCAGCGCGAGACTCAAACCCGGGCCAGCCGACCCGTTGCAGGAGCATGGCTAGTCGAGCCTCACCGAGCATGTCATTGCCGTCATTGCTAGCCGAACCATCAAGTCCCAAACCAAGCCGCACGTCCTTGTCCTTCATGTGCCGAACCGGAGCAATGCCCGAAGCCAATAGCATGTTGCTCGATGGACAATGGCAAACTCCCGTATTGGTCTTAGCCAGCCAATCCATCTCAGACTCGTTGGGATGCACCATGTGGGCAAACCAAACATCCTCACCAGCCCAGTTAACCGATTCGGCATACTCTAGGGGACGTTTGCCGAACATCTCCAAACAAAAACGATCTTCGTCAACCGTCTCAGCCAGATGGGTGTGCAGATTGACCAGCGGATATTGGCGAGCCAATTCCACCGATTCTCGCATTAAATCGGACGTAACGCTAAAGGGCGAACATGGCGCGACCCCAATCCGCAACATGGAAAATGGCTCCGGGTCATGAAACGTTTCAATCGCCCGTAGACAATCCTTAAGAATGACCGGTTCGGTATCGCAGACTCGGTCAGGGGGCAGACCGCCTTGGCTTTCACCCAAACTCATACTGCCCCGCGTCGGGTGGAAGCGCACGCCTACCTCTTGAGCGGCTCGAATCTCATCATCAATTTTACTACCGTTGGGGTATAGATACAGATGGTCGGCCACGGTGGTACAACCGCTCAACACCAGTTCGACCAGAGCCAGTTTTGCACTGGTATAGACCGATTCGGGAGTCAACTCAGCCCAAATCGGGTAGAGAAACTTGAGCCAATCGAACAGCACCATGCCGTTTCCGGTGGCGATGGTACGGGTCAGGGTTTGGTATAGATGATGATGACAGTTGACCAAACCGGGAATGACCACACAGCCATGCCCGTCAATCACCTTATCAAAGCCAATTTGCTCTAACGCAGGGCGATTTTCTCGTACCCAGCGCTCGGCCTCGGTGGTCGGGCCGACAAACTCAATCCGGTTATCTTCGACGACGATTGCAGCCTGTTTTATCTCTGTCCATTGCCGAGTCGCCATGTCGGGTGTGGCTAAGAGATCAATATTTTTAACGAATAGATTTGTCATGCGTTTGTCCTTATAACGGGGAGTAGCAACATATTTCCCGCCTTAAATTTATAATATGATATTCGCTGATTTTGAACCTGCCTACTGTTGAGCATTTTAGCACAGGTGTTAATGTACGTCAATACCTAAACGGTATATCCTGCTACGCTCCATTTTGCATTTTGAAATGATATGCTTACTACCCGACAAAGTGGTTTAGGGAAGGCTAAAACAGGAACACAGAGCTTCACAGAGGAAAAAATAATTCGCTTTTCTCTGTGTTCCTCTGTGTTCCTCTGTGTTCCTCTGTGAAACTCTGTGCTAATTAGTTTGGGTTAATTTCAAAATTAGCCCCAATAGGGTAAAATATAAGGGTAGGAAATTGATGATTTGATGAAACAAACCACGTAGAAAAAACGAAAAAACATGGAAATAAATCAAGAAACATCACGCTGGGCACGCCAGCCGTCTCCATAAAACCTGCATATTTATTGAGTATAATGGATATAATGGATATATCTCACTTTAGAGACCATTAGTTGTGTTATACTATTTCCCTATCCGAAAGCAATCGTGGAGCAGTGTCCGTTAACAGGAGTATTAACATGCCGAAAATTTTAGTCGTTGATGATGATAAAAAAATAGTTCGATTGGTGCGGGCCTATCTGGAGAAGACTAATTTTGAGGTATTGACCGCCTTCGATGGCGAGACGGCACTACACATCATCCGACGCGACCAGCCCGATTTGGTTGTCCTCGATTTGATGCTCCCAGACCGAGATGGCTGGGACATCACCCGCATCATTCGGACCGAGCCGAATTTGGCCCATCTGCCCATCATCATGTTGACCGCCCGCGTTGAGGATAGCGACAAAATCGTCGGGCTAGAGTTGGGCGCAGATGATTATATCAGCAAACCCTTTAACCCCAAAGAGGTGGTAGCTCGTGTGCGAGCGGTACTACGCCGTAGTGAAACAACCCGCGCCGTTGATAAACAGGTCGCGATTCAAATTGGGGCCTTACGAATCGAATTGACGCGGCATCAACTGTTGTACCACAATCAACCCCTGGAGTTGACTCCGACCGAGTTCGAGTTGATCAAACTGCTTATGGAAAATCCGGGGCGGGTCTTTAGTCGAACCGAACTCATCGAAAAGGGGCTAGGCTACAGTTACGAGGGGCTAGAACGCACGGTCGATAGCCATATCAAAAATATTCGTAAAAAAGTGAACGCGCCGAGCGACAGTCCGGCCTACATCGAGACGGTGCGGGGTGTGGGGTATCGGTTGCGGGGTGAGCGATGAACAAGCTGTGGGTCAGGCTGACTGTGGCCTTTGCTCTGGTGGTGCTGGTGACGATTCTGACCGTCTCCATGCTGACCAATCAACAAGTGGAGCAACAGTTTAACCAATTTATGAGACATCATCAGACAAATTCTCCGTTGCAAACTGCATTAATCACCCATTTTGCCGAGCAGAAAAGTTGGGACGGCGTGGAAACGGTCTTTAAAAATTGGCCTCGTGGCAGACAAGGGCGAACAGATTTTGTGTTGGCTGACCCAAGCGGACAAATGATTTATGGATCCTCCCAACTTTTGCCAACAGCGTTGATAAACGGGGTTCCCATCAAATATCAACAGAAGGTTAGAGGTTATTTATGGGTTGATAATGTGACAGGTAACCTCTCGCCAGAAGCAACGCGTTTTTTGCGTCAGACCAACATGACTCTGCTCCAAGCTGGTTTGATTGCCGGATTGCTGGGCCTACTGCTCGGTATTCTTGTGGCTCGGACCCTCTCTGCGCCGTTGGGGCAGTTGGCGACAGCGGCCAAGTCTATTGCTCAGGGTGATTTTGAGCAGCGGGTTCCAATACAAGGGGCGGCTGAGTTGGCTGAGTTGGCTCAAACTTTTAACCACATGGCAATCCAACTCCAAGCGGCGGAGAGTCTGCGCCGTAACATGGTGGCCGATGTAGCCCATGAATTGCGTACCCCGTTGAGTGTAATTCAGGGCAATTTGCAAGCAATTTTGGATGATATTTATCCCCTAGACAAGGCCGAGATTGCCTCGATTCATGAGGAATCGCTCATTTTGGGACGACTAATCGCTGACCTGAAGGAGTTGGCTCAGGCCGAAGCGGGGCAGTTAAGTTTGACGATTCAGCCCACCGATTTGGCGGCTTTGTTACATCAACATGTGATGCGGTTTAAAGAGTTAGCCAATGAGGAGCAAGTGACTCTCAAGCTGGATTTGTCTACTGATTTGCCACAAGTTTTGACCGATTCGGATCGCACCACCCAAGTTATTCACAACCTGCTCTCTAACGCCCTGCGCCACAGTCCGCCACAGGGAGAAATCATCGTTCAGGCAGAACGGTCTGAACTGGACACAGTGCGCGTGACCGTTATCGACAGTGGGCCGGGCATTGCCGAGGAGGACATGGCTCATCTGTTCAATCGGTTTTGGCGAGCTGATAAATCACGCACTCGTGAGCAGGGAGGCTCAGGGTTAGGGTTAGCTATCAGTCAACAGTTAATTCAACATCAAAACGGGCAAATTGGGGTAGAGAGTCAACTGGGGCAAGGGAGTTGTTTTTGGTTTACGTTGCCGATAGCTATATAAAAACATGTCTTCAAAACAGCATGGTCTTGCGGGATAAATGCGTTAAGAGAATCTTCATGTCTTAAGTTGACGACCATGACCGCTGTATTATTTGCAAAAACTTAAAATTTGACTATATTCTTATGTAGAACATAATATGGAGGTTAGCATGTATATTGCACCATTAAATTATGATCGTTATTTCAAGAAGGTTTTTTCTGACGATAATATTGCCAAACAGTTCTTGGAAGATTTTCTGAACGTAACAATCACCTCGTTAGAAAGATTACCGGAAAAACGACGGGTGACGGATGATGCTCGTCTGGTTGAATTTGATTACCGTTGTAAGGTTGATGATGGTTATGTTATCATTGATATGCAGCAATGGTATAAGCCAGATATAAGCCAGCGTTTCTATCTGTACCACGCCCTAAATTCTGGGCTACAGTTGGAGACTCTACCAAAAGAACGTTTCTTGTTTGATAAAGCAAGCAAAAAGATGAAAAAAGTGACCGATTATCGACGGTTGGAGCCAGCGTTGACCTTGATATGGTTGGCTGATGATACACTTCATTTTGAGGATAATTATATGGCTTACACGATGGCTCCGGAGTTGATCTTGAATTTCATTGAAAATGATCGGCTATGGCGGACTCCGGAAATTCAAGCGTTGCTGGAAGAACGAAAACGGGTGTTGGATGTGGCTCAAAGCACGACCAAAGATTTAGATTTTCTAAGACGAAATCGGCTAATATTCATCTTACAGCCGAATATCGTGAAGAATGGGAAGGGCGAGCGGTATGAACGCTGGTTTCGGTTTGCCGAGAAAAGTCGCAATTTAGAAAATCAAGAGGCGGATTTTGTAGAATTTGAGGGGGATGATCTGTTTGAGGATATCATGCGGCGACTGAATAAGGGAAAGTTGACAGAAGATGATTACGAGTATATTGAACATGAGCATGAGATGTGGGAGGAGGTGAAACGGTTGGAGGAAGGTTATTATGAAACTGGCATGAAAGATGGGCACAAAACAGGCTTCCGTGAAGGGCGTGAAGAAGGTCGTGAAAAAGGCCGCGAAGAAGGCCGCGAAGAAGGCCGCGAAGAAGGCCGCGAAGAAGGCCGCGAAGAAGGCCGCACTGAAATCGTGCGACGAATGTACCGGAAAGGAAAATCTGTGGATGAAATTGCTGAGTTGATTGATTTGCCGTTAGAGACGGTGCAAGCGTTGATAAATGAGTAATGTCTCTATAGCATCAGATATTTCCTTACCCCTAACTTTTTTTTGGTTCGATTGAAAACAACAACGAATTCAACGAATTTAGAATACAACGAATATGATTTGCTCGCATATAAAAGGGCGCATAGAGTAGTTGGGGGAGTGCAGAATATGACCGCTAATCCAGTTGACGCGAATGAGTCACCTCCGACAACAGACCTCTTTTTGGCTCAAAATTCATCCTGCGAGTGACAATTCGCGGGCTTTTTGATTGGCGGTCATATCTCCCCGAACTGTTCCCCGCGCCCAATCACCTCACGGCCCGCCAGAGCCTCAACCACAAATAAATATCGCCTCATTTGACAACATTGCTTAACCATGTTAGGATGGGCAATATAGGGGAAATACCCCTTCCTAAATTAATGTAGCCCATTTTACGGGCTAATATTGCTAGGTGATTGTCCCTCTTCTGTAATTAACAGAAGGGGGACAAATTGCCATAGATTATTAATGCACCCACAGAGGAGATCAAAAATCATGACGGACAATATTGTAACGTTATTTGGTGGAAATATCAATAATGATCGTGGTTCAAATGGACATAACGGGGCCAATCCACCGCCTGTGTTACCTGAACCAAACGACGGCGCGGAAAAACGTCGTCGACGCTGGCAACTACGGGGCATGTCCTTGTGGCAAAAGGAGTTGCGCGTTGTTCAGGAAAATTTGAAAGATATTGACATGCTGATTTTGGCTTGGCAACGGGGTTTGCTGAGTGACGCGGAGTTAAACAATCGTTTGGACATGGCCTTAAAAAGAGTCAACCTGCACGAATGGGGGTATCATACCTCGTTGTTGGTTGGCTCTTTTGCTATCTACCTGAACCATGATCCGGAGCCTCGCTTGGCTGATTCGGTGCAGATAACAACCTTGTGGCAAGAGATTTATGAGCTGGTATGGGCCAGTGATGATGCAACATTGCTATCCGAGGTACGGGAAATGCTAACAGCCCTGTATCAAATTTTGTTGGATGAGTAAGCAATCGGGTGGTGCTGACCTATCAGGATTGTTCAGTACCCGACAAAAAAGTTAGCCAAAACTAATTAACACAGAGTTCCTATTTTAGCCTTCCCTAAGCCACTTTGTCGGATAGCAAGTCTTCGTGTAACAGATAGTTCTACAAAACATATAAAATCCGGCCACATGTACCACAATAATTGAGGTCGTTACCGGCTCGGGTGCGTTGCAGTTTACTGTTTGAGATGGAGACGTTGCAAGCCAGACACGCTCCCTCTTTGACTCCGGTCACAGCTCGACGGTTCTTTTTTGCCCGCAACTGGTTATATTCGGCCATATCTGAGGCGTTGATTTTACTGGCTGCGATGGAGCGTTGTTCTTTTAGGCTAACCAACTTCTGCTCAAACTGTCTCTGCAAGAGGGTCAACTTGGCCTGTTCATCCTTCCATGTGGCTTGGATTTCGACTAAGGTGGCCTGAGTTTCATTATCAATCGTTTCGGTTTCTTCGGTGGCAATCATAATCTCCAGTAACTGCTCCTCGATGGTGGCATAACGACGCTTTAAGGAGGCCACCTCCTCTTGCAGATTACCGGCTTCTTTGGCTGTCATATTCTTACCGCCGTACAATCGTTTTTCTTGGGTCTTGATTTTATCGGACAACCCTTTTAGTTCAAATTCAAAATTGGTCAGCCGAGTTTTCACCTCCCGCAAAGATTGGGCGGTCGTTTTGGCCTTGGCTTCGGCATTCAGCAAGGCTTTGGTTTTACCCAAATTAGCCTTGATTCGGGCTAAATATTGGTTTGTTTCGTCAATCTGGCTATCAATCGCTTGTAAACGGTATAGATATTGCGCTCGACTCAAAAGAACTCCTCCATTGGGGACTGTATCAGATATGATAACTGCCTTCCATTATAACATCCCTTAACCAAAGTCGCCAACAATCTTTGACAAGTTCAAGAGTAAACGATAAGATGGAATGCTATAATATCTACCGGAGGCAATTATGAAAGTTGGTACAGTTTTACTTGGCTTGGTCTCGATTATGTTACTCTCTGCTGGACAAACAGCCCTAAAATATGGGCTAAATCTCATCGGTGGAGTCGATTTAAGTGAGGGGCCGTTAACCTTGCTCAAACTGTTTCAAACCCCGTGGGTGCTGGCTGGCTTTGTCTGCTATGGCATCAGTTCAATTTTATGGTTGGATGTTCTCTCAAAATTAGATTTTAGCCTCGCTTTTCCCATGGTCAGTCTGACCTACGTTTTTACCCTGTTGATTGGTCGCTTCTTTTTCGGCGAGTATGTCGGCCCAGAACGAATTTTAGGAGTCATGCTGATTTTGGCGGGATTATTCTTTTTGGTCAGAAGTAGCGCAAACGGATAATCAGTGTTTATGCGGATATCAAAAACCCGTTTTCATTTAGAAACATAGAAACGGGTTTCAAGGGCGTTTGGCTCCTCCCTTGAAATTTGAGTATCAAGGAAGGTTGGACTACGCTCGTCTTTATTTGGATATTTATGTCGATTCACACAAATAACATTGCAGAAAGATGAAAAATAGTACTATAGGCTAAGATTAAACAAATCGCGCCAGCCATAACAAACATCATCCCAAACAAACTGTAGTTCTCCTCAGTATAATAGATGCCGTCCTTGTACTGCAAAACAAATGCAGCTCGCACGGTTTTTATACCACCTTGAATAAACAGCAATCCAATAAGACTTAATAACATATTTCCAGCAAAATCTAGTGCAAACATCGTCAAATCCTCCTTAGGTTAGTTAAGTGTTAAGTAGAAAATAAAGTGGTCAAGGCAACTGTCTTGGCCGCTTTTGTTTTTAACACTTATAGAATAACATGAAACGAGGAGTTTGTCAAGGAGTAAATACGTTTTTTTGTATTTTCTACAATTGACAACTACTTTAAGGCTATAGATCAAGTTGTTTGCTGTGTATCTACGGAGTTTTGGGTTCTGTAGCTATCCAAAACCTTAGCCTCACCTTTAGCCTTCAAAGGTTTGGCGGACTGCTTCGGCTCGGTTATTGACATTTAGTTTGGTAAAGATGCTCTGCACATGTTTTTTAACTGTGTTGACGCTGATGAATAGCTCAACCGCAATTTCTTTGTTGGTTTGTCCCTGTCCAAGTCGATAGAATACCTCTAACTCCCGCACACTCAGTTTGTTGACAACGTTTGGGTTGATTTGACGTTGGAACTGAGCCGGAACTTTGGTCTCACCATGACCCAACTCAGCCTTGACTTGGGTTATAAATTTGCGACGATCAAAATCATCCTTGCGGAAAAAATGGACTGCTTTTAACTCGGCCAAAACTTGCACCGCCAAATCAACGGTAGCGTAGCCAGTAACTACGATAGCTGGTAGTGTGGGATATGAGGCGGCAATTTCTTGTAACACAGCCAAACCGTCTCGGTTGTCATGGTGGAGCAACGACAGGGACATATCAACAATGGCTAGAGCAAACTTACGTCGCTCCTTTAATGCGTTGAGCGCGTCGGCATAACTACTGACCGGATGCGCGACGGCTGAAACATCCTCGACGATTTCGCTCAGAATATCGAGCCAAGCGGGGTCATCTTCAATAATTAGAATTGTAGGCATGGAATGTGAGGTGAGGCGTGAAACGTGAGGCGTGAGGTGATAACGTTTCTCAACAATTTTCACGTGACGCTACAAGCGTCACCTACGATAACTGGAGGTCACGCTTGTAGCGTGACAATAACCTGAAAAAGATTATCTGAAAGACTGTAGTTCACGTATTCACGTATTCACGTATTCACGTATTCACGTTTCACGTTTCACGTTTCACTCTTTTAACTTTCTATTGGCAGGGAGACGGTAAAGGTCGTGCCTTGTCCTGTCTCGCTTTCCATCTCGATATGACCGCCAAATCGATCAACAAACCGTTTGACCCACCATAGGCCAAAGCCTAATCGGTTAGTTTGATGGTGTTGATGTAGGGGCAGTAGGTCAAAAATATAGGGTCGGATATTGGGCGCGATGCCCGGCCCATTATCAGCTACGGTGATACAAATCTGTCCGTCAGTCTCATGACCGGTCAAGGTCAACACCCCTTCGTGTCCCATAGCTTTGAGGGCGTTGTCAATCAAGTTGTAAAAAATCATCTCCAATTGTTGCTCTCCGGCGACGAGGGGAGGCAACTCAGCCAGCCCATTACGATTGATGATGATGGTCGATTTGGGATTGGCTCGTTGAATTGCTTGCTCCAAACAGTGAGCTAACACAACCGGCTTGCGCTCAATCGGGCGGAGATGGGCCATCGAATCACGCACAATGGCTAGGGCCTGATGCGCGCTTTCTTCGATACGGCGCAGGTTTTTCGCTAGATAAGGGTAGCTGGCTAAGGCCGGGCCTGACTTATCCTCAATGGCCTGAACCCGAGCCGGAATCGCCCCCACCTTGTTGTTCAGTTGATGGAGCAGATTGGCCGACACATCACCTACCGCGGCAAATGTTTCGGCCAGTGCTTGCCGTTCTTGTGCTTTTTGTAACTTCTCGAACTGTTTGGCATATTGAATGGCGATGGCGGCATGATTGGCTAAACAGAGGAGAATCCGTTTGTCCCAACTAGAAAAATCACGCAAATGGGTTGAGAAAAAGCTAAAACTTCCTAATGTATGCCCCATTTCCTTAGGCAAGAGTAGGGGCACTATAATCATGGAGACTAAGTTGTCCTCGGCCAGCATGGGGCGTTTGTGGTAGATGGGGCTATGTCGTAAATCGTCAACGGTAACAATCTGCTGAGATTTAATCGCCTGTTGAGTGATACTTTCTGACAATGCAATCGACTCTCCAATTTTATATCCGGCCGTTGATTGCTCGACCACCAGCCGCCCTTCATCGTTGATTAACCAGACTGAGCCAACCGGCACATTAATCAGGTCGCAAGCCCAGTTGATAATCAGCTTGAATAGCGCAGTAGATTCACTAATTAAAAGCCGATTAAATATCTCGTGTAACGCATCAAGAAGGCGAATCTCTTGCATGGCTACTACGGCATGGCTGGCAATAGTTTGCAAGAGCCGTTTATCTTTAACTCGGAAGGCGTTGGGCAGAGGGCTTTCTATGTTGATGACTCCCTCTAGCCCGCCACCAGTGCCAATTAGCGGGACGGTGAGTTCGGAGCGCATCTCGCGACTGATTGGCAAGGGACGATAGATACTACGCCATCGTGACGTTCGCAAATCGGTGATGAGCATGGGTTTGACATGGGTTGCCACCCACCCAATTATACTTTGGTCGTTCAAAGTCATATCAAAAACCTCGTCGGGAGCGCGTTTGTAACCAGCCAAAGCTCCTAATCGCAGGGTATGATTCTTTTTGTCATAAATCTCCACACTGCCATATTGTGCCCCGAGCATGTCCAAACTACTCGACAAAATCTCTCGTAAAGTGCTGGCTAAGGTAGAGCGGCTGTTGATGCGACCAATCACAACCCATAACTTCTCCAACTCATCCACGCGATGGGCCAAGTTGTTTGCCGGTTTGGGGGGGCGATGTCGATTGCTGATGACGGTCGTGGCTAGATGGGCGCAGTTTTGCAAAAAAAGACGCTCACCTTCATTCAACGGGTTGGGGCCAGCATGGTAAACATAAAATACCCCCATCGGTAGGTCAGCCCGAATAAGCGGATAACAAATCGCCGCCGTGAATCCTAGACGTTGCCATGCCGGATGAATGGCTAAATCTGGCTCTTGGTAAGTGTAAATCGACTGCCGCCGGTAGAGTGCTTGTCGGCCCAAACCATCGGGGCGGGGGAGATCGTTAAGGGTCTGCTCGGGGGCGTTTCCGGCTGATACTCGGTGGCGCGGGTCAATGGCTTGAGATGATTCATCAAGCAGCCAAATAACGGCTGAGAGGCGAAAATTGAGGGGACGACGGGCCACAAAAGAGGGAGAACCGTTTAATGAACGAGTCGCTCGGTCTACAATAAGTTGTAGCAGATTCTGTAACGTGTCGTTCGCTCCGGCCTGATGAATCTGCTCATTCAAATCGCTAAGGATCCGAAGTAGGTTGGTTAATGGTGATGATCTTTTTGCAGATTGGTTCATAAGCCAATGTCAAGTTAAGAAATCGGAATTAAATAAGTTGCGCGTTTCGCCTTCGACAAGCTCAGTCAAATAGCCTTTAAAATCAAAAACAGAGCTTGCAGGAGAATGAATCTGCAAGCTCTGTTTTCACGCCTCAAGTTTCACGACTCACGCTCGTTCTGTTGCCCTAATCCACGCCGATTGACGGTATCGGTGATATTCGATTTACCTTGTTGCACGGTATCGACGACGGAGCTTCGGCCTTTTTCCATGGCTTCGGTTCCGCGTTGGCGGGCTATCAAGGCTCCCTCTTCTGCCAAATCTTTATACTCCAATCCCTTATCTTTCAGGATAGAGCGGGTTTCTTCGCCCGATTGCGGAGCCATCATCAAGGCGACCACTATGCCTATCAATCCGCCTATTAAAAACCCAATAAAAAACGATTTTATACTACTTAACATGTGTCACACTCCTTTATCCGACAACTAGTCGGATTATTGTTTTATCGACTTAGTACCCGACAGCCTGAACTACATAATTAACACAGAGATACACGGAGTTTCACAGAGAAAAAGCGATTTATTTTTGGCTCACTAGCGTGCAAATAGAGCCTTATTTTTTCCTCTGCCTTTGTACGCGTAGCGTCTGTTTTAGCCTTCCCTAAACCAGTTTGTCGGGTAGCAAGTATCATTCCCAGAATATCGACTTAAGTACTTTCCGAGTAGCAGTCATAATGCTGACAGTTTCAATCACAGGCTGAACTGCCTTGTTACTAATGAACGAGGTGGTGCCACGTAGTTCGGCAATGGTACTTTGCATATTGACTAGAATTGGTTTGATTTCTCGGTTGAGCAACTGCACCAGATCGTTCACTTTTAGGGCCAAGTAGAGCAGGACTGCGGTTAAAACGACCAAGATCACCATAATCAAAACCACTGCAAAACCGAGGTAGATAATCACAATATCTCGTAAAATTTGGGTGACTACGGGATAGCTATATAACAGGTAGGTCAACCCCACAAAGCCGATCAGGGCTAATATTGCCACAATCACCGCTACAATTATGGCTGTTTTGTCTTGCGGCTTAGTGGTGAGTTCGGGGTACTTATTTTCGGGTGGATAGTTGCCACGTTCAGTCAGGTCGGTCTTATCTTCAATTTTGCTTAACGACGAGGCAGGTTGAGTATCGGTTGTTTGGGAAACATTATTTTCTGTTGGCATAAGATTGCAGAAGTTTATCGTTTCTCATAAGGTTAGATTTTGTACCCGGATAAACACGGATAAACACGGATTATTGGTAGTGGTACAGATGTAGTGAGAGGAGTGCAAAGCTTGCATGCAAGCCTTGCACTCCGGATTTCCTATCACTACTTGTGCAGGACTACCGGATTATTTTGTTATCTGTGTTTTTCTATGTTAATTCGTGTCCAAAAAATTGTAACTCGATGAATCGACAAACTTTTGAGGTTGTTCACCTATAGATTTTTTGGTACGTCAAGCCACATGGTAACACATTCTTAAAAATCTGTCACATTAGCCGATTGGTTTTATATCGGGGGTTGGTTTTCAGTGGTAATCTTGAGCCACCGAGCCGCGAAGAGGCTCAACCAACTGATTACTGTTCCTTCAACAATATATAACGGGCCAATCATCACAAAATCGAAGGCAAAGGTCAGGCCGAGCAGTTGCCCCACCGCCAAGCCAACAAGGGCTACTAATAGATAGAGAACTAGATCAATGAGTTGCTGACCTTGCCAAATATAGAAAATTGTGCCGTATATCGCGGCTAAAACAAGTCCAAATAGAATGTATGGTGGCATGGGTGTAAAATGTGATGCGTCGGCTAGAGTGGTGACCCACGAAAACCATAGCCTTTTATCTCTGATGCTAACTTTTTCTTTGGTTTAGCCGGAATCAACACTACAACGGATACTTAACTACGAAACGGATAGTTTTTATCCGATATAATCACCGTAAATAGCAAAGAAACCCTGTTATTGGCGAAATATATCCGTTGAGTTTTGAAGTATCCGTTGTAGTGTTCCCGCCAAAGTTTCCGTTAGCGTCAGTTTTATCTTTTTATCGCACCTTAAGTTGATAGCCGTATTGTAGACTAATTGGGGTGGGTTGGCAAAAGGGAAAACTGATGAATCTTATGTTCCTCCTTTCCTCGCTAAACCAGCGCGTTTTCTTGGCCAGAATCCTTCACAAACAGGCAAGAGGATTTTAGAGTCTCTGACGATTGGCGCACAAAGTTAAACGGCACCTTACCTAACGATAAGCCGAAGATGTTCAAATCCGCTCTGGGAGCGGTTTCTAGGGCCTCGCTAAATGACCCCAGTAGGACATGAAACTTGGTTGTAGAGGGCAAACGAGCTTGATCGCTCAAAAATTCCAAGAACTCATATAAAGAGGCTTCATCTTGATTATTGGCCACAGTAATCAAATTAATCGTACCATTCCAATTTGCTTGTAATTGTAGGGTGATTAACATCGCCAAATGCCAGTTGGGGCTTTTATCTCGTAGCCACAGGTTAATCTCTTGTTGCATGCCAAACGCGATTTGCGGATGCTGGTACATCAAGATAAGCCCCATCTCATATCGAGTGGCGATTCTGACTAGTTCATTCAGTAGATGTTGTTTATCCTCTATTTTGGGAGTGATTCGTCCATACGAACTGGTGAGTATATCTCTGCTAATCGTTAAAAACAGGGTATTTGGTCGAAACGCGCCTCCCCGTAAGGTCTGAATCACCGTCTTGGCCCCATGTAAAAATCGGTTACCATCAATTACGACTGAATTAACTAGAATTCCCTGTTGCTTTAAGGGCAAGAGAATATCATGTAATGCCTTATCTTCGATGTCATGGTCTTCTTGAGTAACATTGAAGGCGAAGATACTTCCCGATGGATAGGTAATATTTTTGACGAACAGGAGTGAGCCAGCCCACATTTTAGGATCGTCTATTGGCACAAGCAGGTCAGGCTTCCATGAGATATGGTGTTTGGGAAATTTCTCGGCCATACGTGAGGCTCGTTCCGCTAGGGCTACAAACAACCCGCCCCGAATATCACCCCAATCAGCGTCAAGTTCTTGGCGCATGAGCCAAATATAGACACTGATGATGGTCATAATTGCAAACACACTAAAGATTGGATCGATAAAAAACATCATAAAAATACAACTTATCCCGCCAAATAGGGGAACTATGCGAGGTATCTTAAAACTAGGCCGGAAGCTGATTATTTTGATGCTTTGTTGTAAGAAAACAACCACATTTAACATGCCGTAGGTAATCAAAAAGAACATGGTGATGAGGCTAGCAAGGGCGTTCAGGTCGCCGATAATCAGTGCAACGAAGATGATTGCGCTGGTGAGGATGATGGCATTCCCCGGCTCGTTACGGGATGTTTTGATAGACAGGATATCATAAAAGGGAACGGTTTTCTGCTCGGCCAAGGCTTGGAGAATACGGGGCGCGCCAAGCATACTGCCCAAGGCAGAGGAGAGGGTGGCTCCCATAATCCCGGCCACAACTGCCCCACCCCAGCGAGCAGAATCGACCATTACCATTTGATTGATACGCATCTCGTCTGGAGTGGAGACCAAGGCTAACACTACGGCCAAAGAGATGTAGATAATCAAGGTAACCGCGACGGAACTTAACGTGCCTAAGGGAATGGATCGTCGCGGATCTTCTAAATCGCCCGACATATTGGCCCCGGCCATAATTCCGGTTACGGCGGGGAAGAAAACGGCAAATACTTGCCAGAAGCTCGCATCCTCAAAGCTGCCAATCCAAACTATCTCTTCCATAGGTTTAATCGGGATGGGAGTGAATACAAAAGAGACTAACGAGACGGCCATCACCGTCATAATCAGATACTGAAGGCGGATGGCAAATTGCGCGCTCACATACGATATAGTGGTTAGAATAAGCCAGGCCATTAACGAAACCGCTAGGCCCGGATGGCTAGGAAATACCCGGAGCCAGCCTTCGGTAAAGCCGATAATGTAGAGCGCGGCGGATAAGGTTTGGGCGATGTAGAGCGGGATCCCAATACTGCCACCAGCCTCCAATCCCAACGAATGGGAGATAATCGAATACGCGCCGCCCGCGCCAATGCGGATGTTGGTGGTAATGGAGGCCATAGAAAGACCTGTGCAAATTGTGATTATCTTAGCCATTAAGATAATCACAATCGCGCCTAACAATCCGGCGTTACCCACCACCCAACCAAGACGGAGGTACATGATGACTCCCAAAATAGTCAATACGTTGGGAGTAAATACCCCGCCAAATGTACCAAATTTACTGACCGAACTTTCTTTATTTTCGACAGATAGTTGTTCGGTAAATGCTGAAAATGTGCCGGTTAAGGTTCTTCTTTTAGTCATAAGTGTTAAAAATTTTCCATTTGGATGATACAGTCTTTCAGATAATCTTTTTCAGTTTATTGTCAGGCTATTGGCGAGAACTTTTTTGGGTAATGGTGCAGGTTAGCTACCCGCAAGTTCTAAACTTGCGGGTAGCTGACCACTACCTATGCAGGACTACCCTTTTTTGGCTCTTGCTACCCGACAAACTGGTTTCGAGAAAGTTAAAACAGTAACACAGAGGACACAGAGGGACACAGAGTTTCACAGAGGAAAGAATAACTCGCTTTTTCTCTGTGAAACTCTGTGATCCTCTGTGTTAATTAGTTCAGACTAAATTTCCTGTCGGGTACTAAGTTTTGGCTAACTGTAGGCTGTCAGGTCTGGATCACGTACCACCCAAATGGAAAAAAGCTGTTTTTAAGGTATTATCTTGATTGTGGTGTACTGATAATTTGTTAGGCCATTGCCTGACTTCGCCATACTCGTTTAAGTCGCCATGTTAAACTGCTACGTTCTAAGGCCACCTCAAACCTAATATTTCCCACCGCTTCAACCAACACATGGCGACCCGTTTCCGTGTCCCATTGTCGCCCGATGGAGATGATTGAGTAAGTTTGTTCTTGCCAAGTCAGTTGGTCAACATCTAACTCCCCATCAGTTGCCACCGAGCCATTGACCATGATGGGGTCATCGAAATACTCCATGTTTGTCTCCTTAAGTAAACTGCCTTAATTTAATTAAATACCGCCTGATTATACCATTAATTGGTCTAATTGGCATTGTGATATCGAGTTAATGATATTCCCATTCCGCTCCTTATCAGTTGCCTTAATTTAGCCTTTATGTTACCATTTTCAGACTGTTTTTACTCCACGTTAATTAAGAATCGGAATTAAATAAGTTGCGCGTTTCGACATCGTAGGGGCGGTAGTACGCACTCCAATTCGTGTCCCCAAAAAGTTGCCTGATTGTTCAACAACCACTATTATAAAAAACAAGACACAGGTATCTCCCTGTGCCTTGTTGAACGTTTTTACGTTTGATTAATGGTCGCGCTTAATCGGTGCTTGATGAATCGGCTGAGCGCGACCGGCCTGGTTTTTTACGAGAGGGCATGTTGGTGTGGGCTTTTAAAGCCTCAACATCTTGGCTGAGTTTGGTTAGGGTACGGTTGATTTCTTTTACCGCTTGTGCGAGTTGGGTACGGCTGATTTTGCCAGTGTCGTTATCCCCGTCCAAACGGTCGATATGTTGTAACACCTGTCCCATAGCCCGTTCCAATTCTAGCTCATGTTGTTTCCATTGACCTAACAGTTTGTGAGTTGGTTCAGTGCTCACGGATACCTCCTTTTTAAAATTGGATTTGTGTTATATATAACACAAATCATAATATACACTACGTTTAACAGATTGTCAAATTACAACTGGTTTTTTTTACATGAGTCAATTTGGTGAAAAATTACGATTTTTACGCACCAGCAAAGGTATAACATTGCGTGATTTAGCAAATGCTGTTGATGCCAGTTATGGTTATATTGCCCGCATTGAACGTGGCGAGAGTATCCCCACCGTCACCATCGCCTATAAGATTGCTCAATTCTTTGATGTGTTGTTGGATGATTTAGCCAACGATGATGTTGAGTTATCATAATCGTACAGCGAATTGAGAACAAGAAGTTACAGGTTGATACCTTGGATATGCCTTATGACCGCTAATCCAACTATAAGACAGGCCCTCGCTCCGAATTTAATCGGCTCAGAAAATATGCTGACCGTCATTTTGAATGAGGTATATGATAAATGAATACCCCACTAGAAGAACAAGCATGGCTCGTCGGATTTTCTATCAACCCGACTGCCGACGGGCCTGACCTATACACTCTCATTTTTCCGGGTGAGGTGGATGAACCATTATCAAAAGATGGGTATTTACTTTTTTTTAGCAATCCAAACTCAGCCCCACAGTTCCTCAACAGTTCATGTGAATTGAACCGTTCATGCCAATTGACCGGAGAAGTCGATGCGGTGTATGATATTGCCATGATGTTGGATATGTTGGCGCGTAAAGATACCGATACGACAGCCACGATTGTTGATGGGTTGAATATTCTGTTTGATTTGGTCAAGGCCAGCAATCTGTCTATCCCGCCTGACTATCAACAAACCCTGTACAGTTTGGCTGACCATACGACCTTCAATCGTGAGTTTGCCTCGTTTTTGACGAAGCAGGCTATACCCAGAAACACAGTCATTGATGGCGTTTTATGGTGTTTGGGGGCGATTGTATCCAAAGCGAAGATTGTTGGATGATTTAGCCAACGATGAGTTAACTTAATCATAATGAGGCAAGAATGAATCCAATTGAACGAATGAAACGAGCCATTTATGAGGAACGATACCGTATTACTGCCCACGCTAATGAAGAAATGGCTGATGATGATTTGCTTGTGATTGATATTGAACATATCATTAACACTGGTAAAATTGTTCAAAAATTGACCCAAGACTCACGAGGTAGACGATATGTAATATTGGGAAATAGTACTGATAATCGACCTGCCTATGTTGTCTGTCGTTTTATGTTGTCTGGAAATTTACTGATTATCACCGCGTACGCGGAATAAAGAGGTGACAAAATGGAAGATAAATGTGAATTTTGTATAGGTGTTATGAAACAAGGACGAATATTAGCCCGATTCCGGTTTAGAAACGAGATTATCTATATCGAAAATGTTCCGGCATGGGTCTGTAATCGGTGTGGTGAACAATATTTTGATGCCCCGATATACAAACGTCTTGAATTGATTGCTCAACATCGTGAAATGATTCAACGGTCTATATCATTCCCCTTAGCGGAATTTGACATGGCTCTGGCATGAAACCAGATATGACCATCAATCCATGCCCTTATGACCGCTAATCTAACTACTCGCTAATCTCATCCGCACACCCCAATTCGTGCCACCTAGATTAGCGGTCATAGCACAACAAATCCAAAAACGTAAGGAGTGACTAATGTTAGAAACCTCATCCATATCACCAAACCTCGAAGCAAACATACCCGCTTTGAGAGAAAAAGTTATTGAAGAAATTAAGCGCATCTCCGATGATGAGTTGATTGAATTATACCGTTTTGTTCTTTATTTTCGGTTGGGATGGGAACGTTTGCGAGAGATTGAGGCTCGGCAAGCAATTGTCCCTGACAAAAGCCCGTTTCAGCTTTGGTTAGCCAAAAGTGAGGCCCTGTCAAACAGGATTTTGAAACGCCGTGAGGGAAAACCGTTAGATGTAGATACCTTATGGCAGTCCACACGAGATGATTTGGAGAGTAAATATTCCAACCCCGCACCCCAATTCGCGCCACCTAGATTAGCGGTCATAACACAACAAATCTCAAAATGTAAGGAGTGACTAATGTTAGAAACCTCATCCATATCACCAAACCTCGAAGCAAACATACCCGCTTTGAGAGAAAAGATCATTGAAGAAATGACGAGTATTACTGACGAAAACGAATTACATTCTATGACTATTGTCATTAAAAACTCTAATGATAATACCATTTCCTTACCTAAATGGTTGATGGAGCTATTGACGTTACATGAAGGGGACTTAAAACCTCAGATGAAGAATCTCGCTACAGGCCAAGATTCTTGGTTGGTCAATATATTTCTTGAACTTATCTTGACCCTATTCAAGCCTCACACCTCTGAAAATATTTCTACTCAGAAACATAAAATTCTTGAGATGGAAAGAAAACAGGCCGAAGGTTATGCCAAGTATCCTGTTCAGCCGGATGAGTTTGATATTTGGGAGGATGAACAAGTATGGGGAGATGAATGGCATGAGACGAGGTGAGGTCAGATGGTACACTTTCAAACCGCCCGATAAACGCCGTCCTGTGCTGATTTTGACTCGGAATGCAACGATTGGGCTACTCAACACCGTGACCGTAGCGCCAATCACAACCACTATTCGTGATATTCCATCGCAAGTTTTTTTAAGTCAACAGGATGGCATGTTGACGGAATGTACGGTTAGCGCGGATAATTTGCAAACAGTTGCTCAGTCCAAAATAGGACAGATAATTACACGTCTGTCGTCTGAAAGAATGATCGAAGTTAAACAGGCTATCAATTTTGCGTTGGGTCTTGACTCGCCATTTGGTGAATAAAATAACGCTGAAAAACACATGCATGAAAAATAAGCGAATTGGTCTCGTTATTTTCTAAATTCGCTGTACCGTCCCTAGATTAGCGGTCATATCATTCGCTGTTGTACCACAGGAGAACACCCATGTTCAAAAAACTAATCCAGTTCGTAACCGGCTCAAGCGATGCCGACAAAAAAGAAAGGCACTTCCAAATATCCCCCGAATCCCTCGAAAAGGCCAAACAGGACGAAGCCTGCCAACGAGCCTTACAAGCCATTAAACGCGCCCACCAAACCAGCCTGCAACAGCTTTCCCTCAGTAAAAATCGCCTGAGCAAGTTGCCAGCGGAGATCGGAGAGTTGACCAGCCTGCAACAGCTTGACCTATGGAATAATCAACTGAGCGAATTGCCAGCCGAAATCGGACAGTTGACCAACCTGCAACAGCTTTACCTCAGTTCTAATAAACTGAGCGAATTGCCAGCGGAGATCGGACAGTTGACGAGCCTGCAACAGCTTTACCTCAGTTCTAATGAACTGAGCGAGTTGCCAGCGGAGATCGGACAGTTGACCAGCCTGCAACAGCTTGACCTCAATGATAATCGACTGAGCGAGTTGCCAGCGGAGGTCGGACAGTTGACCAGCCTGCAACACCTTAACCTGTATGGAAATAGACTGAGCGAGTTGCCAGCAGAGATAGTCCAGTTGACAAGCCTGCAACAGCTTGACATCCGTTGGAATCAACTGAGTGAGTTGGCAGCAGAGATAGTCCAGTTGACAAGCCTGCAACAGCTTGACCTTAGCCATAATCAACTGAGCGAGTTGCCGGCTGAGATCGGACAGTTGACCAGCCTGCAACAGCTTGACCTTAGCCATAATCAACTGAGCGAGTTGCCAGCGGAGATCGGACAGTTGACCAGCCTGCAACAGCTTGACCTTAGCCATAATCAACTGAGCGAGTTGCCGGCGGAGATTGCACAGTTGACGAGCCTGCAACGTCTTGTCCTCATGAATAATCAACTGAGCCAGTTGCCAGCCGAGATCGGCCAGTTGACCAGCCTGCAACAGCTTTACCTCAGTGATAATAAACTGAGCGAGTTGCCAGCCGAGATCGGCCAGTTGACCAGCCTGCAACAGCTTGACCTCCGTTGGAATCAACTGAGTGAGTTGCCAGCGGAGGTTGCACAACTGACTCACTTAACCCACTTGGCCCTGCATTACAACCCCAAACTGGCTATCCCGCCAGAGATTTTGGGTGAAGAACCGGATTGGATTGGTCATTGGGGTGAACCAAACGCCCAAGCCATCCTCGATTATTACTTCCAAGAGCGCAAAGAACCCCTCAACCAAGCCAAACTCGTCCTCGTCGGGCAGGGAGAGGTCGGCAAAACCTCGCTAGTCAAACGGCTCATTCATAACGCCTTTGACCCCCACGAACCGATCACCGAAGGCATTAATATTGAAGGCTGGCAGGTGGGGGATGACGGAAACGCAGTCAATCCAAAATCGGCAATCGCCAATCGCCAATCCAAAATCCTGTTAAACGTATGGGATTTTGGCGGGCAGGAGATTATGCATGCTACCCACCAGTTTTTTATGACCAAACGGACGCTTTATTTAATCGTGTTGGATAGTCGGCGGGGACTGTTTGGCAGTCGGCTGGAGTATTGGCTCAAACTGGTGCAGAGTTTCGGTGGTGATTCACCGATTGTGGTGGTGTGCAACAAATCTGACCAGATTAAACTCGACCTAAACCGTCAACAACTGCAACAAGATTACCCCATGATTCAAACCTTCCTCGATACCTCCTGCGCCACGGGGCATGGCATCGCTGCGTTGCGGGACACCATTACCCATGTGCTGGACAGCCTGCCCCATGTGCGGGATTTAATTCCGGCACAGTGGCTAAAGGTTAAGGCCGAGTTGGAGACGATGGCTACCCAACATCATTATTCGAACTCGGTGGCTGAGTTGGACTCAGAGAATGAGTTGGACGCGAGTAACGAGCGTGACTTCATCGGCTACGATGAGTATGAAACGATCTGCCAGAACCATGATATTAGCAAAAAAAGCGAACAACGCCTCTTGATTGGCCTCCTGCACGACTTGGGGGTGGTGTTGAACTTTCAGGATGACAAGCGGCTCAAAGATACCAATGTGCTTAATCCCCACTGGGTCACGGAGGGGGTGTATGCCATCATCACCAACAAGTCGCTCAAAGATAACCAGCAGGGCGTGTTGACCTTTGAGCAGTTGCCGACCATCTTGGCCGAACACCCCACCCTAGTGCCGCAACGGTATCCCCCAGAGCGGCACTGGTTCCTGATTGAGATGATGCGAAAGTTTGAACTCTGCTTCGACTTTGAGGGGCAGACCAATCAACAATGGCTCATCCCGACCCTGTTGCCGCCCATACCTCCCGATTTAGAACCGCGAAACTCTCAAACGTCCTTGGCCGTTGATCTACCAGAGCCGATTTTGTTTGAATATAGCTACCATGTTTTGCCTGATAGCATCATGGCTCGGTTTATTGTACGAGTTCATCCCTTTATCGACCAGAACCGCTACTGGCAAAAAGGAGTCCTGCTGGTCAACGACAGTATCCAGGCGGTGGTTAAAGCCAATGCTACAAAAATTACGCTGACCGTTTATCCTGATGTGGCGAACATGCCCGCTAGTGGGAAATTTTTACGCCGGTTGCGAGCTGAGTTTGAGGTGATTCATGATAGTTTTGAAGGGCTTGAGCTGTTGGCCGTCATCCCTCTGCCGGAATGTCAGGGTGAGATTGAACTAGAGGAGCTATGGGATTGTCTCAAAGAGGGCGACCTTGTTATCCGCAGGCGGATCAATCGCCAACGGGTTAAGCTGGATGTGCGGAAAATATTGGGACGGATTGAGGATATTGACCGAAAACTGGCCGAGATTGAACGTCAACAGGCCATCAAAGGGTATCGGGATCATCTGAACCATCTCCGCAACACTCGCCCACCGCAAGATTTCTATCAACGAGTGTGGCAGGAGGGGCAAGACCATTATTTGCATCAAGAGTACACCTTAGCTCGTATTGCGCTGGCTAGAGTGCATGAAGCATTACAAAAATTACGAGGACGGCAACCCTCACAGGAGACGCAACAAAGCCTGTCGGCCCAAAGTACGAAGGTCTATCAACTGCTGGTTTATTGCAATATAGTTGATAAACAATGGGACAAAGCCTTTGAATATGCCACCACCGCCAAAGGTCGAGCCTTTGTTAAACAACTGACCGACCTGACCAACCTGACCCGCGAGATTGAACAAAGTGACAATCCCTTTGGGCAACTCTTACGCACCGCCCGCCAATTGCGACAGGATATTGAGCAGATCGAGCAACAGCTAGAGGCTGGTCAATCGGAGCTAATGGGTCGCCTGCAACTGTTGGAGCAAGAAGAAAACCAACTGTGGCAAAAGATGCAGACCCTCTCCCCTATCCTAACCGCCACCCTCAGCGTCCCCGAACTGACCACCGCCAAAGCCAGCCAACTCGCCACCGACCTGCAAGCCACCCTCATCGAGTTCTATCAGCATGCCACCAGCCAGTCATCGGATGACTACGGCTGGTGTGCTTTTGTGGTAGAGGATAGTGGGATAGTGGATAGTGAACAGAGAATAGTGGATAGTGGAAAATCGCTCAACCAGCAATCTAAAATCCATTACGTGCCTTTGCCCGACCTAACCGACAGCCTCATCCAAAACCTGCTGGATTGGGTCAAAGGGGTGGAACTACCAACTGGCACGGGTCGGAGCAAGCTGAGTCTCTCATGCTTACCAAAACTGTATCAAGCCGTGATAGCCCCTCTCGAAAAGTATCTATCGCCTGATAAGCCGATCATCATGGCCCCGTTTGCCCAACTCCACCTGTTGCCCTTGAGCGCGGCCTGTAATCCGGCGGGACGTTATCTGGCCGATAATTACACCGTCACCTTTGTGCCAAGCCTAACCGCCTTGCATGTGGCCCATGAACAGACTAAACGTAACACGGCCTTTAGGCAGTGCGAGACTGAACAGGCTGAAGCCCGTTTTACCGACGCAAATTCGCCCGCCATGTTGAGCGTGGCCTACCCCGGTCAAGGTGAGGAGTATCTGCACAACGTTCTGTATGAAGCGGAAGCCATCGCCCAATGTTTTCAACCTTCGGAGTTATTGAAAGATGAGCAGGCCACACCAGATGAGGTGATTAAACGGGCGCAGAATAAACAGGTGTTGCATCTCAGTTGTCATGGCGAGTTTGATTCTGATCAACCGGAGCAATCAGGTCTAGCCTTGGCTGGTAATCAATGGTTGACAATTCAGCAGATTATCACCAACTTAAAACTCAGCCAAACACAATTGGTCTCATTGGCCGCCTGTCGCAGTGGACAGATGGATATTCGCCAAGGCGAGGAGCATGTCGGACTGTTGCAAGCCATGCTGACCGCCGGCGCGGAGACGGTGATAGCCAGTCTGTGGCGGGTTGATGACGCGGCCACCTTTGAACTATTTAGTAATTTTTATAACCATATCGCCGACCAAGCCTCACCGGCTCAGGCCATGCAACAGGCCATGTTGATGGTACGTCAGCGCGGCTATCGGCAGCATCCATACTATTGGGCTGGCTTTCAGGTTAATGGTTTAGCTCATCAAACCATCAAATCGTCCTTTCGCTCCGCTCCTCAAACCGATGTAAGCAAACTTATCAATAATATGAGACAAACACGAGGAGATAACTCAATGGATTTAGATACAATGGTAGACAGTGCCAATCTGTTGTTAAAAACAATGTTTGAAAATCGGGTTTATCTGATGTCACAACTGACTGAATCTGAGCAGGCTACGGTCAAGGCCGAGCTTGCTCAGTTAGCCGAAAAGATAGCCACCGTTGAGGATGAGTCTCAGTTGTGGGATATAGCCCATGAGATTCATTGTCTGGTCGAAAACATCCCTGCTCTACGGGCTGAGTTGATGGAAGAACTACCGCCCGATGTTCAAGTAGCAGACCGGCAACAGCAACGGTTTAAGGCTAAAAGCATCAAAGTCATTAAGAAAAAGGCTAAAAAGAAAATTTATGTGGCTGAGAAAAAGGCTCAAACGGAGAACCATCTGAACGAATTACGCCCAGGATTGGAAGCGACGAGTTATGAGCGAAAAAAGCAAAAAAGTAGTTGAGATTTAAGATGAAAACAATTCGGTAGTGCTATCAACGTAAGCCGAGACATGTAGCACATGCTTCAGCCTGTGCCGTACACAGTCTAAAGACTGTGCTACGATATTATCTATCGAATACCACATAAGCGGCATTTTATCGGCAAGTTGACCATCCCGAAACAGGCAGGCAATATGCTGTTTACCATTGGCTTAATTCATCAGTAGGAGTAAAAAATGCAATTTTACCTAAGTAAAATAATAAATCATGATGCGCTAATCTCTGTACCGGATGAATATCCGGCATTATCAAAAAAGAACATGATTGGTGGGATGGCACTGATTTGACGTGTTCAGCTGCCAAAGATATCAGCAGCAAAACCAGCGCGTTCTTAACATGGATCGGTTTCGGGCCACTCATCAGCCAACTTGGCCTGACTGGTCTATCTGCTGATCGTATGGTACAGTTAATCCTCCAACTCATCATCACCAGCCTGACCATGCTGTTTGCCCTATTCGTGGTCTGGCTCTATCGGCGAGTGACGCGTGAGGTGTGAGAACGTTCCGAAAATAAAGGAGTATAGTAGCTTTTGCACTCCTTTAGCTATCAAACTTTACCCTAAACCTTCACATCACGTATCACTGGAGATATTTTTATGTCAAAAGACCCACTCATCGGACGAACATTAGCAAACTTTGTAGTTGAGCGTTTATTAGGACGCGGTGGCATGGCCCAAGTTTATTATGGGCGGGATGTCAAACTAGAACGCCCCGTCGCCATTAAGGTAATTGATGCCCGTCATCGCGGCGACCCAGCCTACGCCAAGCGATTCGTCCATGAGGCGCGGGCCGTAGCCACATGGCGACATGAGCATATTGTGCAAATCTTCTATGCCGATGATGAAGACGGACTCTACTATTTTGTCATGGAACTCATCGATGGCTCTGATTTACGGGGACTAATTGATGAGTATCAGCAACGACAAGAACTCATTCCCCACATAGAGGTAATTCGACTGGGGCGAGCCATTGCTCAAGCCCTTGATTATGCCCATAAAAAAGGGGTTATCCATCGAGATGTCAAGCCTTCCAACGTCATGGTGGCAAGCGATGGGCGAGTGGTGCTGACCGATTTTGGCTTGGCCTTAGATGTTGAGCAAGGCTCGTTGGGCAAGGCGTTCGGCAGTTCCCACTATATCGCTCCAGAGCAGGCCCGTCGCTCGGCAAATGCGGTCTCTCTGTCAGATTTGTACTCGTTGGGCGTGATTTTATACGAACTGTTGACTGGTCAACGCCCGTTTGAGGATCCCTCGCCCACCGCCGTCGCCATTCAACATTTGACCATG